>JBILVO010000007.1:0-62611 GCA_044370415.1 Pirellulales bacterium
ACGGGGCCGCTGCGGCCGCTGGAGTACCTCGGCGTGCTCGAGGATTCGACGGTCGTCACCTGGTCGGCCAAGAAGCACGTCGACGAGGCCGGCACCCACACCACGTTCACGCCGGTCGAGCGGAAGGGCTCCGACCTCCTCAAGCCGGGCGGCTACTTCAAGGGGCTCACGACCGGGAAGCTGGCCGACCGGCTCGATTTCGCGAGCCTCATGCTCGCGCTTTTCTGCGGCACGGCCTCGCTGCCGCACATCTTGATCCGCTACTACACGGTGAAGGACGCTTCGGCGGCCCGGAAGAGCACGGTCGTGGGAATCGCCGCGATCGGCGCCTTCTACGTGCTCACGCTCTACCTCGGTCTGGGCGCCATGACGAGCGGCGCCCTCGACCCCACGAGCACGAACATGGCGGCGCCGCTCCTGGCGAAGTCGTTCAGCACGACGCTCTTCGCAGTCATCTCCGCGATCGCCTTCACCACCGTGCTGGGCACGGTGAGCGGCCTGATCATGGCCGGCAGCGGGGCGGTGGCCCACGACCTCGTGGAAAACGTGCTCCGCATCCCGATGACCGACCACGAGAAGGTGCGTTGTGGCAAGATCGCCGCCGTGGTCCTGGGGGTCGTGGCGATGGCGCTGGGGATCCTCTTCCGCAGCTTCAATGTCAGCTTCCTCGTCGGCTGGGCGTTCAACATCGCCGCGAGCGCCAACCTGCCTGCGCTGGCGATGCTGCTCTTCTGGCCGCGGACGACGAAGCAGGGGATCATCGCGGCGGTCACCGTCGGCATGCTGGCGTCGCTGGTGTGGATCCTCCTCTCGGCCGACACGTTCGAGAAGGTCTACGGCTGGAGCCGCGAGGCGTCGATCGTGCCCTTCAGCCAGCCGGGGCTCGTGACGATCCCGCTGGGCTTCCTCGTGCTCGTGGTCGTGTCACTGCTCACGCCGCCTCCGCAGCCGGTGCACCGCCATGGCTGACGCGGAGGCGGGCGACGGGGCCGGCTCGTGGTCGGTCGGGCCCTGCCACGAACACCACCTCGAGGCGATCCGCGCGATCTACAACCACGAGATCGTGCACACGACCGCGCTCTACGAATACGAGCCGCGGTCGACCGCCGTGATGTCCGCCTGGTGGGCCGCCAAGCAGGGGGCGGGGCTGCCGGTGCTCGGCGTGGAGGCGGAGCCGGGCGTGCTCGCGGGCTTCGCGTCGTGGGGGCCGTTTCGGCCGTTCCCTGCATACCTGCACACCGTCGAGCATTCCGTCTACGTCGACGCCCGGTTCCGGGGACGGGGCGTGGGGCGGGCGCTCTTGGCGGTGCTCGTGTCGCTGGCCCGCACGCGGGAGGTGCACGTGATGGTGGGGGGCATCGACGCCGCCAATGCGGCGAGCATCGCGCTGCATCGCCGGCTCGGGTTCGTCCACTGCGGCACCGTCCGCGAGGCGGGCTATAAGTTCGGCCGCTGGCTCGACCTCGACTTCTGGCAGCTCGTCCTCGGCGGCTCGCCGCTCACATCCGCGGCAGCTCGAAACCCTTCCGGTAGTCGCGGGTGAAGAGCCGGTTGGCCTCCTCGTCGGTCGACCGCTCGGTCGCGGGATCGATCGTGAGCTCGCGGCCGAGCTTGAGCTTCGTCGCTGCGAAGTCGACGTCGGATTCCCGCAGGTGGGACTCGAAGCTGTCCCAGGTGTCGGCCACGTGCCGATCGCTTGCGGCGAGCGTGGGCCTCGTGCCGAGCGACACCACCTCGCCCAAGGCCCACGACACGTTGCCCAGGTGGGCCAGGGCGCTCGAGAGGTGGCCGTCCTCGATGTCGAGGTGCAGGTCGCGGTGGTTGCGGCTCTTGATCGCCGTGACGAAGTTGGCGAAGTGCAGCTGATAGGTGCCGCCCGACCACTTCCCCAGTTCGTTCCCCTCGTAGTCGAAGGCGGCGCCGGAGTTGTAGTTGGGGCCGACGGCGAAGCCCGTGGTGCCATACCAGACGTTCGAGGCGCCGCTGAAGGGGCTCGGGCCCTTGAGGCCGAAGGTCACGGGCGTCTTGATCGGCAGGCCGCGGACGTCGGAGATGAGCAGGGCGTCGTCCCACTGGAAGATGGTCACCTGGCTGTTGGCGACGTCGCCGTTGTCGACGTAGCCGAGCCGGCCACCGAGGCTGACGACCCGCTTCGGCAGCTCCTGCTTGCCAAGGCCCCAGCGGGCCTTGTCGAGCTCGTGTGGATTCTGGTTGCCGAGGTCGCCGTTGCCGGTGACGTGGTTCCAGTGCCAGTCGTAATGGAGCCGCTTGCGGACCGGCACCACGGCCGGAGCCGGGCCGGCCCAGAGATCGAAGTCGAGGCCGGCGGGGATCGGCGCCGGAGTGTCGACCAGGCCGATGCTGTCGCGGCGGCGGAAGCAGATCGCGCGGGCCGCCTTCACGTCGCCGATCTTCCCGCTCTTCACGAAGTCGAGTGTCTCCCGCATGCCGGTCATGCTGCGGCTCTGCACGCCCATCTGGCACATGCGGCCGAGCTTGCGGGCCCACTGCGTCATGACGCGGCCCTCCTCCACATTGTGGCTGCAGGGCTTCTCGACGTAGACGTCCTTGCCCGACTGCATGGCCCAGATCGCCATGAGGGCGTGCCAGTGGTTGGGCGTGGCGATCGAGACGGCGTCGATGTCCTTGCGGTCGAGCAGCTTCCGCACGTCGGCCACGTACTCCGGGGTCTTGGCGGCGTCCTTGAACCGCTTCTGGCAGAGCCGCTCGTACGCCGCCGGGTCGACGTCGCAGATGGCGACGAGGTCGACGTCGGGGTTCTTGAGCCATTCGCCCACGTGCTCCGAGCCCTGGCCGTTCACACCGATCGTGGCGACGCGGATCTTCTCGTTGGGGCCTGCGGTCGTGGCGGCAGGGGCGGCATCGGCGGCCGACGCGGGCAGGTCGGCCAGCGCCGCGGCGGCCAGGGCCAGTGCCGATTCGACGAAGTCGCGACGCGAGGGATGCAGGCGTGGCATGACGGTCTCTCCCGGGGAAAATCGCTCCCGCGGGTGAGTCTAGCACGGTCCTGAGCCACCCGGGGCGTTGGTGTCGCCGCTGCGTCAGCCGCGTGTCCGTCGGCTGCGGGTCCCCGCGGCCTTCGTGGCGGGGGGCTTCCGGCGATCGACGCTGGGCGGTGGCGGCCGCCGCCCCGCAGGCTCTGCAGTCCCGCCGTACGACACGCTCAGGATGCGCGCCGTCGAGCGGCCTGCCGGCGAGAACGTGTGCGGAATGGCGGCGTAGATGTAGACGCTGTCGCCGGTGGCCAGGTGGATGATCTCGTCGCCGTACCCCAGCGTCACGTCGCCGTCGAGCACCATGATGAACCGCTCGCCGTCATGGTTGTCGGGATGGCGGCGGTTGCCGAGCCCCGAGAGCTCGATGATCGCCGGATTCATGGCGCGGTCGCGCCATTGGTCGGCAAGGCTCTCGACCATGTAGCCGCCGGGGCCGCTGGTTGCCTGGTCCTTCCGGCCCTCACCCCGCCGCACCACCACGTACTGCGGCGGTATCGACAGGCCCGCGACCAGCGTGTCGACGCCGCATTCCAGGACGTCCGCCAGCTTGACCAAGCCCTCCAGCGACGGCGCGAGCTGGCCGTTCTCGAGCTTGGACAGCCAGCTGACCGTGAACTCGGCCCGCTTCACGACCTCTTCAAGCGTCAGCCGGCGGGCGAGCCGGGCTGCACGGGCGCGGCGGCCGAGATCGGAGAGATTGACGAATTGCGACATGGCTGCGGCACACCTGCACGGCGTCGAGCGGCGCTCGATGCACGCCTTACCCCGACGGGGTGGAGTATGCCTTGCCAGGAATCCCCCCGCAACGGGGGCTTCGGATCAGGCGCCGGGACGGCGAAAGTGCCGGTAGGCCTGCAGCACGTCGTGCAGATCCGACGAGATGGAGATCTCGTCGTCCTTGAAATCGTTGAGCCAGGTGCGGTTCGAGACGAAGGCGTCCGCCAGGAGCGGCAGCACGTCTCCGAGCGTGATCCGGACGCTGTTGTCGGCCGGCTGATCCAGCAGCGAGGCGGAGTTCTGCTGCTCGGTCTCGGGGCCGGTATAGACCCGCAGGCGACGCATGGCCATGGCGCACACTCCCTTGTGATTGCGTGAATGCCGATCGAAGGGCGAGAGCATGCCGGCCAAGAGGCCCGCGTCATCCTGACGCACATGCCGCCCTGCACTTGATATCGGCAGGGTGGGCCCGCAAGGTTTGGCCGAAATCCCCGGACTGTGGGGAATGTGCCAGTTCGTCTGGTGGTTTCGGCAGGATGGGCAGGCGGCGTCAGGCCCGGCCGTTGTCCTGGCCGGGAATCCGCAGCCTGCCGGCGCGGAAGGCGTCGCCGATCGACTGCGGCACGAGCGCCTCGGCCTGGAAGAGCCGGGCCCGATTCTCCGCGGTGGCGGCCTTCATCTCCTGCTCCCGGGCGATCGCCACGCTCCGCCGCTCCTCGGCCTTCGCGCGGGCCACGCGGGTGTCGGCCTCGGCCTGGTCGGCCTGCAGCCGCGCGCCGATGTTCTCGCCGACCTCGATGTCGGCGATGTCGATGGAGACGATCTGGAACGCAGTCTGGGCGTCGAGCCCGCGCTGGAGCACGGCCTTGGAGATCGTGTCCGGGTGCTCCATCACGTCGAAGTGGCTCTCGGAGGAGCCGATCGACGTGATGATGCCTTCGCCGACCCGGGCGATGATCGTTTCCTCCGTGGCACCGCCGATGAGCTGCTGCAGGTTCGTCCGCACCGTGACGCGGGCCCGGATCTTCAGCTCCACGCCGTTCTTCGCGACGGCCGACAGCGTGCTCTTGCCGCTGGCCGTGTCGGGGCAGTCGATCACCTTCGGGTTGACGCTCGTCTGCACCGCGTCGAGCACGTCGCGGCCCGCGAGGTCGATCGCGCAGGCCCGGTCGAAGTCGAGATCGAGGTCGGCCCGATGGGCGACGATCAGCGCCCGGATGACACGGGGCACGTCGCCGCCCGCGAGGTAGTGGGCCTCGAGCCGCCGCGCCGTGAAGTCGGGGCCGAGGCCGGCCTGCGTCGCCATGATCCTGGCCTGCACGATCGTCCGCGCGTTGACCTTCCTCAGGCTCATGCCGAGCAGCTCCATAAACCTCACCGGCGCCTTCGACCAGAACGCCTGGAACCAGATCTGGCCGTAGTTGAAGACCAGCAGCAGCATCGCCAGCGCCGCGAAGGCCAGCACGATGCCGGCCGCGAAGACGACGGGGAGGGGGATCGCCGGGGGAAGCTCGTTCACGGGGGGCTCACTGGGGGCGTTGGGGGAGAGCCGCGGCGCGACGGCGCCGTCGAGGCACGGCAGATGTTCGGCGGCCGAGAATCCAAGCCTAGTTCGGGAATCGGGCGGCTGCCACCGGCACCGGGCAGGGGCGTTTTTCCCGGGCCGCCCGCGTGGCGGCCGGCCGTCGGCGTCGCGGCTTCACGACTCGATCCAGCCGCCGCCGAGCACCCGGTCGCCGTCGTAGCAGACGGCCGGCTGACCCGGCGAGATCGGGCCCGGGCCGCCGCCGTCGGGGTCGCTGAATCGCGCCGTGAACCGCCCACCCTCCAGGAGCGTGACCACAGCCGGCGCCGCGGCCCGCTGGGCGCGGCACTGCACGAGGCACTCGAACGGTTCCGCGGGCGGCTGCTCGAGCCAGGTCGCGTCGGCGGCCAGCAGGTGCGTGCAGGGAATCTCGTCGCGGCCGCCGACCACGACCCGGCAGGTCTCGGCCTCGATCCGCACGACGTGGAGCGGGCGGCCCGTCGCGACGCCCAGGCCGTGCCGCTGGCCGACCGTGAAGTGCTCGATCCCGCGGTGCCTGCCGAGCACGCGGCCGTCGACGGCGACGATCTCGCCGGCCCGGGAGCCTCCCAGGAGTTCGCCCACGAGGGTCGCGTGCGCGCCCGGGGCGACGAAGCAGATCTCCTGGCTGTCCGGCTTGTCGGCGGTCACGAGCCCCAGGGCCGCCGCGCGGTCGCGGACGGCCGCCTTCGGCATCCGGCCGACCGGCAGGAGCATCCGTGCGAGCCGCGCGGTCGGCACGTCGAAAAGGACGTACGACTGGTCGCGGGCGGCGTCGTGCCCGCGGTGCAGCCGCGGGATGCCGTCGCCTGCGCGGTCGATCCGGGCATAGTGTCCCGTGGCCACGTGCGTCGCGCCGATCGCGTCGGCGTGGTCGAAGAGCCGGCCGAACTTGATCCAGGAGTTGCACCGCACGCAGGGGTTCGGCGTGCGTCCCCGGCCGTATTCGGCCGCGAAGTAGTCGACGATCCGTGCGAAGTCGTCGCTGAGATCCAGCGAAAACAGCGGGATGCCGAGCCGGTCGGCCACCCGCCGGGCGTCGCGGGCGTCGTCGGCGCTGCAGCAGCCCTGGTGGCCGGCGGACGGGAGCACGGGGAGCTGCCCGGGCCGCGCGGCTGCCGCCTGGCCGTGCCGCATGAACACGCCCACGCACTCGTGGCCCTCCTCGGCCAAGAGCGCGGCCGCCACGCTCGAGTCGACTCCGCCCGACATGGCGACGACGACGCGTGACATGCGCTCCTGCCGGCCGCGAGGGGCCGCTCCCACGGATGCCGGCGGGGCCACCGCGGCACCGCCCGGTCAGTAGACCGGTCAGTAGACCAGCGCCGCTTCCACCCGGTGCGGCGTTAGCCGCGCGCGGCCGCCCAGCGGGCTGATCTCGACCAGGAACGACGCGCCCGCCACGCTGCCGCCGCCCGCTTCGATCAGACGCATGCACGCCTCCGCGGTGCCTCCCGTGGCCAGCACGTCGTCCACGACGAGCACCCGCGCCCCCTTGCCGAGGATGCCGCGGTGCATCTGCAGCCGGTCGCGGCCGTACTCCAGATCGTATTCGTGTTCGATCGTGTCGGCCGGGAGCTTCCCGGGCTTGCGGACGGGGATCACGCCCACACCGAGCGCGAGCGCCAGCGGCGTGGCGAAGAGAAAGCCCCGGGCCTCCACGGCGGCGATCGCGTCGATCTGCGCGGCCCGCCAGGGCGCGGCCAGCCGGTCGACCGCGACCGCCAGCGCTGCGGCGTCGGCCAGCAGCGGCGTGATGTCGCGGAAGAGGATGCCCGGCTTCGGGAAGTCGGGGACGGCGCGGATGAAGGTGGCGAGATCCATGACCACCACAGACTACCGCAGCCGGCCGACGGAGGAAACGCGGCAGGATTCCCGCCCCTGCGCGGCCCGCGGCCTCACGCCCCCTGTCGCAGCCGGATCGTTGCCCGCGGCACCCCGTCGATGGCCAGCGCCAGCCCGGCGAGCGTCTCCGACTCGATCTGCCGCACTCGCTCCCGGGTCAGGCCGAGCACCGCGCCGATCTCCTTGAGCGTCATCGGCTCGCTGCCGCCGAGGCCGAACCGCAGCCGGATGATCGTGGCCGCCCGCTCCTCGAGGCCGTCGATCCGGCGCATCACGTGCCGCAGCGTGTCTTCGTCGAGCAGCACGTCGGCCGGGCACCGGGCGTTCTCGTCGCGGACGAGTTCGCCCAACGACCAGCCTCCGTCGGTCTGCTCGGTCTGCGGGGCGTTTTGGTGGACGTGGATCGCCTTCTTGATGATCGGCAGCTTCTTGCGGGCCAAGCCGAGCATGCGGGCCACCTCCTCCGGCGTCGGCGTGCGGCCGAGGGAGTCGCTGAGCCGTGCCGTCGCCCGTCGCCACTTGGAGAGGAGCTCCACCATGTACGCCGGAATGCGGATCGTCTTGCCCGAGTTGATGAGCGCCCGCTTGATCGACTGCTTGATCCAGTAGCTGGCGTAGGTGGAGAACCGCGTGCCCATCGTCGGGTCGAAGCCCTCGACCGCCCGCAGCAGGCCGAGGTTTCCCTCCTCGATCAGGTCGGGCAGCGGCAGGCCGCGGTTGGCGTAGCCCCGGGCGATGTTGACCACCAGACGGAGGTTGGCGCGAACCATGTGGTCACGCGCCTGTGCGTCGCCCGCGGCGATCGCCTTGGCCAGCCGCCGCTCATCCTCAGCAGAGAGCAGAGACGTCGCGTTGATGTCGCGGAGGTAGGTTTCCAAGGGGTTTTGGACGGCGACGGAGGGCTTGCTGCGACGGGATGGCGACGGCATTGTCGGGAGGGCCTTTCCCCGGCGAGGGGACGCTCGAGTGTGGAGGCGAATGGATTGGCACGAGGGTGGGCGGTCGGCCGCCGCAGCGTGCTGATGGCACGCGTGCGGGCGGTCTTCATCGCCCAGGAAAGGGTATCGACGCCGTCGCCGGGGAACTGCACAAAGGGCGCAGGAAGGGCGGCGCGCGACGGTGGGAGCGGTCATGCCGACGGTGCGCATGGCATCGCCGCGTGGACATTTCGTCACGCCCCGGCACATGGGGCCGGGCCGGGCTGTGTTGGGTTGGGCCGGCGGCTACAGCCACCAGTCGATCCGCACCATCTCCGGCGCGGCGCCGATACGGACCGGCACGAGCGAGGTGCCGACGCCCCGGGAGACGTAGAGCGGCGGCCCGCCGTCCGTGTACCAGCCGGCGACGTAGCGTCCTGAGCCAGTCGGCCTCCACGTGGCGATGCCCAGGGGCGCGATCTGCCCGCCGTGCGTGTGGCCGCTAAGGACCAGCGACGCGGGATGCTCCGTCGGCAGGCCGAGCGCGTCCCGGGCGGCCGGGCAATGGGCCAGCACGAGATGGTGATCGCGGCGCGTCACCGACGCCAGGGCCACGGCCGGATCGGGCCGGCCCAGCACCAGGTCGTCGAGCCCCGTGACCAACAGCGTGCGGTCGCCGTGCGCGACGTCGACGGAGCGGTTGACGAGCAGTTCGACGCCGTGCCGCTCGTAGGTGCGAGCCAGGTCGTCGCCGGCCGTGCCGCAGCGGTGCTCCCAGTTGCCGAGAATCGCAAGCTTCCGCGGCGTGGAGGGAAGCTCGCCGAGCAGCGCGGCGAGGATCGGCAGCGAGCCGGGGCGATCGACCGTGTCGCCCGTGATCACGATCAGGTCGGCGTGGGCGTCGTGGATCCGGGCGAGCAGCTGCCGCTCGAGGGTCCCGATGCCGTGCAGGTGCAGGTCGCTCACCTGCACGAGCCGCAGGGGCCGGCCGGCACGGCCGGGCGCTGCGGCACCGAAGACGTGGTGGCTCGTCGCCAGCCGGCGCGGCGTGATGAGCGTGCCGTCGACGGCGACCACCGCTCCGACCGCTCCCGCCGCCAGGCAGCCGCGCATGACGGCCCGGCGGTCGACGCGACGCGGTGCGACGGTGCCGCCGTCGACGCCCGTCACGGCCGCGCCTGTTCGTCGCCGCGGATGCCGGGGCCGAGCACGCGGTCGAGAAACGAGAGCAGGGCCACGCCGCCCGCCGTCCCCTGCGCCAGCGACGGACTGTGGCCGACGCCCGCGAGCATGACCACGTCGCTCTCCACGCCCGCGGCCCGCAGCGCCGTGTCGAGCTGCACCGACTGCGCCGGCGGGATCGCGGTGTCGGCACCGCCGTGCAGGAGCAGCACGGGCGGATCGTCGCGCGACACATGCGAGATCGGGCTGGCCCGCTGGGCGGCCTCGCGGAACTCGGGGAGCGGACCGCCCACCAGCCGGCTGGCCGCGGAGGTCGCGCGCTCGTGCTCGGGCCCGAGCGACAAGAGCGCCGTGGGGGCGGCCGCCGCGAACACGGCCGCGATCCTGGGCGCCGCCCGATCGGGGTTCGTCGACTGGCCGGCGAGCCCCACGAGCGCCGCCAGGTGGCCGCCGGCACCGCTGCCGGCTACGGCGACACGCGTCGCATCGATGCCCCAGACCTCGGCGTTTCGCTCGATCTCGGCGATCGCGGCACGGCAGTCATCCAGCTGCGCCGGAAACACCGCCGCGTCGCTCGTGCGATAGCCGATGCTGGCCACGGCGTATCCCTCGTTGGCCAGCCAGACGATCGGGCAGTCGGCCTTGGAGCCGTCCCTCCAGGTGTCGCCGTGAATCCACACGACCAGCGGCATCGCCCCCGCCGAGCAGCCGGCCGGCAGGTGGATGTCGAAACGCTGGCGGCCGTGCGGCTGCTGGTCCGGCACGTCCGTCCGGTAGGGCTGATCACGGTGGCTGGTGACGGCGGCCGCCGTGCTGGCGCTGTGGAAGGCCGGCCCGCCGGCCGACACGCCCGGCTCCGTCACGATCTGTGGCTCGACGACGACGGGCGCTGCCGTCAGCCGAGGTCCGACGGCAGCGGGTGCCGCCCATCCCCGCTCCTCGATCTGGTCGGGCTCCCGGGCGGGCAGATCGTCCGGAGCCTGGCGCCGGCGGGTGGCGGCACGCCGTTGGGCGCGACGGGTGACCCGCCTGCCGGACTGTGGTTCCATGCCCTGCAGCGCGTCGGCCGGGGGCCGCGGATCGTCCCGCCACGCCAGCTGCACTCCCGACCAGTCGCGGGTCTCCTCCGCGACGGACGCGATGCATGGGAGCACAAGCGCCGTCGCGCAGACCGTCAGCATCGTCGCGCGTGCCGCCGCGAGGCTGCTCGAGCGCCGGCCGGCAGCGGCGGCGGGTGCGGACGCACACGGTGGGCAAGAAAATGGCATGGGCCGCGACCTGACTCACCGGGGCGGAAGCCGGCCCGCCACGGCGGCGGCACGTGACTGGCCCCGACCATCGAGTATACCTCCGGCCCGGCCCGTGCCCGCCGCACGGTGTGGGGCGGCGGGCACGGGGGGCGAACCGGTTCCGGTCAGGGGGCGTCGGCGTCAGCCGCGGCGTTGCAGCTGCCCCTGCGGGGTCAGGGCGTCGATGATCTGCGGAATGTAGTGGCTGAGCACCTCAGCCAGGCGGTCGCGGTCGACGCCAGAGTCGCGGGCCATGTCGTCCATCTGCTTGCGGCCGAAGACGTCCTCGATCTGCCGGCGATCGACCGGCTTGTTCGGGCCGGTGCGCACCCACGAGTCGACCTGATCGCGGAGCCCCTTGTCCTCGAACTGCTTGACCACTTCGGGCAGCTTCTGGGCCGATCCGCCGCCGAAGATCTGCGTGAAGATGTCCTGCAGGTCGCTCGGCGAGGGCATGCCCTGCGGTCCACCTTGCGGCGCACCCTGCGGCGCCCGCTGCTGCGGCTGGGGAGCCCGCTGCTGCGGTGCCGGCTGCTGTTGCTGCTGTGCGGCGCCCTCGAGCACCTGCTTGAGAATCTCGCCGAGAATGTCCATCGCCACGCCTCCAAAAATATGCCTGTGGTCGGTGTCCGCGCTCGGGCACGCGGCCGCGTGGCCGCTTGCATGCCGTGAGGCGGGGAGCCCAGGGAGCGTTCACCCTAGCAGAGACCGGGACGCGATGCGCGGGCCGGGAACGCCCCTGCATTTTTCGGCACGCCGTCCGCATGCCGTCCGGAGGTTCACCTGCCCAGCTTCGACCGCAGCGTGGCCCGATCGAGTCCCAGGAGCTTCGCGGCCGCCGTGCGATTGCCGCCGGCGGCGGCGACGGCCTCCGCGGCGAGGGTGGCCTCGACCAGCTGCACGAGCGCCGCGTGCAGCCGGCCCTCGGCGGCCGTTCCGTCGGCGAGCCGTGCCTGCACCCAGGCACGCACGGCGGCGGCCACCCGCTCGTCGGGCGTCGCGTCGGCGGCTGCATCGGGGACGGGCGCTCCGCCGCCAGACGGCGCCGGCAGGTGCTCGGGCCGCAGCGTGCCGCCGCGGGCCACGACGGCGGCGTATTCGACGGCGTGCTTGAGCTCACGGACGTTGCCCGGCCACGGCCGCGATCGCAGGGCGGCGCACAGCTCGTCCGATAGCATCGGCATCCTGCGGCCCGCGGCGTGACGGGCGAGAAAGTGCCGGGCCAAAAGCTCGATGTCGTCGCCGCGAGCCGCCAGCGGCGGCAGGTGGATCGGAAAGACGTGCAGGCGATGGTAGAGGTCCTCGCGGAACGTTCCGGCGGCGATCGCGGCCCGCAGGTCGCGGTTGGTGGCGGCGATCACGCGCACGTCGAGTGGCTGCGTCGTCGTCGCGCCCACGGCCGCCGCTTCCCGGTCCTCCAGCGCCCGCAGCAGCTTCACCTGGATGTCGAGGGGCGCCTCGCCGATCTCGTCGAGGAAGATCGTGCCGCCCGCCGCGCGGGCGAGCAGGCCCGGACGGTCGGCGGAGGCGCCGGTGAACGCGCCGCGGACGTGGCCGAAGAGCTCACTTTCGATCACGCCCGGCGCGAGCGCCGCCAGGCTCGTCGCCGCGAACGGCCCACGGTGCCGCGGGCCGTGGGCATGAATCGCGCGGGCGACCAGCTCCTTGCCGCTGCCGGTCTCACCCTCGATGAGGACGGGCAGGTCGGTCGGCGCCACCAGCGAGATCTGCTTGAAGACCTGCTGCATGGGGGGCGACCTGCCGACGAGCGTGCCTGCGTCGTGGGCGTCGACCGTCCCGGGTTCGTCCGCCATGGGCCGGCGGCGATCGGCCAGCGCGTGGGCGACCACGCGGGAGACGCTCTCCAGGTCGAACGGCTTCACGAGATAGTCGCACGCGCCGGCGTTGACGGCCCGCACGGCGGTGTCGAGATCGCCGAAGGCCGTCATCACGACGACGGCGGCCTCCGGAGCCAGCGCCCTGAACTCCGGGATGGCGGCGATGCCGTCGCGTCCCGGCAGGCGGACGTCCAGGAGCATCGCCTCCGGCGGGCAGCGGCCGCACGATTCGAGCCCCTGCTCGACGCTCGCCGCCACCTCGACGGCATGCCCCTCGTCGGTGAGCAGCTCGCCGAGGGTCCAGCCGATCGCCGGCTCGTCGTCGATGATGAGGATGCGGCTCATGGCGGGGCTTGGGACGATGCTGGCGACGGGATCACGCGGTCACGGGGGCCCGGCTGCCTCTCTCCAGTGTCCGCGCCGGCAGCGAAATCGCAAACCGCGTGCCGCCGTCCGCGCGGCTCCATGCGAGCGTGCCGCCATGCTCCTCGGCGACGGCCCGGGCCACCGCCAGCCCCAGGCCGATCCCCTCCGGCTTCGTCGTCACGAAGGCGTCCTGCATCGAGTCCTGCACCGACTCGGCCGGCCCCGGGCCGGAGTCGTCGACGGTCAGCAGCACGCCTGGTCCGTCGAGGCCGGCCGACAGCGTGACGCAGCCTCCCCGGCCGGCGGCGTCGATGCCGTTGAGGGCGAGGTTCACGAGGGCCGCCCGCACCGCCTCGTGGCGGACGACGATCGACAGCCCGCAGCGCGGGCCGCAGTCCAGCCGCACGCCGGCATGGGCGCACCGCGGCGCCGTGAGGTCGCGGACCTCCTCGAGAAGACGGTCCACGTCGAGCGGGCCGGCCGCCGCGGCCGGGGGCTTGCCGAGGGCGAGCAGGCCGCGGACCTCCTCCTCGAGGATGTCGAGCTGCTTCGTGGCGACGCCGAGGCTGCCGTCTGGATCAGGGCCGCCCACGCCGGCGCAGCGACGCCGGTGCAGATCGATCGCCAGGCGGGCGCCCGTGACGGCGTTGCGGAGCTCGTGCGCGAAGCCGGCTGCGAGCTGGCCGAGCAGCCGCTGCCGCTCGCCGGCCACGAGTGATTCGCGCAGCTCCGCCAGCCGGCGGCTCATCTGGTCCACGCCCGCCTCCAGGCGGCCGAGCTCGTCGCTGGGGGCGGCGTCCGCCGCCGCTGCGGACTGTTCGCCGAACTCACCCTGGGCTATCCGGCCGACGCGCTGTTCGACCGCCCCGATCCGCCGCGCGAGCCGCTGCGTCGCCCGCACGCCCAGCGGCACGAGCACGGCCAGCGTCGCCGCGGCGACGGCGAGCACCGGCCACACCGCCTCCAGCGTGCTGGCCAGCACGCTGCGGTCGGGAGTGAGCACGAGCACGGTCTCCGGCCGCACACCGCCGCTGCGCACGGCACCCACGCGATAGGGTTTCCCGGCGAACGTGCCGCGGCCGTCGCGGCTGGCCGCCGCCAGGGCGTCGGCATCGACGCCGCGGAGCGACTCGGCCGGCAGCGTCGTCGCGCCGATCCGGCGGTCGGCCTCGCTCCAGACGACGAAGTGGTTGCCGGTGAGCCTGCGCAGCGACTCGAGCACGGGCGCCGAGAGCGTCACCCGCGATGCGGTCAGCGTGTCGGCCACCTGGTCGCGGGCGGCGCGGGCCGCTTCGGCTGAGCGGCGGGCCGTCAGCCACGCCGAGAAGCCGACGTTGGCCAGTACCGCCGCCAGCAGGAGCCCCACGACCGGCCAGACCAGCTGCCGCGTGAGGGAGAGGTGTCGCGGTGAACGGTCCATGCTCCCGAGTCTACGCTCCGCCGCAGGCAGGCGTCGTGAACATGTTCGAGGCCACGAGCGGCAGGACGGTCTGGGCGCGGGCGTTCAGGCGCGGCCGCGCCGTCCTCCTCCGAAGCCGAAGTAGTCGCGGGCGTTGGCGGCGCAGACGCCCTCCACCAGCGGCACGAGCCATTCCCTCCGCCACGCGGCATCGGCCGGCAGCCGGCCGCTGGTCACGTCGGCCCCGAGGAGGTCGCAGAGGATCCGCCGGAAGTACTCGTGGCGCGGGTAGGAGAGGAACGACCGCGAGTCGGTCACCATACCCACGAACCGGGAGAGGAGCCCGAGGTCGGAGAGCATGTTCATCTGGTCGCGCATGCCGCGCTCCTGGTCCATGAACCACCAGGCGCTGCCCCACTGGATCTTGCCGGGGATCGTGCCGTCCTGGAACGATCCGGGCATGGCGGCGAAGAGGGCGTTGTCGGCGGGGTTGATGTTGTAGAGGATCGTTCGTGGCAGCGCGGCCTCCGCGGACAGGCGGCCGAGGAAGCGGACGAGCCCCGGGCCCTGTCGGGCGTCGCCGATCGTGTCGCAGCCGGCATCGGCGCCCAGTGCCCGGGCCAGCAGGGGGTTGGGATCGCGAAACGGCCCCAGGTGCAGCTGCAGCGCCCAGCCCGTGTCGTGGTTGAGCCGCGCGACGTGCAGGAGCAGGAACAGCGTGAACTTCTCGGCCTCCTCCGTGGTGGCGGCCGTGCCCGCCATGGCCCGCGTCCAGATCGCGGCGGCCTCCGCCTCGGTGCAGTCGTCGTCCGGCAGCCGGAGGAGCCCGTGGTCGCTCGCCCGGCAGCCGGCCGCGGCGAAGTCGGCGTGCCGCCGCTCGAGTGCGGCGAGCAGGCCCGGGAAGGTGTCGGCGGCGGTGCCGGATGTCTCGGAGAGCCGGCGGACCCACGGGTGCAGCCGGGCGGGATCGTGCACCCGAAAGGCGGCGTCGGGACGGAAGGTGGGCACGACCCGCACGCCGAACGGCGCCCGCGCGATCGCCTCGTGGAAGGTGAGGTCGTCGGCCGGATCGTCTGTGGTGCCCACGACCTCCACCCGCATCTTTGTGAGAATGCCCCGGGCGGTGAGGTCGCCCGTGGCCAGCTGACGGTTGGCCTCGTCCCAGATCCGCTGCGCGGAGTCCCCGTCGAGCAGGTCCTCGATACGAAAGTGGCGGCGGAGCTCGAGGTGCGTCCAGTGGAAGGCGGGGTTGCGGAGCGTGTGCGGCACCGTCTCGGCCCATGCCTGGAACTTCTCCCGCGGCGACGCCGCGCCGGTGATCCGCTCCTCGGGCACGCCGTTGGCCCGCATCGCCCGCCACTTGTAGTGGTCGCCCTCGAGCCAGATGGCCTGCAGGCTCTCGAACCGCCGGTCCTCCGCGATGTCGCGCGGGCTCAGGTGGCAGTGGTAGTCGATGATCGGCTGCCGCGCGGCGACCTCGTGGTAGAGCTGTCGCGACGCATCGCAGGAGAGGAGAAAGTCGTCGTCGCAGAAGGGCATGGGGGCGTCCTCGTGTGGTCGTGGCGCTGGCGTGGTCGTGGCGCGGCCCGCACGGCCGCCGCGTCATCGGCACGATACCGTCCGCCACGGCGGTCGCGAAAGCCGGCCGGCCGCCGGCACGCCCGCCGGTCCCGATGCCGCGAGCGTCACCGCGTGACGCTCACCGCTTGAAGACGGTGCGGCCCTCCTTGATCGTCTCCACGACGGGGATGTCCTTGATGGTCGTCGGCGCGACCTTGAGTGGATTGCGTTCGAGGATCACCAGGTCGGCGAGCTTGCCCGGCTCGAGTGTGCCCTTGGTCTTCTCCTCCTTGAGCTGGTAGGCGGCCAGGGCGGTGACGGCCCGCAGCCCGGCGTAGGGCGGGATCCGTTCGTCGGGGCCGATCACCTGCCCGCTGCCGCTTTGCCGGTTGGTGCCCGCGTCGACCAGCGCCAGGATGAAGGGCTGCGGCGACACCGGAGCGTCGTGCGAAAACGTGAACGGCAGGCCGGCCCGCAGGAACGTGCGGGCCGCCATCGCGCCCGCCGCCCGTTCCGGCCCCCAGAGCCGCACCACACCGTCGCCTCCCGGCACGATGCCCGAGGGCAGGAAGCTCGGGATCGCGCCGCAGGACTTCATCTTCTCGATCTGGTCGGGACGCAGCCAGGAGGCGTGCACGAACACCGGCCGTGCGTCGCGCATGCCGTGCTTCTTCACCGCCTTGTCGATCGCGGCGAGGGCCTGGTCGGCGGCGGCGTCGCCGTTCATGTGCATGTGGATCTGCATCTCCGTGGGCCAGAAGCGATCGAAGGCGGCGTCGACCACCTCGTCGGGGATCTGGCGGAAGCCCTTGTAGGCGCCCGACTTGCCCGGCGGGTTGTTGGTGTAGGGCTGCGTGAACCAGGCGGTGTCGAGGCTGCCGTCCAGCCAGAACTTGATCCCGCCGAGCCGGATGCGGTTGACGTAGCGCCTGTCGAGATCGACGCGGGCCGCCCGCAGTCTCTCGAGCGTGCCGTCGGCCTTCGGGTTGTACGCCGAGGCGACCCCGTAGGCCGCCGCCAGCGTGTCGTCCACGGACGAATCCTTGGCGGCGATGTAGAGGTCGATTGGCAGGAGGTTCTTGTCGATCGCGTTGAGCACGACCTGGATGTCGTCGCTGCCGAGCCCGAGGCCCGCCTCCATCGCGGTCGTCTGGCCGTGGCGGGCCCAGAGCTCGGCGGCACCGGTGACCACCGCATCGGCCAGCGGGCCGGTGAACGGCGGCCTCTTGCTGCGGACCGCGTTGAGCGCGGTCTCCTCCATCGGGCCGGCGAGCGCCCTGCCGTCGGCCTTGCGGGCGAACGAGCCGCCGGTGGGATCGGGCGTGGCGGCCGTGATCCCGGCCACGGTGAACACCTTCGAGTTGCCTGCCCCGAGGTGCCCCGATGAATCGACGATCATCACGGGCCGGTCGGCGGCCACCGCGTCGAGCTCCTCGATTGTCGGCGTGCGGCCCTCCTTCATCTGCCGCGGCTGGTAGCCGAAGCCGACGATCCAGCCGTCGGCCGGCGTCCGCTCGGCCTGCTTCTTCATCCGGGCGATGAGGTCCGGGATGTCGGCCGAGCCGAAGAGGTCGGCGTCGACGAGGTTCTTGCCGAAGTAGATGAAGTGGCCGTGGGTGTCGATGAAGCCGGGCAGCATGGTCCTGCCGGCCAGATCGACCGCGCGGGTCGCCGGACCGGCGTGACGGCGGGCCTCGGCGTCCGTGCCGATGAACAGGATCCGGCCATCCTTCACCGCCAGGCTCTCGACGTACTCTGGCTCGGCGCCGGCCATCGTGAGGATGTCGCCGCCGGTGTAGATCGTGTCGGCCACGTCGCCGCGGGCCGCGGTCGTGCAGAAGACGGCCGCGGCGAGCACCGTCATGCAAAGAATGGTCGTGCAGAACGAGAATGTGGAGGTGATGCGACGCATGTGCTCGTCGATTTCATAGGGATATGGTGGGGCCACGAGCGGCCCGAGCCGCTCCGCGGGCCGGTAGCGTAGCGGATGGCGCAGGCGGATACCGCCTGGCAGGGCGGTCCGTGCGCCGCCGCCATTGCCCGCCAGGGGATGGTATGATGGCGCCGGTCGCCGGCCCCTCCCGCCTCCCCGCCTCCTCCCGCGCGAGCCACAGCATGCGAGTTTTCCTCGGCAGGCTCCTCCGCGTTCTCGTGCTCGCGGGCGTGGCCGGTGCGGCCGTCGCCGGGCTGGCGTGGTGGCGGCGGTCCGCCCCCGGGCCGGACGCCGCGGCGTTTCGCGAGGCGGAGGTGGTGCGGGAGGACTTCCGGCTGTCGATGGCAGGCACCGGCACGCTCGAGCCGGAGGAGGTCGTGGACGTCGGCGCGCAGGTGGCCGGCATCATCCGCGAGTTCGGCCGTGTCGCCGATGCCGACAAGCCGGTCGACTACGGCTCGGCTGTCGAGCCCGGCACGGTGCTCGCACGGATCGACGACGCCCTCTATCGGGAGGAGGTCGAGCTGGCGAAGGCCGACCTCATCGGTGCCGAGGCCCGCAAGCGGCAGGCCGAGTCGGGCGTGCTCCAGGCGCAGGCGAACCTGCAGCGGGCGAATGCCGACCTGCAGCAGCAGAAGGCCCGGGCGGATCAGGCCCAGCGGGACCTGCAGCGGACCGAACAGCTCTTCGCCCGCAACTCCGCGGCCGCCCAGGACGTGGAGGCGGCACAGCTGGCGATCGTGGAGACGCAGGCGGCGATCGCGATCGGCCAGGCCGCCATCCGGCAGGCCGAGGCGGCGGTGGAGGCGGCCCGCGTGGTCGTCGTCGGGGCCGACGCGGCCGTGCTCCGCGCCGAGGCGTTTCTCCGCAAGGCCGAGACGAACCTCGGCTACACCACGATCACCTCGCCCATCCGGGGCGTGATCATCGACCGTCGCGTCAACATCGGCCAGACGGTGGTGGCCAGCCTCAACGCCCCGAGCCTGTTCCTCATCGCCAAGGACCTCCGCCGGCTGCAGATCTGGGCGAACGTGAACGAGGCCGACATCGGCAGCGTGCGGGTCGGCCAGCGGGTGCTGTTCACCGTCGACGCGCTCGTCGACCGGGAGTTCACCGGCACCGTCAGCCAGATCCGCCTCAACGCCTCGATGATCCAAAACGTCGTCACCTACACAGTCGTGATCAGTGTCGACAACGCCGACAGGTCGCTGCTTCCCTACATGACGGCGAACCTGCAGTTCGAGGTGGACGTGCACGACGACGTGCTCCTGGTGCCCGTGGCCGCCGTCCGCTGGCGACCGCGACCGGAGCTCGTCCACCCCGACATGCGCGACGCCTGGCAGGAGACCGACGCCCTGGCCGACGGCCAGACCGTGCCGCGGTCGCAGGGGGCGGTCTGGGTGGCCGACGGACCGTATGTGCGGCCGGTGCCCGTGACGGTCGGCGCGAGCGACTTCACGCGCACGGAAGTGTCGGGGGCGGGGCTCGCCGCCGGCATGAAGGTGGTGACGGGCGAGACGCGGCGGGCCGTGGCCGCCGAGACGGTCAATCCCTTCACGCCCAAGCTCACCACGCCCACGACGCCGCCCCGCAGGTGAGCCTTCCCTCCCCGTCCTCGCACATCCGTCTCCCGGCAGCCGTTCCCCGGAAGTGACCCGTCGGACGCGCCCTCGTGCAGCGAGGCGCGGTTGCACCATGTCGGCCGACCCGCTCATCCGCCTCGAAGACATCACCAAGAGCTACCGGCTCGGCGACGCCGACGTGCCCGTGCTGCGGGGTGTGTCGCTGGCGATTGGCCGGGGCGAGTTCGTCGCCCTCATGGGCCCCAGCGGTTCTGGCAAGAGCACGCTCATGAACCTGCTCGGCTGCCTCGACCGGCCCACGTCGGGCCGCTACTGGCTCGACGGCGAGGAGATCTCGCGGTCGTCGGCCGACCGCAGGGCGGTGATCCGCGGCAGGCGGCTCGGCTTCGTCTTCCAGAACTTCAACCTCCTGGCCCGCACGAGCGCCCTGCAGAACGTGCTCATGCCGCTCGACTACGCCCTCGAGCGGCCGTCGCCGCGGCAGGCCCGCGACCGCGCCGTGGAACTGCTCACGCGGGTGGGGCTCGGGCAGCGGCTCGACCACGAGCCCGCGCAGATGTCTGGCGGCCAGCAGCAGCGGGTGGCGATCGCTCGATCGCTGATCAACGCGCCGCCGGTGCTCCTGGCCGACGAGCCGACGGGCAATCTCGATTCCCGCACCAGCCGCGAGGTGCTCGAGCTCTTCCGCGAGATCAACGCCGAGCAGGGGATCACGATCATCCTCGTCACGCACGACGCCGGGGTGGCGCGGCATGCCGACCGCGCGATTCGGGTGCACGACGGCCTCGTCGTCGAGGGGGCGTTCGCCGACACCGCGGGGGCGAACGCATGATGCAGCTCGTCCGCACGATCGAGACCGCCCTGCGGGCCCTGCGCCGCAACGCCATGCGGTCGGCGCTGACGACGCTCGGCATCGTCATCGGCGTGGCCGCCGTCATCACCATGATGGAGATCGGCAACGGGTCGGCGGCCGCGATCGAGGAGACGATCGCCCGCATGGGCAGCAACAACCTCATGGTGCTGCCCGGCTCGGTCACCACCGGCGCCGTCAACTACGGCACCGGCTCGCAGCAGAACCTCACCATCGAGGACTTCGAGGTCGTGGCCGCCGAGTGCGGCGAGCTGGTCGCCGGCGTCGCGCCGGTGGTCAGTACCCGCACGCAGGTCGTCCACGGCAACCGCAACTGGATCCCGACCTACCTCTACGGGACGACTCCCGGCTACGTCGACGTGCGCGAGTGGGGGGATCTCGACGATGGGCAGATGTTCACCGACGCCGACGTGCGGCGGGGGGCGCAGGTCTGCGTGCTCGGACGCACGCTGGCGACGGCGCTCTTCGACGACCGCTCGCCCCTCGGGGGCATCGTGCGGATCAACCAGCAGCCCTTTAAGGTGATCGGCGTGCTCGCGTCGAAGGGGGCCAACATGATGGGCACCGACCAGGACGACATCCTGCTGGCGCCCTGGACGTCGATCAAGTACCGCGTGGCCGGCCGGTCGGTGCCCACGGTGATCGCCGCCGACCCCTCCACCGCGGCGAAGATGAACACGCTCAGCCAGCGCTATCCGAGCCTCGGGCCGCTGCTCTACCCGGCGCCGTCGCCGGCGCAGCTGGTGAACAACCCGCGTGTCGACCGCATCCCGAGCCTGAGCCTGATCTGGGCCCGTGCCCGCACGGCCGCCGACGTCGCCACCGCCAAGGCGCAGATCGAGGCCACGCTGCGGCGGCAGCACCGCATCGCCACTGAGGAGACCGACGACTTCGTCGTCCGCGACCTCACTGAACAGAGCAAGATGCTCGGATCGACGGCCGGCCTGATGGCGGGCCTGCTCCTGAGCGTGGCGCTCATCTCGCTGGCGGTGGGGGGCGTGGGCATCATGAACATCATGCTCGTCTCGGTCACCGAGCGGACCCGGGAGATCGGCCTGCGGATGGCCGTCGGGGCCCGCCCGCGCGACATCCTCAAGCAGTTTCTCGTCGAGGCGGTGGTGCTGTGCCTCCTCGGCGGGACGATCGGCATCGTGGCGGGCAGGGGGGGCGCGGAGCTCGTGCGGCTCCTGCTCAACTGGCCCACGAAGATCTCCGTGTGGGCGATCGTCGCGAGCGTCAGCGTGTCGGTGATCGTCGGGGTGCTGTTCGGCTTCTACCCCGCCTGGAAGGCCTCGCGTCTCGATCCGATCGGGGCCCTGCGGTACGAGTGACCGCCGGACAGGGGCTGGCCGTCAGGCAGGGGCCCAGCGGCCGAGGCCCGGCCGCCGCCGCGGTCCCGGCAGTCTGGGAAGTCTGCGTTTGCGGGGCGAAACCGAACGCTGTGAATCCCGGCCGCGTAGAGGATTCCAGCCAAGCGCGGAAGCACTGACCCCAAGGAGTACCGATGATGGACGCACACTTTCAGGAGTATCTGGCGGCTGTCACCGGGATGCAGGACGTCTACGGTGAGCGGAGCGACGACCACCCCACCGAGTTCCACGACGACACGGTGCCCGCCTTCGCCCCGGCCGCCGAGATCGAGGCGCAGACCGGCTCGCACTGGGACGCCTGAGGCGGCCCCCGGACGGGCTGCTGGCGCCAGTTCTCTGAGCGCGGCCGCTCAGGCAGTTTGTGCCACGCCATCGCGGCGGCCGAGGATCAGGTGGAGCGCCGGTCCGGCGGCCATCGTCGTGATCACGCACATGAGCACGCAGGCCACGAAGAGCCGCAGGCCGATGAGCTCGGCGTCGAAGGCGGCGGCGGCCATGACGATCCCGAGGATGCCCCGGGCGTTGAGTCCGCAGCCCACGGCCAGGGCCTGCCGGTCGTCCATGCCCACGAGCTTTCCGCCGGCGTAGACGCCGGAGATCTTGCCGAGGAACGCGACGGCCGTGATCAGCGCGACCAGCCACGGGTCGAAGCCCGCCACGAAATCGGCGGCGATCGCCATCGACACGAAGAAGATCGGCGTAAAGACGGCGAACGCGAAGTCGCCGATGATCTCGAACGGCCGCGGGTCGCTCGCGTACACCCCCGACAGCGCGATGCCGACGATGAACGCGCCCAGGAATGAATGCAGGCCGAGGTGCTCGGAGCCGGCCGCCCCCACGAGCGCCAGCAGGATGATGCACGAGATCGATCCCGACGGCTGCGGCAGCCGCGCGCGGGCCCAGTCCATGAGCCGCGGCAGGATGAACCGGCCCACAAGCAGGATGCCGCCGATGAAGAGAAACACCATGCCGAAGATCGCCACGCCCTGCCCGCGGCCGGCCGCATGGGGGCCGAACTCCGCGAGGATCACGGCGAACAGCCCCCAGCCGACCAGGTCGTCGACCAGCGTCGCCGCCATGATGGTCCGCCCGAGGTCGCTCTTGAAGAGGCCCATGTCCATGAGGATCCGCGCGATCACGGGGTTGGCCGAGAGCGACAGGATCGATCCCATGAAGAGTGCCGTTGAGAAGCGATCCTTCTCCGTCACGCCGATGACGGTCGGAAACGCGTAGCACATCAGGAATCCGAGCACGAGCGGCACCAGCGTGCCGACCGTGCCGACGGCGAACGCCTTGCGGCCACTCCGCCGCAGCTCACCGGCGTTGATGTCGAGGCCGATCGTCACGATGAAGAAGAGCATGCCGACCCGGGCGATCGCCGATCGGGCGTCGGTGATCGGGCCGGAGGTGGGGAAGAGCCAGGCGAAGAGCCCGGGAGCGCACCTGCCGAGGATCGTGGGGCCGAGCAGGAGCCCGCCGGCGATCTCCCCGACGACGGCCGGGATGCCGAGCCGCCGCGCCGCCTGCCCCAGCACGATCGCCACCGCGAGCATGGCCGCCAGGTGGAGCGACAGGAGCGTCCAGTCGGCCGGGGTCATGGAGTCGGTCCGGGCGGGAAGGGGCTGGCACGAAAACCTGTTTCAACGATAATTGTCGACACGGTTCTTTTCCAGAGGGCTTTTCATGGACACGACCAGCACCGCGACCGGCCGTCGCCGGGCCGCGGGTCCGTCGAGCGGCACGTTCGACTCGCTCGAGCAGGAGGCCTACCTGCAGCTCTGGCGGACGTACGACCGGCTGCGGGAGATCGACGAGCGGGTCTTCGCCCGGCACGGCATCAGCGCGCAGCAGTACAACGCCCTGCGGGTGCTGCGGTCGGCGCACCCCGCCGGCCTGGCGACCGCGGCGCTTGGCGGCCGGCTCGTCTCCCGAGCGCCCGACATGACGCGGCTGCTCGACAAGCTCGAGGAGCGGGGGCTCGTCAGGCGTCGCCGCCGCGCCGACAACCGCCGTGTCGTCGAGGCCTGGATCACGCCGGCCGGCGCGGCGCTCGTCACGCGGCTCGCCGAGGACGTGCGCCGGTGCGGCCGTGAGCAGCTCGGCCACCTCGACCGCAAGACGCTGCGGACGCTCGTCGACATCCTCGAGCGGGCGCGGCAGCCGCACGAAGACGCCGCCGGCGAGGCGGCCTGGCCGGCCGCCGGCGGCTGAGCAGCCGGCGCGACGGCGGCTCGCGGCCGCTTCAGGGATCGCGGCTCAGGAACGGCGGCTCAGGGGGTGCGCGGCGCGGCGGGCGGAGTCGTTTCGCGCGAGGCTCGTGCCCCCGCGACGAGGAGTATACTCCGCGGCCGGTGCCGGCCAGCGGCTGGCCGAGCGGGCGCGTGGCTCGGCTGGGACATCGACACGCCCTATCGCACGCCGCCGTCGCGGACCGTCACGAAGAACGCTCCGCAGAGCGGCTCGTCGGCGGCGTCGGCGAACCAGGCCTCGAGCGTCGTCGTGCCGGCGGGCAGCTCCACCCGCAGCACGGCGTTCTCGGCCTGCGGATCGGCCGCGGCCTGCGCCTCGCGTCCGGCGATCCTCACGTGGGCCCGCGCGATCGTGGGAAACGCCTTCGCCACGGGGGCCTGCTTCTTCTGCACGCCTTCGCCCTGCAGGTCGACGCCGGCCCCGAGCGCGGCAGCAGCCTTCGGGGGCCAGCGGCGCAGCAGGAATTCGTACGTGCCGGGCCGCTCCACGCGGACGTGCCAGCGGCCGCCGGTCGGGCCGCCCACCGCCTCGGCCACGAGGCCGACGTTGTCGGCGTAGATGTCCTGCCAGTCGCCGCTGGTCAGCTCGACCACCGGCTGCTCGGCCGCGCCGAGGCACTGCGGCACGAACTCGCCCACCATCGTCTCGACGCCCTGCCACCACGATTCGTAGTCGCCGCGGAGGCGGGCCACGATCTCGGGACGTTCGGCGGCGCGGTCGTGCGTCTGTGCCGGATCGGCAACCACGTCGTAGAGCTCGGCGCCCTTCACGAGCCGCCAGGGGCCGCGAATCACGCAGGCCTCGTGCTTCTTCGGCGTCTGGCCGTACTGCACGACGAGCGTGCGGTCCGGCAGCGCGGCAGTGTCGCCGCGGAGCAGCGGCGCGAGGCTCGTGCCTGCGTAGGGCATGTCGGCGGCCGGCCGCACCGGCTGCGGCACGCCGCAGAAGTCGCAGAGCGTCGGGAGGAGATCGGTGTTCTGCGTCGGCACGTCGAGGTCCCGCGGCTGCCCGATCCCGCCCCGCGGCCAGCGGATCCAGCAGGGAACGCGGTGGCCCCCCTCGTAGTAGGTCGTCTTCCCGGCCCGCAGGCCGGCGTTGTGCGTCTTCACGCCCGAGGTGCCGCCGTTATCGGTCATGAAGATCACGATCGTGTCGTCTCGCAGCCCCTCGGCGGCGAGGAAGCGGTCGAGATCGCCGAACCGGGCGTCGACGTGCGCGATCATCCCGAAGAAGCCGGCGGGCTGCCCCGGCTGGTGATAGGGATCGATGTACTTCTCGAGGTCGAGGTGCGGGGCGTGGGGCGCGTTCGTCGGGATGTAGCAGAGGAAGGGTTTTCCTGCCGCCTTCTGCCGCTTCATCCACCCGAGCGCCTCGTCGAACCAGACATCGGTGCAGTGGCCGCGATACGGCTCGGCGACGCCGTTGCGGAAGAGGCGGCCGTCGACGAGCGGCCAGCCCGCCTCGGGCGTGCTGTTGAGCTGGCCCCAGCCGAGGTGGTAGACGCTCTCCTGAAACCCTTTGTCGCGGGGGCGGTGCGGGTAGGAGTCGCCGAGGTGCCACTTGCCGAAGATGCCCGTGGCGTATCCTGCGGTGCCGAGAAGCTCGGGGAGCGTGGGGAGCCCGGGCCGCAGGAACGTGCGGCCCGCCGTGACCGACGTCGCACCGTTGCGCAGCGCCGCCAGCCCGGTGAGCAATTGCCCGCGGGTCGGGCTGCACATCGGCGCCACGTGGAAGTCGGTCAGCCGCACAGATTCCCGGGCGAAGGCGTCGAAGTGCGGCGTCTGGAGCACGGGATTGCCGGTGAAGGAAAAGTCGCCGAGCCCCTGGTCGTCGGTCATCACGATGATGACGTTGGGCTGCGGCGGCGCCGCCGCGGCCGGTGGGGTATCGGGGCCGAAGCTCGTCGCGAGCAGCCAGCCGAGGAGCAGTGCGGACACGCGCGGGAATGTCACGGACGTGTGAGGGTGTCGTCGCATGGAGCGCTCCGTGGCTGGGCGGTCGGCCGACGAGCGGAAGCGTGTCCACGAGGAGCGTGCGACATGCCGCCGGCGGCATCGGGCCGGCTACGAGTCTATCCGAGCCGCTAACCTCGGCTTCGGCGTTGCGCGGACCGACCGGCAGCCGTGCCGCGCGGGCAGGAGGACCGAGAGATCAGGATGACGGAGAGGCCGGGTTTCAGAGGAGCCCTCGCGTCCAGAGGAATCGTTCGCAGGGATGGCACACGCAGCGCAGCCTGCGGTCGTAGAACCCCGCGAGTGCGTCCTGCGCGGTTCGTGGGTGCGCGGGCAGGCGGCCTGACACCCGGGAGAGCACCCGCGCATACGGCTCGGCGAACCGGCCCGCGACCCGCATCCGCCACGGCTTCATGCGGCCGGCGAAGTGCACGATGCCCAACGCAGCGACGGCCGCGGTGGGCGTGGTATCGAACCACCTGCCGGCAGTCGCCGGCACGTTCCAGCGCTGGTCCAGCAGCGTCCAATCGTCCCACGCGGTGGCGTTGAGCGCCTCCTGGTGCAGGAAGTCGACGCGGCTGCCGAGCTCGCCGACGTACCGAAACGCACGGTCCGCGATGCCGCGACTGCGCCAGGCGTCGAGGTCGACGAGCATGACGCCCGCGTTGAAGTAGGGGGTGTGTGGTGGAATCCCGCGTGCCGCGGCCCGTGGCACGCCGCGCCGCGAATGGCACAGCGGAATCGCCGGATCGACCGCCGCGGCCAGCGCCCGGCCCGCCAGGTCGAGCGTCCACAACGGGCCGATGTCGTCGAGCACGAGCATGTCGGCGTCGAGGAAGAGCACGCGAGGCACGTCAGGCGGCATGAGCTCCGGGAGGAGCAGCGGTGCGGCGGCCTCCGGCGGCAGCCGCCCGTCGCGGGGGAGCCGGTCGAGGCACGGTCCGGAAAGCTCGATGGGACGGAGGTCGACGACGGAGGCGACCGCAGCGAGCGACTGGCGCGAGAGGCCGCGGTGGAGCAGGTGGACCGTGGCCCGCCAGGGGGCGCGCAGGCGTTCCACGAGCGACTCAAGCATCACCACCAGCGGCAGCGCGTAGCGGTCGTCGATGCTGCAGGCGATGGCGATGCTGTCTGGCGTCATGGTGGTACCGCGACCGAGTATGCTCGGCCGCGGGCCCGCCGTCGAAACCCGCAGCGCATGCGGCTCACGGGCCGGCCCGCTCCCGCCGCGGAGGCGGTCAGCGACCGGAGCGCCTCGGCCGGTCGATCGCCGGCAGCGCCGCCGACCAATTGGCGCCGTACATGGCGAACGCGGTCGCGAGCGCGTCCTCGCCCGCAGGCACCGTGCGGTCCGCGGCTCCAGCGATGCGGGCTGCGCCCGCGGTGCCGGCAGCGATGGCCGAGAACGCCAGCCGCATCTGGTAGACGCCGGTCGATCCGTTCGACCCGGAGCCTGCGGTTGCCGGCGAGTAGGAGCGGTTGCCGAAGCCCGACACGCCGATGGAGTAGGTGCCGGACGCCGACACCTTCCTAGACAGGTAGCTGTCGATTGTGCCGCCGGAATCGTCATTGGAGGCGACCTGGCGGCCGCGCGAGTCGAAGAGCCGGACGAAACTGTCGAGCGTCGAGGATCCCGCAAGCGTGACGGCGTCGATGTCGATGACGATCGTCTGTCCGGCGGCGAGCGTCACCTTGTAGAGATCGACATCCTTGGCGGCCCAGCTGCCGTCGCCGATGATGCCCGAAAGCCGGATTTCGCCGGAGGTGATGCCGATCACGGCGGCCGTGGCGAGCGAGTCGCCGGCATCGACGAGTGTCGCGGACTGCGTCGTCCAGGTGTCGGCGGCCGACGTGGCCAGCGCCACGCCATCGGCCGAGGCGATGCCGCTGCCCGACGCTTTCAGCGTGAGCGTGTAGGTGCCCGCCGAGGCGGTGGCGGCGTCGAGGCCGCTGACGGTCCAGCGGACGCTGTCTGTGGTGGTGACGGTGATTCCCGTGAGCGGCACGGACGTTCCGCTCCGCACGAGCGACAGGTCCGAGGGATCGAAGCCGGTCACGGCCCGATCGAACACCACCATCACCGCGCCGACGGACGTCGTGCGCGGGTCGGGGGAGACGTCGACGACGTCGGCCACCGGGGCCGGCAGCGCCACCGTGAACGCCGCTGTGTAACTGCCTGCCGAGGTGCCGGCGGCGCCGCTGCCCGCCGTGGGGGCCGAGTAGGCCGTGTTGCCGAAGGCGGAGACGCCGACGTAGTAGGTGCCGGCCGCCTGCGCCGTGAAGGAGACGAGGCTGTCGAGCGACCCGGCGTCGTCGTTGGCGGCCAGCTGCTGGCCGGCGGCGTTGAACACCCGCAGGTAGGAATCGAGCGCGGAGCCGAGCGACTGCGCGTCGATGTCGACCGTGAGCGTGCCACCCGCGGGCACGGCCACGGCAAAGAGATCGACGTCGGCCGATCCATACGCCCCGTCGCCCACCACGGCGTTCACCGAGGCCCGGCCGCCCGTGAGCGTCACGGCCGAGGCCGTGGCGATGGAGTCGTTGGATTCGTATGGACCGGTCGGCGAAGGTGGCGGCGGCGGGGGTGGCGTGGGCGTGCCCACGAGGGCGGCCAGCGCCGCGGCCGCGTTCACGACGCCGCCGGTGGCCACCTTGCCGGCGAGGCCGCTCACGGGGGTCGTCGTCGAGAGGATCGCCGAGCGGATCTGGTCCGCCGTCGCGTCGGGCTTGGCGGCCTTCACGAGCGCGACGACGCCCGTCACGTGCGGCGTCGCCATCGACGTGCCACTGTAGGAGGAGTAGGTGTTGTTCGGGGTCGTGGAGAGGATGCCGACGCCCGGTGCCGCCACGTCGACGCTGGTGGCCCCGTAGTTGGAAAACGACGCGAGGCGGTTCGAGGAGTCGGTGGCCGCGACGGTGATGATCGAGCTGCTCGTGTAGCTGGCGGGGTAGGAGGGTGTCGAATCGTTGTTGAGCCCGTCGTTGCCCGCCGCGGCCACGAACAGGATTCCAGCGGAACCGCCCGCCGTGATCGCGGTCTGCAGGCTCGACGAAAAACCACCACCGCCCCAGCTGTTGTTGGTGGCGACGATGTTCACGCCGAAGTTCCGCCGCATCTTCGTGGCGTAGTTGATCGCCGCGATCGCGGCGCTCGTCGTGCCGCTGCCGCTGGAGTCGAGGAACTTCAGCGCCATGATCGACACCTGCCAGTTGACGCCGGTGACGCCCGTGCCGTTGTTGCCCGCGGCGCCGATCGTGCCGGCGACGTGCGTGCCGTGCCCCTGGTCATCGAAGGGATCGGCGTCGTTGTTGGCGAAGTCCCAGCCGTGGACGTCGTCGACGTAGCCGTTGCCGTCGTTGTCGATGCGGTCCCCGGCCACTTCCCGGGGGTTCGTCCAGGCGTTGGCGGCGAGATCGGGATGCCGGTAGTCGACGCCGGTGTCGATGACGGAAACGACGACGGATCGCGACCCGGTGGTGACGTCCCACGCCTCGGCCGCGTCGATGTCGGCGTCGGCGCGGCCGCCGGTCTGCGCGGTGTTGTTGAGGCCGTAGAGCCGGCTGAACGACGGATCGTTTGGCAGCGCCGAGGCGGTGATCACCCGGTCGGGCTCGAGGCCGCGCAGCCCGGCTGCCGTGGCCCAGCCGCGGACGTCGGCGACCGAGGCGCCGGGGGTCGTCAGGGAGAAGAATCCCTCGCCGAGCGACTGCGACTGCCAGCCGGAGCGGATCTGCGGTGCGGCGCTGCCGGACGCCTGGACGATCCACCCGTCGGCGCGGGAGTCGACAAGACCGCCATCCCACTCGATCCGGCGGATGCTCGTGGCATGGGCCAGGTCCGCGGCCATGAGTGTGCGCGGTTCCAGCCGCTCGATCAACGGGCACGAGCGGCGGCGGCCGGTGGGCCGGTGCCGGGTTCTCTGGGCGGGCGTCCAGGCATGCGACAGACCCGCTGCGGTCCGCGAATGGTTGCCCTTCATGACAATGGACTCCCTGAGTCTGTTGTCCGTCTCCTTCACCACCCCGCCCGATCCTCGAAGCATACGCCGTGCCAGGCTCGGAACAAACGCGTGATGAGCGGAGTCGCCGGGTGCGCACGTGGGATTCCGGCGCGGGCGGCCCGGCCGGCCGCCGCATTTTGCACCGACTGCGGCAAAGTACGGCAGGATTCCCGGGGCGATCGTGCCGCCGGTGGCCGGTAAGATGTTTCGCGACGCCGCCGATGCGGTGTCGATTTTTCACGCGTTGCGAGCGCCCGACCGGATCGTCTTCCATGCAGCAGCGTCCCCCCGGCACGATCGTCGTCACGGGCGGCCCCGGCGGGGGAAAGACGACGGCGCTCGACCTCTTTCAGCGGGAGCTCAAATCCCGCGTGAAAATCGTGCCGGAGGCGGCGACGCTGCTCTTCGGGCACGGTCTCGGTCGGGATGTCGGGGATGGGCGGCCGCTGCCCCTGCAGCGGTCGATCTACCGGATGCAGACGGGGCTCGAGGACATCTTTCGCGACTGCTATCCGGAGCGACTGCTGATCTGCGACCGTGGCACGCTCGACGGACTCGCCTACTGGCCGGGCGACGAGGCCGACTACTTCGCGAGCCTGGCCACGACCTACGAGCGGGAGGCCGCCCGCTACGGGGCGGTGATCTTTTTCCAATCGGCCGCGATCCATGGGGAAGACGTGCGGAGCAACAACCCGTATCGCTCCGAGGACTCCCGCACCGCGGCGGCGCTCGACGAGCGGCTGAAGCGGGTCTGGGAGCGGCATCCGGGCTTCCACTACATCCCGACGGAGCAGTCGTTCATGCGGAAGATCAACCGGGGCCTCGAGGCGATCGGCCGTGCGATGGACGCGATGCGTGCGGACTGACACGCGCCGCCGCCGGCAGCGGCGGATGACTGGATCCACGGCCTGCTAGATCGCATTCGATGTACGTGTAGCACCGGCTCGGAGGCGGCAAAAGTCTCGTCGCGTGGGCCGGGGCGGCCCAATGCTCCTCGAGCGTTCGCCGACCCCCTTCGCCTCCGTTCCCAGGTTTGCCAAGTCGTCGCTACAGGTATTCCGCATGCGCTCTAGGCGATGCCGCGGGCCCGGTAGACCATCTGCGTGAACGCGCCGTGCGGGTCGGTGTGGATGGAGAGCAGGTGGTCGAGGCCGCGGCGCAGTCGGGCTTCGTCGTACCCCAACGACACGAACGCCGGGATCGCGGGGGCGATGTAGTCGGCCGTGTAGTGAGTGTGCCGGCGCAGGTCGTCGCACCCTGGCCGGGCGAAGAAGTGGCAGCCGACGAGCCGGCTCGTCACCTCCCGAAACCCCGCCTCCACCAAGAGCGGGCCGAGCCGCCGGCCGGCGTGGGCCTGACCGTGGGCCTGGAAGTGGCGGAACATCGCCTCTTCCAGGTATTCCCAGTCGTCGTGCTCGGGCCAGACGTGGAACGACTCGTACTCGGTCTCGTTGACGGTGATCGTGCCCCCCGGCCTGATCGCCCGGTGGATCTCGCGGAGGATCGGCTCGATCCGTGGCACGTGCTCGACAAACCACATCAGGTAGGCGTGATCGAAGGAGCCGTCGGGCCACGGGAGCGTCGCCGCGTCGCCGACACGCAGGTCGACATCGTCGCGGCCCAACGCGGCGAGGTGCCGCCGGGCGGCCTCGACCTGGGCGGGCTCGCGGTCGATTCCCGCGAGATGCAGCCCCGGGTGGGCCGCCGCCAGCACGCCGAGCACGGCGCCCGCGCCGCAGCCGACGTCCAGCAGCCGCTCACCCGGCCGGTACGGCAGGTCGGGCAGGATCAGCCGGTCTCGCCAGTACTCGGCCTGCTCCACCAGCCGCCGTTGCTCGGCGGGGGTGTAGCCGTGCAGATACGAGGGTTCGGAAGAAGCGTCGCGCATGCCCCACATCATAAGGCCCGCGCCCTGGCGGGCCGCGGCGGACGGCGGCCCGCGTCCGCCGCACGACCCCCGATCTGCACTACACTGGGCCCCCGCATCCGGCCGCGGGCGTTCCGCCGCCGCGTGATCCCGATCGAGGGGCCCAGCCATGCCTGCACCCGACGCCCGTGCCGCGCGGCAGACGCTCCGCCTGGGTTGGATCGGCACCGGCATCATGGGCGGCGCGATCTGCGGGCGACTGCTCGACGCCGGGTTCCCGCTCACCGTCACGAGCCGCTCGCGGGGCCGGGCGAAGCCGCTGCTGGCACGGGGCGCGGCGTGGGCCGATTCGCCGGCCGCGGTGGCGGCGGCGAGCGACTGCGTGTTCACCTGCGTCGGCTTTCCCAGCGACGTGCGGGAGGTCGTGCTCGGGTCCCACGGCGTCCTCGCCGGGCTGCGGCCTGGGACCATGTTCGTCGACATGACGACGAGCGAGCCGTCGCTGGCCCGCACCATCGCCGCGGAGGCGGCGTCCAAGGGCATCGCCGCGCTCGACGCGCCCGTGTCGGGCGGCGACATCGGCGCCCGGGAGGGCCGGCTGACGGTGATGGCCGGCGGGGATGCAGGCACCATCGACCGTCTGGCCGCGGTCTGGCCGGTGATCTCCGCGCGGGTCGTGCATTGCGGGCCGCCGGGCGCCGGGCAGCACACGAAGATGGCCAACCAGGTGGCGATCGCCTCGACGATGATCGGCACCTGCGAGGCGCTCCTCTACGCCCAGCGGGCGGGCCTCGATCTCGCGCGGGTGCTCGAGGCGATCACCCCCGGCGCGGCCGGGAGCTGGTCGCTGCAGAACCTCGCGCCGCGGATCGTCGCCGGCGACCTCGCGCCCGGGTTCCTGGTCGAGCACTTCATCAAGGATCTCGGGATCGTGCTCGCCGAATGCCGCCGCATGGGGCTGGTGCTGCCCGGTGTCGCCCTCTCCGAGCAGCTCTACCGATCGGCGGCGGCGCTCGGCCACGGGCGGAGCGGGACGCAGGCGCTGGCCGTCGCGCTGGCCGGCCTCTCCGCCGTCGACTGGCCCGTCGTGCAGCCGCCGCCCGGTGCCTCCGCCGGCGGGGCGTAGGGCCCGGTGCTGGACGAGCCCGCGATCGATCGGCAGCGCTGCAAGATCATCCAGGCGGCGCGATCATCCGGGTGGCGTGGCGGTCGCGCCGGCCGAGGGTCCGAGAGAGGGGCCGACCGAGGGTCTGGCCGGCTCGATGTGGATGAAGGCGTCGGCGATCCGCAGCGGCGACTGCCTCAATCCGCTGCGGACCCTGCCGCCGATGTCGTGCCCCTCCTGCACCGTGGCCTGGCCGTCGACCTCGACATGGAGTTCCACGAAATAGCGGGTGCCGCTCTTGCGGATGCGGCACTTGTCCAGGGCCCGCACTCCGTCGATGCCCAGGGCCAGTGCGCGGACCTGCTGTTCGAACTCCTTGGCGGGGGCCGCGTCGAGCAGTTCGCGCACCGCCATCCGCAGGAGGTTCACGCCGCTCCAGGCGATGATGCCGCAGGCCAGCAGGGCCGCCCAGTCGTCGGCGGGCTCGTAGCCGGGTCCGCCGACGAGCCCGATGGTGATGCCGACGAACGCGGCGATCGAGGTCAGGGCGTCGGCCCAGTGGTGCCAGGCGTCGGCCTGCAGCGACGTGCTCTCCGCCTCCGCGCCGATGTCGCCCATCCAACGGGCGAGGATCAGCTTCGTGGCCACGACGAGCACGAGCACCAGCAGCGTGGACCAGTGGGGCAGGTGATGGGGCGTGCGGATTTCGCGGACGCTCTGCACGGCGATCATCGCCGCCGCCGCCAGCAGGGCCAGCGAGGCGACGATGCCGGCGAGCGCCTCGGCCTTGCCGTAGCCGTAGGGATGCCGCTCGTCGGCCGGCGCCACGCTCACCCGCAGGCCGCCCCAGACGACCAGCGACGTCACGATGTCGGCCGTCGACTCGATGCCGTCGGCGATGAGAGCGTAGGAGTTGCCGAAGAAGCCGGCCATGATCTTGACCAGCGCCAGGGCGGCGTTCACCGCCACGCCGACCAGCGGCACGGTGGAGAGCGACGGCGGCGTGGATTCATCCGGCTGCATGGCGGGCCAGCATAGCCCAGGACCCCCGCCCGCGCAGCAGCCGAGCCTGCCGCCCGCGCGGCGAAACCTCGCCGGCTTCACCGACGGAAACGCCGGCGCCGTGCTCGATGTACCGGACGATCCGGCGGCACTATGCTCGGAGCGACGAGCCACGATCGCGTTCGTCTCCCCGCTGCCGCTCGCGGACACGAGACGTTCAAGGTCATGGGACAAGATCGAGAGACAAGGGCACGAGCAGGAGTCACCCGTGAGCATCGCGTCGCGCATCCAGATCGTCGTCGCCGACATCACCACGCTCGACGTGGACATCATCGTGAATGCGGCGAAAGAATCACTGCTCGGCGGTGGAGGCGTGGATGGAGCCATCCACAGGGCGGCCGGCCCCGGGCTTCTCGAGGAGTGCCGGGGCGTCGGCCGCTGCCCGACCGGGAGCGTCAGGATCACCGGCGGTCATCGGCTCCAGGCCAGGCACGTCATCCATGCGGTCGGCCCGGTCTTCGAGGGCGGCGGCTCTCGCGAGGCCGAGCTGCTCGCCTCCTGCTACCGTGAATCGCTCAGGCTGGCGGCCGAGTCCGGGCTGGCGACGATCGCCTTTCCGTGCATTTCGACCGGCGTGTTCGGCTATCCGGTGGAGGACGCCTGCGACGTCGCCGTGGCGACGGTCGGCGAATGGCTGGCGATGAATCCATTGCCGCAGCGCGTGACGTTCTGCTGCTTCTCGCAACAGGATGCCGCCATCTATCGGCGACGGCTCACGGTCTAGCCGCCTGCGTGAGTGCCGGGAGCCGCGGGCGGGTGCTTCCGCGTTTCACCCATCGTCACGGCTGTCCGAGGGCCTGTGTGACCCCCTCGTCATCCATGCCGTGGCGTCACGGCTCTGCCGAAACTCCGTGTCGGCGTTGGACTTGGCCGCTCGGAAGTAGTCGGTGATCACGAAGACCTTTTTCGCCCCCGTCTCCCTGAAGGCGCGGTCCAGATCCGCGCGGCTCGTGTAATTGCACACGACGGGCTTCACTCCCTGGCCAGCCAGCGGGCTGGTGGGCGACCGTGTGGTGCCGGAGACCTTGAAGCCCGCCACGAGCAGCGCCCGGCAGACGTTGCGGCCCACCTTGCCGGTGGCATTGAGGACCAGAACCTTTTCAGCAGGCATGTCAGATCCTGTTGTGAATGGTCTGGCAGGGGGTGGCAAATGGCTGGGGCCGACTGCCCTTCGAATACGCCACCAGCCTCACCCCCACTACTTCTTCGGGATGTAGGCGTTGACGCCCACGATCACCTTTTTGCCGTCCACAACGCAGTCGGTCTCCTTGTTGCCGTAGGTCGAGGCGACCACCAGCGTCTTGCCGCTGGTCGACTTCTCCGGCGTGGCATTCATCGGGATCCTGAGAACAAGCTCGTCACCGACGATCTTTGCTGAAAAAGCCATGGAGCCAATCCTTGGGTGTGCATTGGGACATCGGGCGCCACGAAGTCTACAATGCCCGACACCATCCCCGGAGCCATGCCGATGAGTGAACACACCTACAGAATGATCGAGCTGGTTGGATCCTCCCACACCAGCATCGAGGGAGCCGTCCAGAACGCCATCGCCAAGGCGGCGATCGACGAGAAGAGCCTGCGCTGGTTCGAGGTGCTCGAAACCAGAGGGCACATCGAGGACGGCAAGATCGCCCATTGGCAGGTGCGGGTAAAGATCGGGGCGACGCTGGGCTGATTCCGCCGCGCGTTCTGTCTGGGACGCCCTTCTGGTGTCCCTGTTCGTGACCGGCATCCATGGCGAGGAGGGATGCATGTCAGGCGTCACCCTTCAGATGGCTCACCGTGCTGGACATCGTCCGAGCGATCGACGACCTCCTCCAACAGCCGGAAGTCATCCTCGGCTAGCGTATCCGGCAGCCGGCGTCGGTGCTGTGGTCACGGCTCCGCGTCGCGGGTAGGTGATGCCGCACGGATCGCATTCGACAAGGCTCGGATCCGGGAGTCATCGGCTCGGGCATCCGTACCACGAGTGGGCTGGAGCCAGCCGCCTTCGTCATGCTCATTCCAGGCGTACATGATGATGGCGTTGGCGGGATTGATATCGCGATGGGCCCGCGTCCACGCGATCGCCTCGCGCATGTGGGTGGCGAGTTCCTCCGGCGTGGCAGTCGTGGCGTCGACGAGCGGTTGTTGCTGCGCGGGAGGCGTGGGGTCGGGGGTGGCGACGTCGATCAGATCATGGCACCACGACGGCGGACGTTCCTGTCGTGGACGGGTATCCCAGCCGGCAGTGGCGAACGTGATGCAGGGAGTGCCATCCTGCGCCCACGTGTCCCACAGCTCCCGGCGCACGTGGGAGGACGTGAGCGCGGCATAGGAGAGAGGGTCGTTCGTGTATCCCTTGCCTGATGCGGCATAGCGTGAAACGGCATCGAACCCCAGACGCACGCGACCCGCTTCCGGGTTTTTCCAATCCATGAGCACGAGATAGGGTGCCTTCAGGCCGGCGGCGATCGTGCGCTGCTTCAAGTCGGCCCAGTCTGCCTTGCCAAGCGTGGCGGTCGTCCCGGACACGCACAACAGCGGTCGGCCGTCGAGCACGGTTTGGTAGTCGGGATGCCGGAAATGCCCCACGAGCCTGCCCCACGCGCTGGTGCCCGCATTGTCGAGCCGTGTTCCTTCCTCGATGAGGCAGTAGCGGATGCCCTTCTTGTCCTTCGTCGCCAGATACCGGTTCAGCGCGATGCTCATGCCCGGCGCCTCGTCGAGGTAGTCGAGAAAGGCCCAATAGTTCAGTCCGGCCTGCGCCGCATAAGCGATCTCCTGATCCATGATCGTCTGTGAATCGCCGTTGATCCGTACCGCATCGTCACCCATCACGTCAGCGAACCAGGGCAGGCGAAAGTGATACTTCCGCTGCCCGAGTGATGCCTCGACAGCGGCAGTCACGGTCGGGTCGCCATACCAGCCATCCCAGCGGATCGCGCCGACGATGGGGCTCTCGTCGCCGGCCTGCACCACGGCCAGGGTGGCGGAGAGCAAGGACAAGGTGGCCAGAAGGAGTGCGGTTATCCGCATCGTCATGCGCTGCGGGCGGGATCGAGACGGAAGGATGTCGTCGATGGCTGCGGCCCGCAGAGACACAGTGACCGGTTCCTCAGGCAGGGCGTGGCCGGTCGAGAAACGACCCAACCCACAACCTCCAGAAACGCCGCGAGGCAGAAGGTTGTGCCGCCTCCTGCCTCTGACTGCCACTCAAAGACATGAGTGGCGTAGCTCCCCGAGTAGGACTCGAACCTACAACCTACCGGTTAACAGCCGGCCGCTCTACCATTGAGCTATCGGGGAAGAGAGACCACCAAAATACCCTATCCGGTCCGCGAAATCGATGGGATTCCCGCAGCCGGCAGGCTGCAGAAAAATCGCCGGATCGGTCGGCGAAAGAAGCGGCGGCCGCGGGCCGCATGCCTCTTGGCGGCGGACTGTCAGCTCTCGCCCGGCGGCCGCTGCTTCTCCATCAGCACCCGGTTGCCACGGTCGTTGTATTCGATCCGGGTCATGAACGTCCGCATGAGCATCACGCCACGGCCGCTGGGGGCCTCCAGCCGCTCCTCGTCCCGGCAGTCGGGAACCGCGCTGGGATCGAATCCCGGCCCCTCGTCGGCCACCTCGATCCGCGCCACCTCCGGCGAGACGTGGCAGCGCACATGCACCCGCTTGGCCGCATCGAGCTTGTTGCCGTGGACGATCGCGTTGACGATCGCCTCCTCGGCCGCCAGATGGATCGCGAAGATGTCGGAAGGGGACCAGCCGTGCACGCCGAGCTGCTCGAGCAGCTCGTCCATGATCAGGCGGCTCGCGCCGCGCTCGCTCGGCAGATCGAGCTCGCGGTTCCAGGCCGCCGACGGATCTGCCGGAGTTGACTGGTGTGCCATCGCTTCTCTCACGACCGCCGCCCGAACGTCGGATCTAGAACGCCGCAATCGCCTCGGCTTCTTCCTTGCGGATGTCAAACACCTTGTTGAGCTTCGTGATCTGGAAGACCTCGAGGATCTCCGGCCGGATGTTGCTCATCTTCAGCCGCCCCTTGTGCGTCTTCACCTTGCGGTCGAGCGTGATCAGCTTGCCGAGGGCGGCGCTCGAGAGGAACTCCACGCCGGCGAAGTTGAGCAGCACGCTCTTGCGGTTGTCCTGCTCCACGAGGCTGAAGAGCTCGGCGCCCAGCTCGAGGATGCCGGCCTCGTCGAGGATCTTCTTGTCGAGAAATTTCACGACGGTGACGTCGCCCACCTTGCTGACGTCAATGCGACGATGCGTAGCCATGCGTTGCTCGGAAACCTGGGGAAACCGGCACAGAACAAGTGGTCATACAACCAACATCGCGAAAAGGCGAGGGTAGCCCGTCCGCCGGCCGATTGCCATGAGTTTGGCGTGAGAACGCACGCGGCTGCTGCCAAACTGGCAGGGGCCGCGGTCTGGGGCGAGCGTGGCTGTCAGCGGGACACGCGTCGTGTTTCGGCTTGTTTCCCAGAGATTTTGCGAAAATCTCGGGAATTCGGCGCGCCAGTTGCTTCTTCCCGTGGGGCCTGTCTGATGCTGCCAGGCACGCCACAGTCCCACGAGCAATCCACTCATCGCCAGAGAAAGGTCGCCAGCATGTCAGCCACCGCCAGCAAGCCCGCCCGCAAGAAGTCGACCCTCGTGCCGCTCGGCGACCGCGTCGTCGTAGAGCGTGAGGAGAGCGGGCAGAAGACGGCCGGCGGCATCCTCCTGCCCGAATCGGCGAAGGACAAGCCTGCCCGCGGCACCGTCGTCAGCGTTGGCGAGGGCAGGATCGACGACAAGGGCCACCGCCACCCGCTGCAGGTGAAGCCCGGCGACCGTGTGGTCTTCACGAGCTACGCCGGCGAGGCCTTCAAGGTCGGCGACGACGAGCTGCTCCTGATGCGCGAGGACGACATCCTCGCCATCCTCGGCTGAGCCGCCCGGCCGTCACCAGACCCGCAGAGATCAGATCACCAGTTTCCAGCCCGCTCACGTCCCCTCACCAGACCACCCACAGACCCTTTTCGAGGAGTACCCAGCTCATGGCCAAGATGATGGCGTTCGACCAGGAAGCTCGTGAGGCGATGCGGCGCGGCGTCGCGAAGCTCGCCCGTGCCGTGAAGGTGACGCTCGGTCCGAAGGGGAGGAACGTCATCCTCCAGAAGAGCTTCGGTTCCCCCACCGTCACGAAGGACGGCGTGACCGTGGCGAAGGAGATCGACCTCGAGGACGTCTACGAGAACATGGGCGCCAGGATGGTCCGTGAGGTCGCCAGCAAGACCAGCGACGTCGCCGGTGACGGCACGACCACCGCGACGGTGCTCGCCGAGGCGGTGTTCAACGAGGGGCTCCGCGCGGTGGTGGCCGGCGTGAACCCGGTGCAGATGAAGGCCGGCATCGAGAAGGCCGTCGCCGACATCGCCGCCAAGCTCAAGGACATGTCGATCCCGGTGAAGGGCAAGAAGGAGATGGCCCAGGTCGCCGCGATCGCCGCCAACAACGACAAGGAGATCGGCGATCTCCTCGCCGAGGCGATGGACAAGGTGGGCAAGGACGGCGTCATCACGGTCGACGAGGGCAAGAGCCTCAAGACCGAGGTGGAGTGGGTCGAGGGCATGCAGTTCGACCGCGGCTACCTGTCGCCCTACTTCGTCACCAACCCGCAGCAGATGCAGTGCGTGCTCGACGACTGCTATATCCTCGTCTTCGAGAAGAAGATCTCGTCGGTGAAGGACATTCTGCCGCTGCTCGAGGCGGTCGTGCAGGCGGGCAAGCCGCTGCTCATCGTCTCCGAGGAGGTCGACGGCGAGGCGCTGGCGACGCTCGTCATCAACCGGCTCCGCGGCACCTTCCAGGTCTGCGCCGTGAAGGCCCCCGGCTACGGCGACCGCCGGAAGGCGATGATGGAAGACATCGCGATCCTCACCGGCGCCACGGCGGTGTTCGAGAACCTCGGCATGAAGCTCGAGAGCCTCGGCATCGCGGAGCTCGGCCGCGCCAAGAAGGTGATCGTCGACAAGGACAACACCACGATCATCGAGGGCGCCGGCAAGACCAGCGAGATCAAGTCGCGGATCGAGCAGATCCGCCACGAGATCGAGGCGGCCACCAGCGACTACGACCGCGAGAAGCTCGAGGAGCGGCTGGCGAAGCTCGCCGGCGGCGTGGCCAAGATCAACGTCGGTGCCGCGACCGAGAGCGAGATGAAGGAGAAGAAGGCCCGCGTCGAGGACGCGCTGCACGCCACGCGTGCGGCCGTCGAGGAGGGGATCCTGCCCGGCGGCGGCGTGGCGCTCCTGCGGGCCAGCTCGCAGGTCAAGCCGAAGGGGCTCTCCGACGACGAGACGGTCGGCTTCAACATCGTGATCCGCGCCTGCCGCGCCCCGGTGACGATGATCTCGTCGAACGCCGGCCAGGACGGCTCGATCGTCTGCGAGAAGGTGCTCTCCGGCACCGGCAACTTCGGCTACAACGCCGCCACCGACGAGTACGAGGATCTCGTCAAGGCAGGGGTCATCGACCCGACGAAGGTGACGCGGACGGCGCTGCAGAACGCCACGAGCGTGTCGACGCTGCTGCTCACCAGCGACGCCCTCATCGCCGAGAAGCCGAAGGAGTCGAAGGCGAAGGGCGGCGGCCACGGCCACGGCGGCGACTACGACATGTATTGATCGCACGCAGGCACGCCGGCGTCGCGAGGCGACGGTGGCGGCTGCGGACAGATCGCGAGATCTCACGGGCCGGGGCGTTCGGTGGAACGCCCCGGCTTTTTTGCGGACGCGGCGAGCTCGCCCAGCGGCACGAATCCCTCCGTGCCGGGCGGAGCGTCGGCCGTCCCGCAGGCGGGGCGGGTCAGCTGCCGCCAGAGCGTCCGTGAGAGCCACAGCCCGGCGGCGACGGCGACGGCGATGGCGACGAGATCCTGCATGCGGTGGGGGCCTATCCCAGCAGCCGCGTGCCGATCTGGTAGGTGGCGAAGGCCGCCAGCCAGGCCAGCACGGTCATGTAGGTGAACGTGACGACGGGCCAGACCCAGCTGTTGGTCTCCCGGCCGATCACGACCAGCGTGCTGGCGCACTGCGCGCACAGGGCGAAGAACACCATGATCGACAGGGCCACCGGCAGCGTGAACACCTTGCGGTTCGTGCCGTCCCAGGTGGCGGCGCGGAGCCGCCGTACGAGGGCCGAGGCTCCTGCCTCCTCGCCGGGGTCGACGTCGCCGAGGTTGTAGATCACGCCCAGCGTGCCGAGCACGACCTCGCGCGCGGGAAAGCTCGCGATCGCGGCGCAGCCGAGCCGCCAGTCCCAGCCGAGCGGCCGCACGATCGGCTCCACGAGCCGGCCCATGCGGCCCAGCAGGCTCTGCCGCTGCGCGGCGCCGCGACGGGCGGCCTCGAGGCCCTCTTCCGTGTCGAACGCCGCCAGCTCGACCGAGAGCTCGGCATGGTCGGGATCGGCTGCCGGCAGCTCGGCCAGCCGCGCGGCCAGCGAGCCGCGGCGGGCGGCCACGTCGGCCGCGATCGCGTCGGCGTCGTGCGGGTAGCTGGCCAGCGCCCAGATCACGATGCTCACCGCCACGATCAGCGTGCCGGCGTTCTGCAGGAACGACCAGACGGCCTCACGGACCCGCTCGAGCACGACCGCCGGCCGCGGCCAGCGCCAGCCGGGCAGTTCCATCACGAACGGCTGCGGCGGGCCGAAGAACACGGTCCGCGAGAGCAGCAGCGCCACGGCGGCGGCTGCCACGACCCCCACGGCGTACATCCCGGCCAGCACCAGGGCCGGCAGCCGCAGCCAGGAGAACCCGACGGCCACGTTCGGCACGAAGGCGCCGCAGAGGAGCAGGTAGACCGGCAGCCGGGCGGAACAGCTCATCAGCGGCGCCACCAGGATCGTGAGCAGGCGGTCCCGCGGGCTCTCGATCGTGCGGGCGGCCATGATGCCGGGGATCGCGCAGGCGAAGCTCGACAGCAGGGGAATGAAGGACTTGCCGCCGAGGCCCACGCCGCACAGCAGCCTGTCCATGAGGAACGCGGCGCGGGAGAGGTAGCCGCAGCCCTCGAGCAGTGCCACGAACAGGAAGAGCATCGCGATCTGCGGCACGAAGACCACCACGCCGCCGACGCCGGCGATGACGCCGTCAACGACGAGCGAGCGGATCGCCCCCGGCGGCAGGAGCCCTTCCACCACGCCGGCGATCGCGTCCACGCCCGCCGAGATCCCGTCCATCAGCGGCGTGGCCAGCCAGAAGATCGCGGAGAACATCGCGAGCATCGTGGCGGCGAAGATGAGCGTACCCCAGACGCGGTGCGTGAGCACGGTGTCGATCCGCTCCGCCAGCGGCCTGTGGGACGGCGTCTGCCGCTGCACGACGCCGGCGAGCAGCTCCTCGATCCAGGCGTAGCGGGCGATCGCCTCCCGCGCGGCCGTGTCGTGGCGGGAGTCGACCGCAGCGGCGTGCCGCGCGAGGCCCTGCGGCGACGCCGGGCGCGATCCGGCGATCGCGAGGATGCGGTCGCCGAGTTCGTCGACGCCCTTCCGGGCCGGCGCCACCACGCGGACGACGGGGCAGGCGAGCCGCCGGGAGAGCTCGTCGACGTCGATCGTGATGCCCTTCTCTTCCGCGGCGTCGCCGAGCGTGAGGGCCACGACGGCGGGCAGCCCCAGTTCGAGCGTCTGCGTGGCGAGGAAGCAATTCCGCTCGAGGTTCGTGGCGTCGGCGACGATCACGACGCAGTCGGGCGTCGGCACGCCCGGCAGCCGCCCGCGCAGGACGTCGACGACGACCTGCTCGTCCGGGCTCTTGGGCACGAGGCTGTAGGTGCCCGGCAGGTCGACAAGGTCGATCGCACGGCCGCGGTGCGAAAACCTGCCCACCTTCTCCTCGACGGTCACGCCCGGATAGTTGCCGATCCGCGTGGGGATGCCGGCCAGCGCCGAGAAGAGCGTGCTCTTGCCGGTGTTGGGATTGCCCACGAGCGCCACGACGAGCGGTCGTCCGGCGTCCGGTGGCGGATGGCCGCCGTCAGGCCGACCGCTGACGTCGGGCTCGCCCATGGATGGCTCGCGGTGCTCGCGGTGCGTTCGTGCAGGTCACTTCGCGATGGCCACGCGAGCGGCGTCGTGACGGCGGATCGAGAGCCGGTAGCCCCGCAGTTCGAGCTCCAGCGGCCCGCCCAGCGGCGCGGTGCCGACCACGCGGACGTAGACGCCCGGCGTCAGGCCCATCTCCAGGAGCCGCAGCGTCGTGGGGTCGTCGCCGCTCACGTACGCGACGCGGGCGGAGCTTCCGACGGCAAGGTCTTCGAGCGATGCTGAGTCGAGCGACGCTGGCACGGGCACCCTCCGCTGACGTTTCCGAAGACGAACCCACTGCCCGCGACGGCGTTCGAAACGCCCACGGGAATTATGAGATCGAGTCTCAACTTCATCTCTAGTGTAGAACGCTCCTGCGGCGAGGGCAACCGGTCGGTGCAGGCGGGCTGCAAAATGCGAGGTTGCGGACTTTACGTGACGGGCACCGACACCGGCGTGGGCAAGACGCAGGTGGCGGCGGCGATCATCCGGCGTCTGGCGGTGGGCGGATGCCGGGTGGCGGCCTACAAGCCGGTTGCCAGCGGGGTCGACCCCGACGGCCTCGCCGCCGGCAGCGACGCCGCGGTGCTCTGGGAGGCCGCGGCCCGTCGCGGGACGCCAGCCGACGTCTGCCCGCAGGCGTTTGCCGCGCCGATCTCCCCGCCACGAAGCGCCCGCGCCGCCGGACGCTCCGTGGACCAGCGGCTCATCGTCGCCGGCCTGGCGGCCTGGCGGGATTCCAGCGACGTGGTCGTTGTCGAGGGGGCAGGGGGTCTGTTTTCGCCGCTGGGCGACACCATGAGCAACGCCGACCTCGCCCGCCTGGCCGGCCTGCCGCTGGTGGTGGTGGATGCGGCACGTCTCGGCGCGATCGGCCGCACGCTCGCGGTGGTGCATGCCGCCGCCGCCGCCGGCCTGCGGGTGGCCGCCGTGGTGCTCTCACACGTCGTGCCGCAGACCGGGAGCCTCGACGATCCGGCCAGCGACGCGGCGATCGCCCGCGATTCGGCGATCGACCTGGCGGCGGCCGTGGCGCCCGTGTCGGTCGCGATCCTCGGCCACGGGGCCGTGGAGATCGAGCCCGATCTCGACTGGCGCAGGCTCGCCGGCGGCTGACGCGGCCGTCAGCGGAGGGTGGAGACGATCCGGCCTTCACCGTGGTGGAGCTTGGCGGCCGCGGCCTTGAGGTTGCCGAAGGTCAGCCGCATCGCCACCTTCCAGACGCCGTCGGCATCGGGCGTGACGATCCAGTGGGGCATGACCACCACCGACTGGTGCACCAGTTCGAAGCCCCCTTCCGACTGGCTCACGGTCTGGATCGGGAAGGTCCAGAGGCCCGCGGCCTGGCCGTTCGTCGCATCCGCAAACGCCAGCCGGGCGTCGATGCCGAGCCACTCGTCGACGAGGCCGAGCGCCCGGACCGCCGGCAGGTCGAGCCGCGTGCCGAGCTCCCCGAGCGGCTGCCGTCCCTCGTCGTAGAAGAAGCGGCCCTCGGCCCGGTCGGGCATGCCCGCGAAGTTGAACTCGATGGCGAGGTGCTGGCGGAAGTCGCGCGGCAGGCCCTCGAGCTTGTAGGCGATCTCGAGCGTCCGCGATCCCGCCTCGAGCGTCACCGCCTTCGAGAGCGAGAAGGGAATCCCCCAGGCGTTGCCGGTCCGCGAGAGGAGCACCTGGATCCGGCCGGGATTGCGGCGGATGCTCGCCTCGTAGCCGCCGCAGGAGAAGTCGCCGCGCTCCAGCGCCGTGCCCTCGACGATGGCCGCCGCGGCGACGTCGCAGTCCCAGAAGTGGTCGACGAGGCTCTTGCGCCGCGACGCGTCGTAGCGGACCATCCGCTCGAGCCCCTGCTGCTTGAACTTCGCGACCTGCGACGCGTCGACCACGCTGCGGGCGTTGCCCGGACCGGCGAGCACCTGCGCGTGGTAGGCCTCGGGGCGGCGGTCGAGCGTGGCGAGGACGTTGTGGCCCTGGTCGCGGAGATCGAGTTCGTAGAGCATGCCCCCCCGGGCCGGGGCGATCCAGGCGTCGAGGCCGTCGCCGGTGAGCCGCACCTCGGTCCGGCCGTCGAAGTCGAAGTCGGCGGTCGTCGCCTCGACGAACGCCGTCGTGCGGCCCTCGGCCCTGTCGGCGGCCGCCTCGGCGGCGATCAGCTCGCGGAAGATGGCGTTGCGCAGGTGCGGCAGGTAGATGCCGCCGAACGCGCCGTGCCAGTAGGCGCAGTTGCACTGCCCGCGGTAGAGCGACTGCCGCGCCAGCGTGAGTGCGGCGGCGTCGACGGGGCGGCCCGGCGCGGCCTCGGCCGCCAGCCGTTCGAGCCGGCCGCTCACCGCCATCATGCGGGCGTACATCTCGTTGGCCTCGGGATACCGCATGCGGAAGTTCCGCCAGGAGCCGCCCCGCAGGAACCGGGCGACCCCGGCGAGCCGCGGGTCGGAGCCGCACAGCGTGCGGGCGCCGATGCAGGCCAGCTGCGACTCGGGCGGCAGCACCCATTCCATCATCTCGCGGTAGCTGCACTCCGGCAGCCACACGGTGCCCGCGGGCGGCACCTCCGCGACCACCTCCGAGGGGAGGCACATCGCGATCCAGTCGGCGTTGGCCTCGAGCAGCCCGAAGAAGGTCTCCAGCCATCCGTCCTCGAAACAGGTCTTCCGCGTGTCGGGCCAGACGCCGAACTTCTCGCCGTCGTCGCCGAAGACGGCCAGCGCACCGTGACGGCGCGACGCCAGGAACCGCAGGTGGTCGATCGTGGCCTGCGGCGCCGCGAAGGGGATGACGTACCGCAGGTGCTCGCTCACCGGGAAGACGGTCAGCGTGGCGCCGTCGCCTTCCGTGAGCCAGTGCCGGTCGAGCTGGTCGTCGGTCAGGCCGGCGGCCTTGAAGTGGGAGTCGTCGAGGATCGTCCACTCGATGCCCGCGGCGGCGATGTCGCGGGTCATGCCCGGATCCCAGACACGCTCAGCCACCCACATGCCGGTCACCTTCGTGCCAAACCGCTTCTCGAGCCATTCGGTGGAGAGCCGGATCTGGCCGACGCGGTCGCGGGCCGGCAGCATCGCCAGCACCGGCTCGTAGAACGCGCCGCCCACGATCTCGACCTGCCGCTCGGCGACGAGGCGGGCGACGCGGTCGAGGTAGTCGGGATGGTGCGCGTCGAGCCATTCCACGAGCGGGCCGCTCGTGTGCAGCGCCAGCCGGATGCCCGGATGCCGCTCGAGCAGTTCGAGGAACGGCAGGTAGCTGTCCTGGTAGGCCTGCTCGAAGACGCCGTCGAAGTTGCCGACGGGCTGATGGTCATGGAGCACGAAGACGAGCCGGACGGCGGGCGACATGGGGCGACCGTGAAGGGGCGGGCCGCGAAGCGTCGCGGCAGGAGCGGGCCGCGACCGGGCGCGGGGGTGCGCGCCGCGAGCCGTCGCGGCGGGTGACGGAGAACCAGCCGACGATTGTCAGGCCTGCAGGAGGCCGCGCCAAACCCGAAACTGCGGTTTCCCGCGTCTGGCGGCGGCGTGCGCGAACGCTCTGTAGGACCGATGCCGTCTGGGAAAGCTGTGGCGGCGCCGGACGGGCTCGATCCGGCATCCCGCCCTCAGGCCGAGCGGAGCCGCCGCGCGGCGGCCACCGCCGCCATGGTGGTGACGTGACAGCCCGTGCCCAGTTCGAAGCCGGCCAGGCCGTTGATCCGCGGCATGATCTCCAGGTGCCAGTGCCAGGCCGCGGCCCGGCGGGCGTCGACCCCGGCGCGTGGCACGCCGCCGTAGGGATACTGGTGCAGCCACCAGTTGTAGGCGGCGCCGGGCACCAGCCGGTCGAGCCGGCCGACGAGCGATCGCGTCAGCGTCGCGAGTGATTCCACCCGCGCGGCCGCGGTCGCGTGGAAGTGCGGCTCGGCAGACCGCGGCAGGATCCAGGTCTCGAACGGCTGCCGCGGCGCGGGAGGAACCAGCGCCACCAGATCGCCCGACTCTTCCACGATGCGATCCTCGTCGGCCGCCGCGCGCAGCAGGTCGCCGAAGGGATCGACGGCCCGCTCGACGGCCGCAAGTTCGGCCGCGAAGCCGTCGGGCACGAAGTCGAGGGCGACCAGCTGGCTGTGGACGTGCTCCAGCGAGGCGCCGGCGGCGGCGCCCGAGTTCTTGAAGACCATGCCCCAGGCGAGGTCGCCGCGGTCGGCGAGGTCGGCCAGCCGGCGGCGGCAGAGGTGCCAGGCGTCGCGCCAGCCGGCGGGATCCACCTCGAGGATCGAGCGCACGTGCGCCGGCGACTCGATCACGACGTCGTGGACGCCCCGGGCTGGGCGGCGGCCCGCGGCATTCGCGCCGCCGGTCGGGCCGTCGCAGGCGACCGGAAACTGGTTGGGCACGATGCGGGCCGTCCAGGCGGCGCCGGCCGACAATACGGCCGACGGTGCGGCCACGGCCGGCGCCCGCAGCACGTCCGGCGGCGTCAGCGACTCGTGCCCCGCGCAGAACGGGCAGGCGATCGTCGCGCCCGACAGTTCGTTGGGGCGATCGGCCCGCTCCTCGGCCACGATGACCGAGCGGGCCGTGAGCGGATCATGGCACAGGTGCGGCGGGGCGTGTGTTGAACGCATGCTGCCTCACCCGTACACTCTGGAGCCTGCGCTGTCCGCGGCGAACGCGGAGTTTCCCGGAGAACCATAGCATGCTCACCGTCGGCGATGCGTTTCCACAGTACTCGGTCCAGGCCTGCGTGGGCACCGGCAAGGACGGCATCAAGCTGCTCACCAACGCCGATCAGGCCGGCCGCTGGGTCGTCTACTTCTTCTACCCGAAGGACTTCACCTTCGTCTGTCCGACGGAGATCGCCGAGTTCAACAAGCAGGTGAAGGCGTTCGCTGACCGCGACACCAACGTCGTGGGGGGCAGCACCGACAACGAGTATTCCCATCTCGCCTGGCGGCGGGCACACGCGGACCTCGCGAACCTGCAGTTCCCGCTCATCGCGGCGCAGAGGCTCGCCCCGGAGTTGGGCATCCTGGAGAAGACAGAGGGCTACTGCCTGCGGGCGACGTTCATCGTCGATCCGCACGGCGTCATCCAGTGGGTCGACGTCAACCAGGGCCGCGTCGGCCGCAACGTGGCCGAGGTGCTGCGGGTGCTCGACGCCCTGCAGAGCGACGAACTCTGCCCGTGCAACTGGAAGAAGGGCGACCCCTACGTGAAGGTCGGCTAGGCAAGGGCCGCGGGATTCGAGGGAGAACTCGCCGCGGTGCTCGATCGACGTGAGATCCCCGGCCGCTCCACGTCCGCCCGCCGCGGCTGGGCGCGGAAGTTCGCCGCAGCCGGTCGTGGCCTCGTCCGCGCCGTGGCGGGCCAGTCGAGCTTCGCGGTCCACCTCGTTGCGGCGGCGGCAGCCGTCGCGCTAGCGGCCCTGCTGCGGGTCTCGGCCGTCGAGTGGGCGGTCCTGGCCCTCGCGATCGGCGGCGTGCTCGCGGCGGAGATCTTCAACACCGCGATCGAATCGCTGGTACGGGGACCGGGAAGCCGCCGTCATCCCCGGCTCCGCGACGCCCTCGACATGGCCGCCGGCGGCGTGCTGGTGGCGGCGGTGACGGCGGTGGCGGTCGGCGCGGCCGTGTTCGGCCCGCGCATCCTCGCCCTCCTCTGAGCGGCCGGCGGTGGCGGCGGCGGCAAAACAAGGACAGCGAGCCGCGATTGACGGCGTTTCAGCCGATCGCGTAGGTTCTCGCCGCCGTGACGAGCGGCGGGTCGTCGGTGTTCGACGCCCGCGGCGCGTCTGCATCGCGGCGATCAAGCCGCATGCCGCGGCATGCCATTTTCGAGGAGGCGGGTGCGATGGGAAAACTGCTGGCCGAAGCGATTGGGACGTTCTGGCTCGTGCTCGGGGGATGCGGCAGCGCCGTGCTGGCCGCCGCCTATCCCGATCTTGGCATCGGGTTCCTCGGCGTTGCGCTCGCCTTCGGGTTGAGCGTCCTGTCGATGGCGACGGCCATCGGACACATCTCCGGCTGCCATCTCAACCCGGCCGTGACGGCGGGGCTGGTGGCCAGCGGACGGTTTCCCATGGCCGACCTGCCCCGCTACGTCCTCGCCCAGGTGGTCGGCGGCATCGCCGGCGCGGGCGTGCTCTATCTCGTCGCCAGCGGCCTGCCCGGCTTCAGTGCTGCCGGCGGCTTCGCCTCCAACGGCTATGGCGAGCACTCTCCGGGTGGCTACTCCTGGGAGAGCTGCTTCATCATCGAGGTGGTGCTAACGGCCGTGTTTCTCTTCGTCATCCACGGCGCGACCGACAAGAAGGCGGGCAGCGTGATCGCACCGATCGCGATCGGCCTGTGCCTCACGCTCATCCACCTCGTCAGCATCCCCGTGACCAACACCTCGGTGAACCCGGCCCGCAGCACCGCGACGGCGCTCTTCGCCGGCGGCTGGGCGCTGCAGCAGCTGTGGCTCTTCTGGGTGGCGCCGGTCGTGGGCGGCATCCTCGGCGGCGTCGCCTACCGCGCCGTGGCGGAGAGCCAGGACTGACAGCTGCCGGCGGCAGCCGGCGAGTACGGGTGCGGCCGCGGGGGTGCGGACAGGTCGACCGCTACTGCTTCACGTCGTAGCAGAAGATCTTGTCCTGCTCGCGCAGGTAGAGCCGGCCGTCGAGGATCACCGGATGGGACCAGCTCGGCTGCTCCCCGCTGCCGGGAATCTTGAACGCGGCGACCTCCTTGTAGCCCGCCGGATCGGCCTTCACAAGCGCCACGGTGCCGTCCTGGTACCGCACGTAGAGATGGCCGTCGGCGGCCGCGACCGCCGCCGAATTCCTGCCGCTGCCCCGCTCCTTCCAGACGATGTCGCCGGTCTTGAGCGCCGCACAGAAGAGGATCGGCTGGTCGTCCGCGCAGCCGTAGACGTGGTCGCCGACGAGCACCAGGCCGCCGTGCTTGTTGGCCAGATCGGGCTTGAGGCCGTAGACCTCCTGCATCTCGACCTGCCCGCCGGGGCCCGACTTCTGGCGGAGCAGGGCGCCGCCGCGCTTGTAGCCCGCCGAGAAGAAGACGAGGTCGTCCTTCACGATCGGCGTCGGGATCACGGCCGTTGTCTTGTCGATCGGGTAGGCCCAGAGGAACTTGCCCTTCTCGGCGTCGACGGCGAACGCGCCGGCAGCCGTCGTCTGGACGTAGGCCTTCCGGCCACCCACCGTGCAGATCACGATCGACGAGTGGCCCGCACCGCGATCGCCCTTCATCGGGCACGACCAGATCGGCTTGCCGGTCTTCTTGTCGAGCGCGACCATCGTGGCCTGCTCGCCGCCGGGCGTGCAGATGAGCATGTCGCCGTCGATCGTCACCGACTCGCTGTAGCCCCACGAATCACCCTTCGTGCCGCCGAACCGCGCCTTGAGGTCGACGCGGAAGAACTCCTTGCCGTCCTTCGTGGCGCACGCCAGGAGCACGCCGTGGGGCGTGATCACGTAGACCCGATCGCCGTCGACAGTCGGCGTGCTCCGCGACCCCTGCCAGTCGGGCTTGCCCTCGTTCCACGGCTGGCCGGTCTTCGTCTTCCAGAGCTGCTTGCCTGACTGGCGGTCGAAGCAGGTCAGGTATTCGTCCTTGTCGTCGCCGGTCGTGGAGAGGTTGTCGCCGAGCGTGTAGATCCGGTCGCCGGCGATGGCGACGCTGGCGTAGCCGCGGCCCGCCCCGGCCGTTTCCCAGAACAGCTTCGGCCCGTCGGCCGGCCAGGACTCGAGCAGGTCCGTGTCGGGCGCGACACCGGTTCTGGAGGCGCCGCGGAACGTCGGCCAGTCGTCGCCGCGGGCCGCCGGGGCGACGAGGAGCAGGACGGCCGCCGCGGCGATCGCGAGGCGGCAGGCGGAGGCGGACGGGCGGCATGCTGCGGACATGGAACCTGACTCCGGGAGGGGCGGCGCGACGTGCGAACGATCACTGGAAGGTACGGCCTGGGTGACCGACGGGTCAACGGGGTGGACGTGGTGGATGCGGCGTCGCGGCGGCCCGTCGCGCGGGTACACTGCGGGTTCCACCGCCATCGGCCGGCCGGGCTCGGGCCCGCACGACGGCCGCCCACGGCAGCCTCTTCGAGGAGTTCCGTCACCAGTGTCCGCTTCAGCGTCAGGTGCAGCGCCCGATTCGCCGTTCGGCCGGCGAGTCACCGTCGAGCAGGTCGAGGAGGGCAACGAACTCGCGCCGAAGTTCGACGCCCAGGGATTCATCCCGTGCGTGACGACCGACCACGCGTCGGGCGAGCTGCTCATGGTGGCCGTGATGAACCGCGAGGCGCTCGCGCTCACCATCGAGACGGGCGAGGCCCACTACTGGAGCCGCAGCCGCCAGCAGCTCTGGCACAAGGGCGCGACCAGCGGGCTGGTGCAGAAGGTCGTCGAGATGCGGATCGACGACGACCAGGACTGCGTCTGGCTGCGGGTCGAGATCGCCGGCGGCGCCAGCTGCCACGTCGGCTACCGTTCCTGCTTCTACCGCCGCGTGCCCGTCGGCGCGGACCGCCGCCGCGGAACGAGCCTCGAGTTCACCGAGGTGGAGAAGGCCTTCGACCCGAAGGCGGTCTACGGCGACGCGCCCAATCCGACGCAGCTGTGAGGGCGGCGGGCGAAGCCGCGGGCCGTCACCGGCCGGTTGCGGCCGCTTCGGGCGGTGCTGCGGCGTCGGCCTCCGCCAGCTGCCGGCGGGCGATGTCGAGGTTGCGGTCGACGGCGGCGGTGCGGGCGGTTGCGGGGATGCCCTCGAGCAGTTCGACGGCCTCGGCTGCGCGGCCGGCCTCGATCAGGCAGCCGGCCAGGTTGTTGAACGGCTCGATCTGGTGCGGATAGCGGCTGGCCACGGTGACGAACAGGTCGACCGCCTCGTCGAGGCGGCCGGTCTGGGCATAGAGGATGCCGAGGTTGTTCAGAACGTACATGCGGTTCGGGTTGTCGACCCGCGCCTGCTCCAGGCAGGCGATGCCCTCGGGCAGCCGGCCGAGCCCGACTTCGGCCATGCCCTCGAGGAACGCCACCGGGCTGGCCAACGGGTCGAGCGTCTTCCATGGCGTCCGCGCCCTGCGGGCCGCGTCCCGCGCCTCCTCCCAGCGTCCGGCCCGCCACGCCCGCCTGGCCGCGAGCACCTCCCGCTCCTGCCGCAGGGCGGCGACGGAGTAGGCGATCCCCGCGGCGAGCGCCGCCAGCGCCACCGGCACCACGACGAACCGGGCCGGCCAGGCGGCGAGCGACCGCGGCGGCGCGACGCCCGGTCGCAGCCCGTGCCGGATCACGGTGAGGATCGCCAGCGGCATGACGAGGAGCACCTGATGGTTGATCCGCTCCAGCGGAAAGTCGAAGCACGACAGCGTGGCGTACGACACCAGCGCCGCGCAGGCGGCGAGCGTCAGCCGGCGGTCGACGGCGGTCGCGGCCGACCGCAGGATCGCCCGGGCGGCGCCGCAGGCCGCGACGAACAGGCCCATGAACAGCAGGATGCCCGGCAGCCCCTTCTCGGCGAACACCCACAGGAAGTCGTTGTGCGGCTGCAGCCAGTTGGTGTCGACGTTCGAGAAGTCGAGGTCGTCGCCGCCGAAGTATTCGTGGAATCTCGCGGTGAAGTTGCCGGCGCCGACGCCGGCAAGCGGATGGTCGGCGATCATCCCGGCTGTGATGCCCCAGACCATCAGCCGTCCCCCCTCCCGCGGCAACGCCGTCGGGTCCGCGGGAGCCACGAAGATGCTGCGAAACCGTTGGGCCAGCGGATTGTCGGCGGGGGCCGTGGCGATGCCGGCGACGAGGCCGCACGGCACGAGCAGCAGCGCCGCGGCGAGCAGGCCGCGGGCGCGGCGGGAGAGGCCGAAGCCCGCAGCGTCGGCCAGCAGCAGGCCGGCGCCGGCCGCAGCCCCCGCCAGCACCGCGAGCCACGCGGCTCGCGATTGCAGGAGCACCACGAGCACGAGCACGGCGGCGCCGGCCAGTGCCGACCAGGCGCGGCCCGCCGCCCGGAGCACGACGGTGCCGCAGAGGCACCAGGGCAGGAGCAGCGCCAGCACACCGGCGTAGAGATTCACGCTCGACATCAGGCCCGTGATCTGCTCCATCGCCCGGCGGCCGTGGAGGCCGAATCCCAGCCGCGTGCCGATCTCGAACACACCGACCGCGGCGGCCACCAGGCCCGCCACGACGAAGATCCCCACGACCCGCTCCCGCCAGCGCGGCACGATCGGCAGGATCAGGCAGGTGAGGCACAGCGTGAGGAACGTCGCCAGCGTGCGGAACAGGTCCGTGAATCCCGCGGACACGTTCTGCGCCACCGCGAGCGACCCGCAGGTGACGAGCATGAAGCCGCCGTAGAGCAGGACGACGGGCTCACGGAGCACGGTGACGTCGAGCAGACGGCCGACCCGTGGCACCGCCGCCACCGCCACCGCAAGGACGAGAAACGCGAGCAGCGCCAGCAGCCGCGGGATGAGCGTGACGTCCCAGGCGCTGCGGTCGACCAGACAGGCGAGCGCCACCAGAACGAAACCGAAGAAGACGTCGAACAGAAGCCGGCGCAGGCCGTCCGCCGCATCCGACTCGCTCGCGGGAAAGGGGTGCATGACGCGGGCGGGCTGTTCAGGAGGCGGACGGACGCGGCGACATCTCGAGCGGCAGGATCTGCCCGGTCCGAGTGGCAGGCCGTGCGGCCGGCCGCGACCAGCCGCCGACGGCCGCGGTGACGACGCGGCGGGCCAGGAGTCGGCCGGCGATCGCCGAGAACCGCAGCCAGACGCCGCACGCCACGGCCGCCATGAGGCCGGCCGGGTACTGGTGGCGGAAGTGCTTGCGGTAGAACCGCACCATGCCCTTGTGCTTGTGCCACTCGACGAACAGCGGCCGATCGCGGCTGCAGACACCCTTGTGGTGGACCACCGGTGCGTCGGGCACGAAGAGGATCTTCCAGCCGCGGCTGCGGGCCCGCATGCTGTAGTCAAGATCCTCACAGTGCAGGAAGAAGCCCTCGTCGAGCAGGCCGACGTCGTCGAGCGCCGTGCGCCCGACGAGCATGCAGGCGCCGGAAATCGCCTCCACCTCCAGCGGTGCGGCAGGCAGCGGCTGCCGATGCAGGTGGAAGTCGTCGAACAGCTTCGGCCACCGCCGCGACAGCCGGGAGAGGCCGAACGCGCGGACGAACGAACGCCACGGCGTGGGCACCGCCCGCCTGCCACCGCCCTGCTCGACGCCCGAGGCATCTGTGAGCAGGCCGCCGGCGAGCCCGGCCCGCGGATCGGCGTCGAGCGCGGAGCACAGCCGCGCGACGGCGCCCTCGGCCACCATGCAGTCGGGGTTGAGCAGCAGCACCCGCGGCTCCGTGGCCGCCGCGATGCCCAGATTTGATCCGGCGGCGAAGCCGAGGTTTACCGGCGAGCGGATCACGCGCAGGCCGGGCCACGATGCGAAGGCTGCCACCACCGGCTCGAAGCCGTCGGGATCGGAGGCGTTGTCGACCAGCACCACCTGGCTGGCCTGCGGCAGGATCGACCGCAGGCAGTCGGCGAGCACGCCGCCGGCGTTGAAGTTCACGATCACCGCCGTGACGGCGCACGGCGGGACGGTCGCCTCGGCATTGAGCCGCGCGGCGCCGGCGCGGGGGGCGATCATCGGCCTCCTCCCGCCTGACCGCCGCGGCCGCGGGCGAAGCTGGTGTCGAGCACCCGCCAAATATCGCGGCACGACGCGGTGCGGGACGCCTGCACGGCCCGTCGCTTGCGCCACATTCGTGGAAGTCCCGCCATGGCCTGCCCTTTCGCTTTCACTATGGGGCGGCCCTGCCCGCGGGTCGAGAAAAAAGCCAATGCGACGATAGTTTGCAGCAGGTGCGGGATCAACAGTCCCGCCAGGAGCGGCCCAGGCATGTTCTTGGCGAAGCACCACACCAGGTTGCGATGCCCGTGAAACAGTGCGAAATCCGCCGGCGCGTTCCGGGAGGACCTCCCGGCCGCATGTCGGACCACCGCCGCGGACACGTGGCGGGTCTGCCATCCGGCCAGCCGGAGGCGGAAGCCCAGGTCGACGTCCTCGAAGTAGCAGAAGAAGTCCTCGTCGAAGCCGCCCGCCGCCAGGAAGGCGTCGCGACGATAGAGGGCGGCCGCCGCGCACGCCGAGAAGATCTCGTGATCCTCGTCGGCGGCGGGGGTCCGCGGCCGGCCGTGACCGGCACGCCACGACAGGCCGCTGACGTGGTAGACGTCGCCGATGCCGTCGATCAGTCCGTCTGCGCCGTCGAGCAGTTGCAGCGAGCCGAAGGCGGCGGCCCGCGGATGGCTGCGGGCGGCGTCGACCAGCGCCGCCAGCCAGCCTGGCTCCGGAAACGCGTCGGGGTTTAGCAGCGCGATGAACTCGGTGCCGCACGCCTGCACCGCCAGGTTGTTGGCCGCGGCGAATCCGAGGTTCCTGCCGGCCCGCTGAAAGACGGTCCGCAACGCGAGTCGGGTGTCTGCCGCAACGAGTCGCTCCACTGTGTCGGCCGAGCCGTCGGTGCTGCCGTTGTCGACGACCACGACCCGCTCGGGCAGCGACTCCTGGGCCGCCAGACAGGCCAGACAGCGGGCGAGGTCGTCGCCACCGTTCCAGTTGACGACGATCACGGTGACGGGGACGGTATCGATCACGGCGTGGGACTCGCTGGAAACGTCGCGTGGCTTTTCCAGAGCGCGTTCGCTGGAGATGGGATTCGCGTGTCGCCGCAGGATGCGGCGCGTGCCGGCTGGGGAAACCCGCGGCGTTTCCCCGGTCGGCCTGAGTGGAAAAAGGGCATGGATGACTTTTTCCACAGCGCGATCGCTGGACGTGGGATTCGTGTTCCGCCGCAGGATGCGGCGCGTGCCGGCTGGGGAAACCCTCGGCGTTTCCCCGGTCGGCCTGAGTGGAAAAAGGGCATGGATGACTTTTTCCACGAAAAGGTTAGTAGACGTGGTCCCGCAGGATGTCGAGCAGGTAGTCGCCGTAGCCACTGGCGCGGGACTGCTCGGCCAGCGCGGCCAGTTGGGCGTCGTCGATCCAGCCGGACCTCCAGGCGATCTCCTCTGGGCAGCAGATCTTCAGCCCCTGCCGCTTCTCCAGCGACTGGATGAACTGGCCCGCCTCCAGCAGGCTGTCGTGCGTGCCGGTGTCGAGCCAGGCGTCGCCCCGGCCCATGATCTCCACGTCGAGCTGCCCGCGGTCGAGGTACACCCGGTTGACGTCGGTGATCTCGAGCTCGCCCCGGGCGGACGGCCTGATGCTGCGGGCGATGTCGACGACCTGCGCGTCATAGAAGTAGAGCCCCGTGACCGCGTAGCGGCTGCGGGGATGGCTTGGCTTTTCCTCGAGCGACAGTGCCCGGCCCGAGGCGTCGAATTCGACCACGCCGTAGCGGCGCGGATCGGCGACCGGGTAGGCGAACACCGTGGCCCCGTCCGGCCGCGCAGCGGCGGCCTGCAGCCGCTGCTGCAGCCCGTGCCCGTAGAAGATGTTGTCGCCGAGGACGAGCGCCGACGGACCGCCGCCCAGGAAATCAGCGCCGATCGTAAATGCCTGCGCGAGCCCCTCTGGCCGCGGCTGCACGGCGTACTCGATCCGCAGGCCCCAGTCGGCGCCGTCGCCGAGCAGGTCGCGAAACCGCGGCGTGTCGTGCGGCGTCGAGATGACGAGGATGTCCCTGATCCCGGCGAGCAAAAGCGTGCTGAGCGGATAGTAGATCATCGGCTTGTCGTAGACCGGGAGCATCTGCTTCGAGATGCTGCGGGTGGCCGGGTGCAGCCGGGAACCGCTGCCGCCGGCCAGGATGATGCCTTTGCGGTTCATGCGGGGCTCGCCTGTGGCTCGGTGAGCAGGGCCGCCACGACGGCCGCCACATCCTCCTGCCACCGCGGCAGGACCGCGCCGAACGTCCGGCGGAGCTTCGTGGTGTCGAGGAGCGAATGGGCCGGCCGTCGGGCCGGCTGCGCGAGGGCCGAGGACGGCTGCCGCCCGATGCGTTCGGCCGCGGCCCGCAGCTCGCAGCCGCGTGCGCGGGCCGTGGCCGCGATGAAGTCCGCATAGCCGTGCCAGGAGGTGGCCCCCGCGGCGGCGAGGTGGTAGACGCCGCTGGCGGGGTTCGTGGCGGCGAGCCCGCGGATCACGTCGGCCGTGATCCCGGCGATGCGGGAGGCGGCGGTCGGCGCGCCGATCTGGTCGTCCACCACGGCGAGGTCGTCTCGCTCCTTGAGCAGCCGCAGCATGGTGCGAAGAAAGTTGTGGCCGTGGGCCGCGTAGACCCAGCTCGTGCGGAAGATCAGGTGCCGGCAGCCGCTGGCAGCGACGAGTTGCTCGCCCGCCAGCTTCGTCTCGCCGTAGACGTTGAGCGGTCCGGTGGCGTCGGTCTCCAGGTAGCCCGTGGCCTTCGCGCCGTCGAAGACGTAGTCGGTCGAGTAGTGGACGAGCCAGCCGCCACGGCGGGCCATCTCGTCCGCCATCACGCCCACCGCCTCGGCGTTCACCCGCCGCGCGCGGTCGGGCTCCGATTCGGCACGGTCGACGGCGGTGTAGGCGGCGGCGTTCACGACGATGTCGGGGCGCTCCCGCCGCAGGGCCGCGCGGATCGCCTCGGGCTGCTCGAGATCGACGTCGCCACGGTCGAGGGCGGCGAGCGTGCCGAGCCCCGCGAGCAGCGGCGCCAGTTCACGGCCGACCTGGCCGTTGCGGCCGAACAGGGTGATTCTCATGATGATGCAGGCCACCTTTCCGGGCCACGACAACGCTTCTCGTCACGCTACTGCCGGTGCAGCGCAAGTCAAGAAAAAGTGGGGCTGTGACGGTTGTGCCGCCGGACCCGGCCGCCAGCCCTCCCGGGACGCTGGCGGGGTCTCGCAGGAGGCTATGATGGGGAGTCGTCTCGGTCGCAATCGCTCCCTGCATTTCGCCACGGTCGCACCATGCTCACCGCCACCCAGGTCGCGGAGAACTACTTCCTCGAAAGCCGGCACATGCTGCTGGAAATCGCCGCCCACTTCGACCGCTACGACGCGGCACTGGCCAGGGATTCGGCGGGCGGCGGCAATGGCCGCGTTGCCGCCGGGGGCGGCGACGGGAAGATCGCGCGGCTCCGGGAGGCGATCGAGATCCTCGCCGCCCCCGCGGCCGGACGCGAGCGGACCGTGGCGCTGCTGGAGCTCTTCGCCCGGGATTGAGCGCACCGATCGACCGGAATCACACGCCGGGAGCAGCCCGACCATGCAGATCATCCAGCCCCACTACCACGCGATCGCCCGCACCGCGCAGGACTACGAGCGCATGGCGATGAGCGGCGTCGTCGCTGTCGCGGAGCCGGCCTTCTGGGCCGGGTTCGACCGGCTCTATCCCGAGACGTTCATCGACTACTTCCGCCAGATCAGCGAGTTCGAGCCGACGCGGGCCGCCCAGTACGGCATCCGGCACTTCAGCTGGGTGGCCGTGAATCCGAAGGAGGCCGAGAACCCGACGCTCACCCGCGAGGTGCTCAAGTACTTTCCCGAGTTCTTCGCCAAGCCCACGGTGCTCGGTGTCGGCGAGACCGGCCTGCACAAGTCGACGAAGAACGAGTGCGAGTCGCTCGAGGCCCACGTCGACATGGCGATGAAGCATGGGCAGCTCGTGCTCATCCACACGCCGCATCTCGCCGACAAGGCCCATGGCACGAGGCGGGTGCTCGAGGTGCTCGCCGGCATGAACGTCGACCCGGAGCGGATCTGGATCGACCACGTCGAGGAGCAGACGATCCGCCCCTGCCTCGACGCCGGCTACTGGGTCGGCTTCACCCTCTACCCGATCACCAAGTGCTCGCCAAAGCGGGCCTGCGACATGCTGGAAAAGTACGGCATCGATCGTATTCTCGTGAACTCGTCGGCCGACTGGGGGCCCAGCGACCCCTTCACGCTGCAGGAGTGCATCCTCGAATACCGCCGCCGCGGCCACTCGCTGCAGGAGGCGATCGAGGTGTTCCACAACAACCCCTGCCGGTTCCTCGGGCAGAACCCGAAGTTCGACATCCAGCCCATCCGCGTGGAGACGCTTTCCGGCGAGCCCATCTCCGCCTGAGCGGCCGCCCGGGAGGGCATCCATGCACGACGACCCGCAGCCGCACAGCGTGCGCCCGTGGTCGAGGGGCAGTGCCCGTGAGGAACCCATGATGTCCGGCGCCTTTCCGACGACCCGACTCCGCCGCAACCGGCAGCACCCCTGGCTGCGACGCATGATCGCCGAGACGGCGCTCTCGCCGGCCGACCTCGTCTGGCCGCTGTTCGTGCACGACCACACCGCCGCCGAGCCGGTGGCGGCCATGCCGGGCGTCGACCGGCTGCCGATCGAGGGGATCGTCCGTGCCGCGGCCGAGGCCGCGGAGTTGGGGATTCCCGCCGTGGCGCTCTTCCCCGCCACGGATCCATCCTTGAAGACGGCCGATGGCGGCCACGCCCTGTCTCCCGACAACCTCGTCTGCCGCACCGTCCGGGCGATCCGCCGGGAGACTGGCGACGCGGTGGGCATCATCTGCGACGTGGCCCTCGATCCCTACACCACCCACGGCCACGACGGGCTGCTCGTCGACGGCCACATCGTGAATGACGAGACGGTCGCGGTCCTCCGCCAGCAGGCCCTCGTGCTCGCGGAGGTGGGCTGCCACATCGTCGCCCCCAGCGACATGATGGACGGCCGCGTGGGGGCGATCCGCGCCGCGCTCGACGCCGCCGGCAGGCAGGACGTCGGCATCCTCTCCTACGCGGCCAAGTACGCCTCCGCGTTCTACGGTCCCTTCCGCGACGCGGTGGGGAGCGGCGCGGCGCTGGGCACGGCCGGCCGGCTCGGCATCGGCGACAAGAAGACCTACCAGATGGACCCGGCCAACACCGACGAGGCGTTGCGCGAGGTGGCGCTCGACATCGCCGAGGGCGCCGACATGGTGATGGTGAAGCCGGCCGGCACGGCGCTCGACATCATCCACCGCGTGAAGACCACCTTCGCCATGCCGACGCTCGCCTACCAGGTGAGCGGCGAGTACGCCATGATCCGCGCGGCGGCCGCCAACGGCTGGCTCGACGGCGACAAGGCGGCCCTGGAGAGCGTCCTTGTGATCAAGCGGGCCGGCGCCGACGCCGTGCTCACCTACTTCGCGGCCGAGATCGCCCGCGGCCTCGCCTCTCGGGCGTGATGCGGCTGCGGCGTCACCAATCCTTTCAACGCCGGCTGTGTGACCGGTGCGCGATGCGCCGTGGCCGTTGATCGGTGACGCCCGGGGCTGCCCGCGGCCCATCGCCGGACGTTCGCTCCGGGCCTCCAGGGCCTCCGCTCACTCGGAGACGTCAGCGCTCCGCCACCCTGGCTTCGCGTGCCGTCTCCGCCGGCTCCCGGGGCATGGGCACCCCCTTCCTTGTCCCTGTGGTGCGAAAAGAGCACACCACGCAGAGAACAACCGCATCGCCGCAACGCGCATTGAGCTGCGCGGAAACCGGATGCAACCTGAGTCGCTATCGCTGCTTCGGCCGGAACGCGACGAGCCGTTCGGGCCTCGTCTCGAGCCGTGGCGGCGCGGGATTCCCGGTGTGGATCAGGTCGACGCAGTAGGGAATCGCGGGGAAGACGGCGTCGAGGCACTCGCGAATGCTCTTCGGCCGGCCCGGCAGGTTGACGACGAGCGCCCCGCCGCAGACGCCGGCCGTCTGCCGCGACAGGATCGCGGTGGGCACCTTCTCGAGCGACACCTTTCGCATCAGCTCGCCGAAGCCAGGCAGCAGCTTCGTGCAGACACGTTCCGTGGCCTCGGGCGTGACGTCGCGGGGCGCGGGGCCGGTGCCGCCGGTCGTGACGACGAGGCAGCAGCCCGACGACGCAAGCTCGTGGATCGCCGTGGCGATCTGCTCGAGTTCGTCGGGCACGATCCGCTCGCGGCCCTCCCACGGCGAGGCAAGCACCTCGGCGAGATAGCCGCGGATCGCCGGGCCGCCCTCGTCGGCATACTCGCCTCGGCTCGCCCTGTCTGAGACGGTGAGGATGCCGATCAGGGCCGGCGCAGGGGGACGGGCTGAGCTCATGAGACCTTGGCCTGCGGCAGGAGGATGCGGTGCAGCACGAGGGGCTCCGACTTCCCCTTCACGGCAACGGGGGGCAGCCGCTCGAGCATGATCCCGGGCCGCGTCAGCAGCAGCCGCGTCGAGTCGGCGATCAGGGTTTCGCCGGCTTCGGCGATCGAACAGATGCGGCTGGCCACGTTGGTCGTGTCGCCGATCACCGCGTACTGGATGTACTTTTCGGTGCCGATGTATCCCGCGGCGACCGGCCCGGAGCAGAGACCGATGTGGATGTTGATCGAGGGGTGCCCGGCCGCCACGAGCCGGGCGTTGAGTGCCGCGATGCCCCGCTGCATGTCCATGGCGGCCGCCACGGCGCGGTCGGCGTCGTCGGGGCCGCCGAAGGGCGCGCCCCAGACGGCCAGCAGGGCGTCGCCGATGAACTTTTCGAGCGTGCCGCCGTGCCTGAAAACGATGTCGACCATCGGCGGAAAGTAGGCGTTGAGCAGGTCCACCACCTGCCGCGGCTGCATGCCCGAGGACATCGCCGTGAAGCCGCTGATGTCGCAGAAGAGCACCGTCACGCCGCGCTCGTCCACCCGCACCGCGACGTCCGGCTCGGCGGCGATCCGCGCCGCCAGCTCCGGCGCGAAGAACCTGCTGAGCCGTTCGTTCGACACCGCTTCCTTGTGCATCCGCAGCATGCCGTCGACGATGTAGTAGGTGATGGCGGTCGCGAACCCGAAGCCCTGCACCGACAGCACGCTCGCCCGCACGCTCAAGGGCCAGACAGGGCCGAGGAGCGTCATCGTGCAGTAGGTGATGGCCGACAGACAGCCGGCGAGCAGCACCGCCCCACGGCTGAACGTGAGCCCCGCCAGCACGATCACCATCATGAACATCTCGCTGGGCACGAGCAGGCCGAAGCTGGGGCGGCGGTTGAACCACTGCGCCCAGCACATGAAGCCCATCAGCGCCACCCGCATCACGACGAGCATGTACTTGCGGTGGGGATCGTAGGCCGGCCGCACCGCGAGCAGCGTCAGCACCACGAGGTGCGCCAGGAGCAACGCTACCGTCGCGACCACCACCGGCTCCGAGACAAGAAGGGCCTGATCGGCCGGCGCCGTATCGCGGGCGAGGATGACGTTCCAGGCCATTTGCGTGAGCAGGAGCGACGCCGCCGACCCGGCCACGACCAGGCAGACGACCCGCTCGTTGGCCGTCTCTCTGATCTGCCGCCGCCGTTCGAAATCGTCGAGGACCATCGTCGTCATCGGTCGTCTGAACTCCGGTGCACGATTGCCGGAAGAGAGTGTAGACCACGCGGGGCCCGCGCGAGGTGTCGGCAGTACGGGCCTGGGCACGTCCTCGCCGCCGGAAGCGGCGACCGCCGGCGTTGGAGACCCTTGGCGTCTCCAACGCTCGGCCCCACGTGGAAAAAGGCATGGATGCCTTTTTCCACGTGTAGTCAGATCATGCCGCGGGCTTCGAGCAGCGCGACGAGTTCGTCCACGCAGCGGCCCACCGGCCACTCGTGCGTCGGCAGCACGAGATCGGGCTTTGCGGGCGGCTCGTAGGTCGCCGAGACGCCCGGAAAGTTCGCCAGTTCGCCCGCGTCGGCCCGCGCGTAGTGGCCGTCGGCGTCCCGCGTGCGGCAGACCTCGACCGGCGCTGAGAGGTGCACCACCAGGAACCGGTCAGGACCCACGCGGTCGGCCGCCTTCCTGCGGACGGCCTCGTCGGGGGCGACGAAGGCGGCGATGCAGATGAGCCCGGCGTCGTTGAAGAGCCGGGCGACCTCGACGCTGCGGCGGAGGTTTTCGCTCCGTTCGCCGGCCGAGAAGCCGAGGTC
>JBILVO010000044.1:0-26504 GCA_044370415.1 Pirellulales bacterium
CCCGCCCCCCGGGCCCGCGGCGTCCGCCGCGCGGCGGCGCGGCGCGGGACGCAAGCGGATCACCGAACTCGCGGCGCAGGCGCAGGTCGACCAGGTCTTCCTCGCGACGCGGAAGCAGCTGCGGCCCAACCGGAACGGCCAGCTCTACCTGCAGGTGGAGCTGGCGGACCGCAGCGGCTCGATCACGGGGCGGATGTGGAACGCCTCCGACGACGACTTCGAATCGTTCGACGACGGGGATTTCGTCCGCGTCGAGGGGGCCGTGCAGCTCTATTCAGGCACGCTGCAGATCATCGTGGCGGCCATCGGCCGGGTCGATCCGCGGACCGTCGACGAGGCGGAGTTTCGCGTGCTCTCGACGGCCGACATCGAGCGGCTCGCGACGGAGCTGGCCGGCCTCCTCGCCGGCGTGCGGCCGGGGCCGCTCCGGCTCCTCGTCGACGAGCTGCTGGCCGATGAGGCCCTCATGGCCGCCTTCAAGCGGAGCCCCGCCGGGGTGAAGCAGCACCATGCCCACACCGGCGGGCTGCTCGAGCACGTCGTCAACCTCCTGCGGCTGGCCGACCGCGTATCGCCCCTGTACCCCGACCTCGATCGGGACCTGCTGCTCGTCGGCGTTCTCGTGCACGACATCGGCAAGACGCTCGAGCTGGAGAGCGAGCGGGGCTTCTCCTACACCGACGCCGGTCAGTTACTGGGCCACGTGCTGCTGGGGCTCGAGCTGGTCGACGAGAAGATGAGGCTGGTGGAGTCCCGCACGGGCGAGCCGTTCGACCCGGAGACGGAGGTGCGGGTCAAGCACATGATCGCCAGCCACCATGGCGAGTACGCGTTCGGGGCCCCCAAGCTCCCCATGACGCTCGAAGCGATCGCGCTGCACCACCTCGACCAGCTCGATGCCCGCATGGCCGCCACCGTGCAGCTCATGCAGAACGAGGCGGCGATCGACGGCGGCTGGACGCAGTACCATGCGAACCTCGGCCGCAAATTCTTCAAGGGGCGTGGCTGACGCCGCTCGTGCGAAAGGCAGCCGATGGGTCGTCCGAAACGCTCCCGGCCATCCGGGCCGACGGTGCCGCGCGGCCGGCCGCGTGAAGGCGGGACCGCCGGCGGCGCGGGCCGCAGCGGCGACGTGGTCGGCGTGTTCCGGCGGGCGTCCGGCGGCTACGGCTTCGTCCGGCCGCTCGATGCCACCGCCGGCGACCGCACCGGCGACATCCACGTGGCCGCGTCGGCGTCGCTCGACGCCGCCACGGGCGACACGGTCCGCGTGCGGCTCGCCCGCGGCCGCGACGTGCGGCGGCCCGGCCTGTCCGGCGAGATCATGGAGGTGGTCGAGCGGCGCACGACGCGGTTTGTCGGCGGCTACTTCGAAGCTGCCGGCGGCGGCTGGGTGCAGATCGACGGCACGAACTTCGCGCGGCCGGTGTCGGTGGGCGATCCTGGGGCCAAGGGCGCCCGCCAGGACGACAAGGTGGTCGTGGAGATGGTGCGGTTCCCGACGTACCTCCGCGACGGCGAGGGGGTGATCGTCGAGGTGCTCGGGCCCGCCGGTGCCGCGGGCGTCGACACGCTCACGGTGATCCACGAGTTTGGCCTGCCGGGGGCCTTCCCTGAGCCGGCGCTCGCCGAGGCCCGTCGGCAGGCGGAGCTGTTTCGCGAGGAGGTGCCGGCGGGCCGCCGCGACCTCACCGACCGGGTGGTCGTGACGATCGATCCGGTCGACGCCCGTGACTTCGACGACGCGATCTCGCTGGAGCGGATCGAGCGCGGCCACTGGGTTCTGGGGGTGCACATCGCCGACGTGTCGCACTTCGTCGTGGCCGGCTCGCCGCTCGACCAGGAGGCGCGCAGCCGCGGCACGAGCGTCTACCTCCCCGATCGTGTCATCCCGATGCTGCCCGAGATCGTGTCGAATAATTTGGCCAGCCTGCAGCCGCATCGCGTGCGGTACGCCCGCACCTGCTGGATCGAATTCTCCCCCGAGGGCATCCCGGTGCACGCGGAGGAGGAGCGGTCGGCGATCCGCAGCCGCCGCCGGTTCACCTACGAGGAGGTCGACGTCTTCCTGGCCGACCCGGCCACGACGAAGGTCGAGATGCCCGACGAGGTGCGGGCGCTCCTGGGCCGCATGCGGGACCTGGCGCGGCTGCTCCGCGCGCGGCGGATGGCCCGCGGCTCCCTTGAGCTGCAGATGCCCGAGGTGAAGATCGACCTCGACCGCGACGGCCGGGTCAGCGGGGCGCACGTGGTGGAGAACACCGAGAGCCACCAGATCATCGAGGAGTTCATGCTCGCAGCCAACGAGGCGGTGGCCCGCATGCTCGCCGCCGCGGGGGCCGGCTTCCTGCGGCGCATCCATCCCGCTCCCGACCCGCGGAAGCTGCGTCAGCTCACCGAGTTCGTCTCGGAGCTGGGCTTCGAGGTCGACACGCTGGAGAGCCGGTTCGAGCTGCAGCGGCTGCTCGACATGGCCCGCGGCCGGCCGGAGGAGCACGCGGTGCACTACGCCGTGCTGCGGAGCCTCTCGCGGGCCGCCTACGGTCCGCAGGAGGACGGGCACTACGCGCTGGCCAGCGAGTGCTACTGCCACTACACGTCGCCGATCCGCCGCTACCCGGACCTCACGGTGCACCGCGGGCTCGACCTGCTGGCCCGTGGCCGCCGCGCCGCCGCCGACGGTCTGGACCAGCTCGGCCAGGAGTGCTCGCTGCTGGAGCGACGGGCCGAGGCGGCCGAGCGGGAGCTCGTGAAGCTCAAGCTGCTCATCTTCCTGAGCTCGCGGACCGGGCAGGAGATGGAGGCCGTCGTCACGGGCGTGGAGCCGTTCGGACTGTTCGTGCAGGGGCTCGAACTTCCGGCCGAGGGGCTCGTCACCGCGGAGTCACTGCCCAACGACACCTACCGGTTCGATCGTGCCAGCCACAGCCTGGTCGGCCGCCGGGCGGGCAACGCGTTCCGGCTGGGCGACCGGGTGCGCGTGCGGGTCTTCCGCGTCGATCTCGACCGCCGGTCGCTCGACTTCCGGCTCGTGGAGGAGGGCCGGGGGCGGCGCGGGGCCCGGCCCGTGAAGCCGCCCGGCCGTGGGACCGGAGGCGGAAGTGGCCGCGGTCGTGTGGGATCGGGGCGCGCCGGATCACAGGGCGATGCATCGCGCCGCGGCCGGTCGGATCGTGGCGGCGGGGCCGGAGGGGGCCGATCGGGCGGAAAACGCCGCCGTGATCGCTGATCGGCTGCGACCGCGCGCGGCCGATCGCCTGGCTGTCGACGGGGTGGCTGTCGACGTCTTGTGCACAGCGGCGGCCGGGGGCCGCCATGGCAGCGGCCGCCGGTTTTGCGGCAGCCCGCGGCCGCGGGCCGGCCATGCCGCGGCGGTCGGCTGCCGGTGACTGGCAGGTTTCATGCGCGTCCCTACAATCCTGCGACGCCGCACCAGGGTCCCTGAGCAGGGGCCCTGACACGAGGACTCGTGCGGGCCGGGACATTGGTGTGCGGAATGGGCTGCCGCTGCGGCGCCGCTCCCCACGGGAAGGACCCACGTGCCGCCGCTTCTCGAGACCCCGCTGGCCTCCTGGCATGTCGCGCATGGGGGCCGCATGGTCGACTTCGCGGGCTGGCGGATGCCCGTCCAATACGGGTCGATCGTCGACGAGCATCTCGCCACCCGGCAGGCCGCGGGGATGTTCGACGTCTCGCACATGGGGCGGCTGGCCGTGGGCGGCCGCGATGCGGTCGCCTGGCTGGAGTCGCTCCTGACGCGGAGGGTGTCCGACATCGACGTCGGCCGCGTCCGGTACACGCTCGTCACCAGCGACGCCGCCCTGCCCCCGGTGGTGCTCGACGACGCGCTCGTCTCGCGCGAGGCCGATGCCGCCGACGGCACGCCACGGATGGCACTGGTGGTGAACGCGAGCAACCGCGACCGCGTCGTCGCCTGGCTCCGGCAGCGGCTGCCGGCGGCGGGCGTCACGTTCGAGGATCGCACGGTCGCCACGGGGATGATCGCCGTGCAGGGGCCGCTGGCGGTGGAGATCGTCTGCGGCCTGTGCGGGCCGGCGGACGCCGGGCGGATCGCACGGCTGGGCGCCTACCGGGCGACGACCGCGGAGATGGCTGGGCATCCGGTGGTGGCCAGCCGCACCGGCTACACCGGCGAGGACGGCCTCGAACTGGTTGTCGCCGCCGAGCAGGCCGAGTCCCTCTGGGAGGCGGTGCACGCGGCGGGCGGGCCGCGAGGCCTGATGGCCTGCGGCCTGGGGGCGCGGGATACGCTCCGCCTCGAGGCCGGCATGCCCCTCTACGGCCACGAACTGCGCGAGGATACCGACCCCTGCGCCATCGGCCTCGACCTCGCGATGAGCCTCGACGGGAGGAGCTTCCCGGGCGCGGCCCACTACGCGGCCCTGCGGCAGCGGCCGACGGGCCGCGTGCGGGTGGGACTCGCGTTCGCCTCGAAGCGAGCCGCCCGCGACGGCGACGCGGTCATGCTCGGCGAACGGTCGGTCGGCACGGTCACCAGCGGCAGCTTCGCGCCGTCGGTCGGCACGGCGGTGGCGATGGCGATGGTCGATCGTGACGCCGCCGGGGTGGGCACGACGCTCGAGGCGGTCATCCGTGACGCCCGCTCGCCGGCCGTGGTGGTGCCCCTCCCCTTCCACCGCCGGGAAAGGAGGGCGTCGTGATCCGGTATGATTTCGTCGCCGCAGTCGGCGGATCCGGCGGACGGTGTCGGGCGGCGGTGGATTCTTCGGGCGACGGGATTCGTCCAGGCCTTTTTTCAGGAGCGATGCATGGCGGCTGATCTGAAGTTCGCGAAGACGCACGAGTGGGTTCGCCAGGACGCTGGCGGCCTGGCGACGGTCGGCATCTCGGCCTACGCGGTCGAGGCCCTCACCGACCTGGTCTTCATGCAACTGCCGCCCGTCGGCAGGCGGGTGAAGGCCGGCGAGTCGATCGGCGAGATCGAGAGCGTCAAGGCCGTCAGCGACCTCTACGCGCCGGTGTCGGGCGAGATCGTCGCCGTGAACGAAACGCTGCCTGGCAGCCTTGAAACCCTCGGCACGGATCCCTACGGCGAGGGCTGGATCGTGCGGATCAAGCCCGACGATCCGGCCGAGCTCTCCGGCCTGCTCGACCGGGCCGCCTATGATGCACTGGTAGGGAGCCAGCCCCACTGACGCGACGTCGATGATCCCGCGCACCGTGTGGTGCGCGGGTGGAACGCCGCCGGCGCGGTCAGCCGGCGATCACCCGGAACGGACGGAGCCTCACCGATGAGTTATCTGCCCCACACGGCCGACGAAGAGCGCCGCATGCTCGAGGCGATCCGCGCGGCGGGCGGTCCCGCGGACGCCGTCGACCGCGGCATCGACGCCCTCTTCCACGGCATCCCGGAGGAGTGCCGTCTGCGGCGGCCGCTCGACATCCCTCCGTCGCTCGACGAACTGGCGCTCGAGCGGCACCTGAGGGATCTCGCGGGCCGCAATGCGTCGCCCGCGACGAGTGCCTGCTTTCTCGGCGGCGGGGCTTACGACCACTTCGTGCCCGCGGTGGTCGACAGCCTCGCCTCGCGGGGCGAGTTTTACACCTCCTACACGCCCTATCAGGCCGAGGCGAGCCAGGGCAATCTGCAGGTCTACTTCGAGTACCAGTCGCTGATCGCGACACTCACCGGCATGGAGGTCTCCAACATGAGCCTCTACGACGGCGGGTCGGCCGCCGCGGAGGCGGTGCTGATGGCCCTGTCGTCGGCCCCGGCGGAGCGGCGGCGGGTCGTGATGTCGTCGACCGTGCACCCAGAGTACCGCCAGGTGGTCGAGACCTACCTGGCGAACCTCGGTGTCGAGACGGTCACTGTGCCGGCGGTCGGGGGCGTCGTCGAGCCCGCCGCGGTGGCCCGCGCGTGCGAGGGGCGGGCCGCCTGTGTGCTGCTGCAGCAGCCGAACTTCTTCGGCTGCATCGAGGACCTGACGGCGCTGACCGCGGCGGCCCACGAGTCGGGGGCGATCGTGGCGGTGGCCGTTGATCCGATCAGCCTCGGCCTGCTCAAGCGGCCGGGCGATTGCGGCGTCGACATCGTCGTCGCGGAGGGCCAGCCGCTGGGCAACCACCTCGCCTACGGCGGTCCGTACCTCGGCATCCTGGCCTGCCGCGAGTCGTTCGTGCGGCGGATGCCGGGCAGGCTGGCCGGCCAGACGCTCGACCGCCGCGGCAACCGCTGCTGGGTGCTGACACTGCAGACCCGCGAGCAGCACATCCGTCGCGAGAAGGCGACGAGCAACGTCTGCACCAACCAGGGGTTACTGGCGCTGCGTTCCGCGATCTACCTCGCCGTGATGGGGCCGCAGGGGCTGCGCGAGGTAGCCGAGGCCTGCCTCGCGAAGGCGACCTACGCGCAGCGACGGCTGTTGGCAGGCAGCCGGCTCTCCGCCCCCTTTGACCAGCCGTTCTTCAAGGAGTTCGTCGTCCGCGACGGCCGCGGCGCCGCCGGTGAACTCGTCGAGGAGCTGCTCGCGAGCGGCTACCTGGCCGGCGTGCCCCTGGGGCGCTGGTATCCCGACCTCGATGACTGCCTGCTCGTAGCAGTCACGGAGAAACGGACCCGCACCGAGATCGACGGCCTGGCCGATGCGGTCGAGGCGGCCTCCGGACGAACTGCCCGGTCGGCCCTCGGCCGTCCAGCCTCGGCCCTCGGAGCGGCCCATTGCACACCCCACAGCCCACCCCACAGGGAGGCGACCGCCAGCCATGCGTGACACCCAATCCACCCAGCTCCTCTGCGAACTCTCCCGCCCCGGCCGCCGGGGCGCGACGCTCGGGCCGCTCGACGTGCCCGCCGTCGACCTGTCCCGCGCGGTTCCCGCGCACGCCCGGGCCGCCGCGCCTCCGCCGCTCCCCGAGCTTTCGGAGCTCGACGTCGTCCGTCACTACACGAACCTGTCGACCCGCAACATGTCGGTCGACGCCAACTTCTATCCGCTCGGGTCGTGCACGATGAAGTACAACCCGAAGCGGAACGAGCGTCTCGCCGGTCTGCCGGGGATGGGCGACCTGCACCCATACCAGCCCGAGTCGACGCTCCAGGGCATGCTCGAGATGCTCTGGCACCTGCAGGGCATGCTGGCGGAGATCGCGGGGCTCGACGCCGTGTCGTTGCAACCGGCGGCGGGGGCCCAGGGCGAGCTCACCGCGCTGCTGGTGGCCGCCGCCTATTTCCGCGACCGCGGCGAGCAGCGGACCAACGTGCTCGTGCCGACGAGTGCCCACGGCACCAACTCGGCCAGCGCTGCCATGGCGGGCTTCACGGCGGTCGGCGTCGAGAGCGACGGCGAGGGCATGGTCGACATGGCCGACCTGCGGTCGAAACTCGACGGGCGGACTGCGGTGATGATGATCACCAACCCCAACACGCTCGGGCTTTTCGAGCGGAACATTCTGGAGATCGCGCGGCTCGTCCATGAGGTCGGGGGCCTGGTCTACCTCGACGGGGCCAACATGAACGCAATCCTCGGCGCCGCCCGGCCGGGCGACTTCGGCGCCGACATGATGCACTACAACCCGCACAAGACCTTCAGCGGGCCGCACGGCGGGGGCGGGCCGGGTGCCGGGCCGATCGCGGTGCGGTCGATGCTCGAGCCTTTCCTCCCGACGCCGCGCATCGTCCGTGAGGAGGGCGGCGTCGACGGCCGCGGGCGGTTTTCACTCGAGTGGAATCGCCCGAAATCGATCGGCCGCGTGCGCAGCTTCTTCGGCAACGTCGGCGTGCTGCTGCGGGCCTACGCCTACATCCGCACGCTCGGCCCCGAGGGGCTCTCCGAGGCGTCTCGGCACGCCGTGCTCAACGCCAACTACATGCTGGCGCGACTCGCCGACGTGCTGCCGGTGCCTCATGGCAGCGGCTGCCTGCACGAGTTCGTCGGCTCGATGGCCGACGCCAAGGCCCGCACGGGCGTCACCGCGATGGACCTCGCCAAGCGGCTGCTCGACTATGGCTTCCACGCGCCCACGGTCTACTTCCCGCTCACCGTCCGCGAGGCGGTGATGATCGAGCCGACAGAGACGGAGAGCCTCGAGACGCTCGACGCGTTCGTCGACGCCGTGCGGACCATCCTCTCCGAGCCCGTCGACCTCGTGCGGTCGGCGCCGCACAGCGGCGGCGTGAACCGGCCGGACGAGGTGCGGGCCGCGAAGAGCCAGAGGCTCGCCTGGGCGGTGGCCGCGCCGCGGGGCGGTGCGCCCGTCGGGGCTCCGTGAGCGGGCTCGTGTCCTCTCCCCTGACGGTCTGGTGGGACGAGCCTGCCGACGGCTGCACGAACATGGCTGCCGACGAGTGGCTGGCGGCGGAGGCCGACCGTCGCGGCGGCATGCTCGTCCGCTTCTACGGATGGTCGCCGACGACGGTGTCCCTGGGCGCGTTCCAGCGGATCGCGGAGGTGGCGGACATCGCGGCGCTCGGCGACGTGCCGGTCGTGCGCCGGCCCAGCGGCGGCGGCGCGATCGTCCACGGCAGCGATCTCACCTATGCCGCCGCTGTGCCGCGGGGCCATCCGTGGGGCGGCGATCCGCAGGCGCTCTACGACGCGATGCATGCTGCGATGGCCGCGGTGCTGGCCGCCCACGGCGTCGTGGCGGCGCCGTTCCGTCCCGCCGACGGTGCCCCGCCGCGCCCCGACCGGGAGGATCGCTTCTTCTGCTTCGACCGTCGTGCGGCCGGCGATCTGGTGCTGCCGGCTGCCGGCGGCGCCAAGGTCATGGGCAGCGCCCAACGACGGCTCGCCGGGGTTGTGCTGCAGCACGGCAGCCTGCTGCTCCGCGGCAACGAGAGGGTGTCCGGGGCGGCACGTCATCCCGGGATCGGGGAGTTGGTGCCGACGGCGTCGCTGCCCGGTCTGCGCGAGCTGGCGCGGGAGTGGGCGGTGCGGATCGCGGCGGCGCTCGGCACGGCCGTGACGGAGGAACCCGGGACGTTCGGGGGCACCTGGACGGAGCGGATCGCCGCGGGGGCGGCACGGTTTCGCGACGCGCGTTGGACGGGCCGGCGCTGAGCTCCCCACCCATCGTGAGGGATCGCCGGCGCGAGATCGGCTCGTCGCCGTCTACGGCACGGACGCATTGTTGCGTCGTCTCGTTCACGGTATCCTTTCCTCAACTGCACCAGGTTTCCTCGGTGTGGCCCGCGGCGGGGCGATGTGGCACCGGTTCGCACGCGGTGTCTCCAGATTCCAGATTCCAGCTCTCAGATCTCTGGAGCGGCAATCCATGTCGGCGAAGCTGATCGTCGCATCCGGCAAGAGCGCCGGCCGGGCCATCTCGCTCAAGAATGGCCAACTGCTGATCGGGCGGGCCGAGGAGTGCGACATCCGGCCGCTCGGCGAGGACGTCAGCCGCAAGCACTGCGCGATCGTCCTCGAGGGGGATCAGATCACCGTCCAGGATCTCGGCAGCCGCAACGGCACGTACGTCAACGGCACCAAGATCGAGGCCAAGACCAGGGTGCCGGTCAAGCACGGCGACATCGTGCGGGTCGGGCCCCTCGAGGTGAAGGTGGAGATCGCGTCCGCCATGCCGTCTGCGGCGGCCGCCGACGACGTTTCCCGCTGGCTCATGGCCGACGACGAGCCCGCCGGGATGTTCGACACGACGCAGACGATCCGCACGGCGGAGCCCCCGTCCGCATCGATCCCGGTGCCACCCGACGCCCCGGCGCAGGAGCCGGCGCCCGCTGCCGCTGCCGCTGCGGCGCCCGCGGACGACTCGTCCTCCAGGTCCGCCAGCATCGAAGCGCTCGTGGCCGCGCGGACCCGACCGGGGAGCCTGCCGCAGGACGCCAAGAAGTCCAAGAGCGATTCGTCGCGGGAGGCCGCCTCAGACGCGCTGCGGAAGTTCTTCGGCAAGCGTTGAACGCCGCCTGCCTACCTGCCTGCCTGCCTGCCGGCCTGCCTGCCGGCCGGCCTGCCGGCCGGCGACACCTGCTCCACGCTCCTCCTGGGATGCCGTCCGGTCGTGCCGGCTGGGACGGTCGGTGCGGTCGTGCCGCCCCGATTTTTTACCGCACCCGGCGACCTTGCGCAGCCGGCATGGCGCATACTTTCGTCAGACCTTCCCACAGTCGCGTCCGTCGCCCACGGCCGCCGCACGTGGGGCAGGTCGGCCGGCACCCCCCGGCCGCGACGTCCGCGGCCGATCGCCCCGAGGAGAGCCCCATGAAGACGACCGCCATTGCCACCCCATCGCGCACCGCCTACCGCACGAGCGTTTCCGGCAGCATCGAGGGCCGCCCGCGTCGGCGGCGGCGGATCGATCCCACCACCTGCGAGCGGGAGTATCGTCCCGACGAGATCGAGTTCATGCAGGCGGTCGAGCGTTACAAGCGGCGCAGCGGGCGGTCGTTCCCCACGTGCAGTGAGCTGCTCGAGGTGGTCCGGGAACTCGGCTACGTCCGCGTGGCGGCGGGCTGAGGCACGGATCGCCACGCACTCCCTGGGTTTTTCGGGCCGTCGACTGGCCTTGCCGGGCCATGCCGGAAGAGCCTACGGTCTGCCCCCCTCGCCCATGGTCCCTGCTTCGCGGGATTCCGCAGGCGAGTGCCGTCGGTCGGATCCGACCGCGAGGCCGGAGGGAGAGCGTGGCAGGATCCCGACGATCAACCCCGAGTGCGTGCCAGCAGGCCGACGTCGCGTCGCGCGGCGGCCGGTGGCGTCCAGCCCGCCCGTGGGCGGCGTGGATCCTTCCCGTCTGCCTCGCTGCGGCGGGGTGCGGCGGCATCATGAGAAACGACAACACGACCGGCGTGCAGCTCTACCAGCAGGGCAACTACCTCGGCGCGGTCAACCACTTCCAGCAGGCGCTGGCGAAGCAACCCGGAAACCCCGACTGCTTCTACAATCTCGGCGCCACCTACCATCAGCAGGCCAAAGTCTTCTCCCGGCCCGAAGACCTGAAGACCGCGGAGCAGTACTACCACCTCTGTCTGGCGCGGAACCCGAACCACGAGGCCTGCCAGCGCGGCCTCGCGGTGCTGCTCGTGGAGGAGGGGCGGAGCGACGAGGCCACCGCCCAGCTCCAGCAGTGGGCCCAGCGGCAGCCGGGCAACCCCAATCCGCAGATCGAACTCGCCCGCCTGTGCGAGGAGCACGGCGACGTGCGCGAGGCGGAGAACCATCTCGTCGACGCGCTGGCCGTCGACCCCAACAACCCGCGGGCGCTGGTCGCGTTGGGGCAGCTGCGCGAGTCGTCCGGGCAGACGGCACAGGCACTGGCCAACTACAACCGCGCGCTGGCCATCGATCCCCGCCAGCCGACCGTCGCGGCCCACGTGGCCGCGCTCTCAGCCTCCCAGTCCGGACAGTCCCGGCTGGCCGCGATGCCGGCCTCGCCCGCCTCGCCGGCGACGTTCCCCGTCTCCATGCCCACGGGAAACGTGGCCCGTTGACCGCTCCACTGGCTGTTTTTATCCTGCTTCCACCGACGCGTTCCCACGCCTGAAGGCCGGCCGAGCGGCCCGTTGGGCCCGCCGGAGTCCGGGATTTCGACAGCGTGGCCGGGCAAGGTCGGGACGGAGAACCTCCTGTGACGGATCGCAGAGCCGGTGTCGCGGCGGACCGCGTCTACAACTTCTCTCCCGGCCCCGCGGTGCTGCCGCTGGAGGTGCTGGAGCGGGCCCGCGACGAGATGCTCGCCCTGCCTGGCGTCGGGATCTCCGTGTTGGAGGTCAGCCACCGCAGCCCCGCGTTTGACCGGATTCTCGAGGAGACGCTCGCCGACCTGCGCGGGCTCTTGGCGATCGGCCCCGATCACGAGGTCGTGCTGCTCCAGGGGGGCGCGAGCCTGCAGTTCTCCATGGTCCCCATGAACCTGCTGCGGGGAAGGAGCGGCAGCGCCGATTACATCCTCACCGGCACGTGGGGCGTGACGGGCGCGAAGGAGGCCCGCCGCGAGGGCGCGGTGCACGTGGCCTGGGACGGTGCCGCCACCGGCTATGACAGGCTGCCGTCCGCGGCCGAGATCAGGCTGTCCGACCGGCCCGAGTACGTGCACGTCACGAGCAACGAGACGATCCAGGGCGTGCAGTGGAAGCACGATCCGGACGTCGGCTCGGCGCCGCTGGTCAGCGACTGCTCGAGCGACTTCCTCTCGCGGCCGATCGACGTGGCGCGGCACGGTCTGATCTACGCGTGCGCCCAGAAGAATGCCGGGATCGCCGGGGTGACCGCCGTGATCATCCGCAAGGACCTCCTCGACCGCTCCCGCGACGACCTGCCGACCATGCTCGACTACCGCACGTACGTCAAGAACGGGTCGCGGCCCAACACGCCGCCGGTGTTCGCCGTGTACGTGCTCGGCCTGGTCTGCCGCTGGCTGCGTGACACGGTTGGCGGACTGGAGGCCATGCACCGGCAGAACGCCGCCAAGGCGCGGCTGCTCTACGACGTGCTCGACGCGTCCGGCGGTTTCTACGCGGGCCACGCTCGGCCGGAGTGCCGTTCCGACATGAACGTCACCTTCCGTCTCCCGGACGAGCCGCTCGAGAAGGCATTCCTCAAGGGCGCCACCGACCGCGGGCTGGTCGATCTCAAGGGTCACCGCTCGGTGGGCGGCATTCGCGCGAGCATCTACAACGCGATGCCCGTCGCGGGTGTGGAGACGCTGCGGGACTACATGCTGGAGTTCCAGCGGGGGCAGCGGCGGTAGCACGGCGGCCGTCCAATCCCCGCCCGCGGATCCCCTGCCGCGATCGGGCCCGTCATCGGTCAACCTTCGTTTCCTTCACATTCGCCCGGCCCGGCCGCCGTCGACCGGACCGTCATCCATCACCCGGAATCTGCCCATGCCCTCGATCATCGTGCTCGACACGCTCAGCCCGGACGGCCTGGCCCTCCTCGAGGCCGCCGCTGGCAAGGGCATCTCTTACGAGGTGGCCACGGGCCTGTCGGGCGACGGGCTGCGGGAAGCCCTCGCCCGCCACGACGGTGCCATCTGCCGCAGCGGGGTGAAGATCACAGCCGACTCGCTGGCGGGCAACCACCGGCTGAAGGCGATCGTGCGGGCCGGCGTGGGCACGGACAACATCGACAAGGATGCAGCCACGCGTCAGGGCATCGTGGTGATGAACACCCCGGCGGGGAACACCGTCAGCACCGCCGAGCACACCTTCGCCCTGATCCTCGCCCTGTCGAGGAACGTGGCGGCGGCGGACGCCAGCCTCCGCGAGCATCGGTGGGACCGCGGCAAGTTCATGGGCGTGCAACTGTCGGGGAAGACCCTCGGCATCGTCGGGCTCGGACGGATCGGGCAGGCGTTGGCGACGCGGGCTCAGGCCTTCGACATGCGGGTGCTGGGCTTCGATCCGTTCCTGTCGCCGGAGCGGGCGGCCGAACTGGGGATCGAGCTCGTGGAGACGGTGCGGGGCATGCTGCCGGAGGTCGACTACCTGACGGTGCACACGCCGCTGACCGACGAGACCCGTCACCTCGTCGGCATGGACGAGCTCTCCCTGCTCAAGCCGGGAGTGCGGCTGGTGAACTGCGCCCGTGGCGGCATCTACGACGAGCAGGCGCTCGTCGAGGGCCTGAAGCGGGGCGTCATCGGTGGCGTCGCGCTCGACGTCTTCGAGAAGGAGCCCTGCACCGACAGCCCGCTCTTCGCGATGCCGGGCGTGCTTGTCACGCCCCACCTCGGCGCGAGCACCGAGGAGGCGCAGTCGCAGGTCGCCGTCGAGGGCGTCGGCCTGCTCGTCGACTTCCTCTCCACGGGCGCCATCCGCCACTCGGTCAACTCCAGCTCCATCGACCCCGCGTCGCTGGAGGGTGTCCGCGGGTTCCTCGACCTGGCATGGCGGCTCGGCGTGCTGCTGTCGCAGCTCGACGATGGACCGCCGCGATCCTGCTCGATCCGCTATCGGGGTGAGATCGCCGGTCGCAATACCCGGCTGGTCACCGCAGCCTTCGCGGCGGGGCTGCTCGAATCCGCGCTGGACGACGTCAACATCGTCAATGCCGAGGTGCTGCTGCGCGACCGCGGCATCGAACTGGTCGAGGAGAGCCGGACCGATCCGGGGGCGTTCAGCTCGGTCGTGGCGGTCGATCTGGTGGCCGGCGATCGCGTCCACAGGGCGGCCGGCACGCTCTTCGGCCACACGATGCCCCGGCTGGTGCAGCTCGAGGGGCACCGGTTGGAGGCCTACCTCGACGGCAACCTGCTCGTCTTCACGCACCAGGACGTCCCGGGCATCATCGGCCGCGTGGGCACGGCCTTCGGCGGCCTGGGCGTCAACATCGCGCAAATGACGGTCGGCCGCTCCACGCAGGGGGGCGACGCGATCGGCGTGATGAACCTCGACCAGCCGCCGTCAGCCGAGGCGCTGGCCGCCGTGCGTTCCTGCCCGGGCATCCGGTCGGCACGCCTGGTGAAGCTGCCGGCCGCAGGCCAGCTTCCGTTCTGGCTGGCCACCGCGACGGCGGCCTCCCGCACTGCCGGCCGCGGCTGACCGGCGGGCTCCCGCCCGTGCTCGAGCCGCGCCGGCGGCTGGTGCGGCGGCGATGGCCGCCCCGTTTGACGGTATCGCCGCGGCTCCCCACAATCGGACGGGCTGGATTCGATCCCGCCCGGGGTGTCCCGTCGCGCAGCGTCGCCCGAACCAATGCCCACAGCCACGTTGCATACCGTCGGTTCTTCGTCGTGCCGCCCCGCGGTCGTCGCCCGCCGGCGCGGACGGTCGTCGATCGCGGCGATCGTGTTCACGTCGTGCATGGTCTGCGCATGGCCGACCGCGGGCCGAGCCGCCGGCCCGGAGGACGGTCAGAACGGCATGGAGTACGGCACGCGGCGGCTGCTCGACGCGCTCGAGGAGCGGCAGATGCCAGACGTGGCACTGTGGGTCCTCAGCCGCATTGAAAAGGATGCCGGCAGCTCGTCCGACCTGAAGCGCGAGGTGCCCTTCCGCCGCGCCGAGGCCCTCGTGGCCATGAGCAGGAACGAGTCGAACGCAGCCCGTCGTGCGGAGCTCTACGAGCAGGCGTCGCAGGAGCTCGACGCCTTCCTGAAGCAGGCGCCGGAAGGGGAGCGGGCGATCCAGGCCTATCTGCAGAAGGGCAACCTGCTCGTCACACGCGGCCGGGCGAAGCTCGACCAGGCCGCCCGTCCGGGCGAGGACGTCAAGAAGCTCAAGGCCGAGGCGTTGCCGTTCTTCGATGCGGCGATCAAGACGCTCGACGGTCCGGACCGCAAGCCGGGCGAGGCGATCGAGGGTGTCGCCAACGCCGAGGATGCCATCCTCAAGCAGCTGCGGCAGGTCGACGCGTCCCTGAAGGAGCTGCGCGGCGAGGGATCGGCCGCGGCCGACAAGGACAAGGATAAGGATGGCGGCAAGGCCGTGAAGCCGAAGAAGCCGGCCCGCAAGCCGGGTTCCGCCAAGCAGATCGCCGACACGGAAACGCAGCAGGAGGAGCTGCGGGGGAAGCTGCTGACCACACGGCTCCTCATCGCCGACGCCTTCTACGACAAGGCGCGGTCGCTCGAGCCGCAGTCGGAGCCGTGGAAGCAGGCGATGGATGCCTCGACCACCCGCTACAAGGAACTATTCGAGAAGTACCGGTCACGCGGCGCCGGCCTCTTCGCCCGCTACTTCGAGGGCCGCAACTACTACGAGCGCGGCGACAGGGCCAAAGCGCTCACCACGCTGGCCGACATCCGCGGGCTCGAGGGCGATGCCGATTTCGTGCCCAAGCTGCGGGCGAAGGCGATCAACACGACGCTCCAGTGCTGGCTGGACGACAAGAAGTACGACCCGCTGGAGGACCGCCTGCTCAAGGCGGCCCTCGCGCCGCTGCCGGCGGGCGCGGTCGATCCCGATGTGATGGGGATGAAGTACCACACGGCCAAGTTCCTCGAGCGGCAGGCCGCCGCGATGCCCGACGCCGAGAAGTCGAAGCGGGCGCCGCTGCAGCGCGACGCCAAGCGGCTCGCCGTGGAGGTGGCCAAGGCCAACAAGGACTACGCCGCCGAGGCACGGACGCTGCTCGCCGACCTCGGCAAGCAGCTGCCGGACGATCCCCGGGACGCGCTGCCGGCCAGCTTCGAGTCGGCCATGGATGCCGCGCGGTCGTCCGTGGCGGCGATGCAGGCCCGGCAGGCGGCCGTCAAGCAGGCCGAGGTGGCGAAGGATGCCGCCGCTGCCGAGGCGGCCCGCAAGGAGGTCGCCGCGGAGCGGAAGAAGGCGATCCCGAGCCTGCGTGCGGCGCTGGCGCTGGCCGGGCCCGACGATCTCGAGCCGCTCAACCAGGCGCGGTATCTCCTCTCCTACCTGCTCTACGAGGAGAAGCAACTGCACGACGCCGCAGCCCTCGGAGAGTTTCTCGTGGACCGCTATCCCAACGCCAAGGGCAGCCGGCAGGCCGCGACGATCGCGATGGCGAGCTGGCAGCAGCTGCAGAGGCAGCCGACCGCGGCCTGGGCCCAGGAGGCCAAGAGCCGGTCGATCAGGACCGCTGAGCTGATCCTGCGGACATGGCCCGACAGCCCGGAGGCGGCCGATGCGGCGCTCGTGGCGGTGGCCGCCGCGACGGAGTCGCGCGATCCGCAGCGGATCGTGTCGATCGTCGACGCGCTGTCGGGCGGGTCGCCGCGCCGGGCGGAGGTCCTCCTCCGGGCCGGAGGCGGGCTGTGGCGGGAGGTGCAGGAGAAGGAGCGGCTCGAGGAGGCGTCGCGGCCGGCGGCGGCGCAGCTCGCCGCCTGGCGGGCCCGCGCCGCGAAGGCGATCGACGATGGGCTGGCCGCCGCGGCGGCCGCCGGCGGAAAGGTGCCCGCGGCGACGCAGGTGGCGGCTGCCCTCGCCCGATCCCAGATCGCGATGGAGGACGGCGACAACACGCGGGTGGCCGCCCTCCTGGAGCATGCGAGCTACGGTCCCTGGACCGTCCTCAACGGCAAAGACAAGGCTTTCACGCACGGGCCGCTCGCCCAGGCCACCGCCACCGCCTCCCTGCGGTACTTCATCGAGACCGAGCAGACGGACAAGGCGGTGCTCGCCATGAAGAAGCTCGAGGAGCTCGCCGGTGCCGCGGGGGGTGACGCCTCCGCCAGGCTGACCGCCATGTATCAGACGATGGGCCGCGATCTGCAGACGCAGCTCACGGCGCTCGCCTCCGGGCCGGCCGCGGGCACGCCGGAGGCGAAGGCACGGGCCGCCGGCATCCTGACCGGGTTCGAGAAGTTTCTCGAGGGTGTTGCCCGCGACCCGAAGCCTTCGTCGCAGATCTGGGTCGCGACGACCTACCTGAGCCTCGGATCCGGTCCGGGCCTGTCGTCGATCGTGCCCAAGGCGAAGGCCGACGCGTATCTCGACCGGGCGACGAAGATCTACGAGGCGCTGCTGGCGAAGGGCGGCCCCGACGTGGCGAAGTTCGAGCCCGCCATCCGGCTGAAGATGGCGAGCGTGTACCGAGAACTCGGCAGGTGGGACGAGGCGCAGAAGCAGATCGACTGGATCCTGGCCGACCCGAAGCGGCAAAACACGCTCGACTTCCAGATCCAGGCTGCGGAACTGCTTCAGGAGACGGCTGCGAAGGCGGGCGACAAGCAGCAGAAGGCCGTCGCGCTCGCACAGGCGATCAACGGCTATAAACGGCAGGTGGACGGACGCGAGGTGTGGGCGTGGGGCTGGGCCGTGATCTCCAACAGGCTCGAAACCCAGGCCTTCGGGGCGGCAGACGAGAAGGCGATGGAGGCCCGCGACAAGTTCTTCGCGGCCCGGCTCAACGTGCTCAAGTGCCGCATCGAGCGGGCGGAGGCGCTGCCCGAGGAGCGTGAGAAGGAGCTGCAGAAGGCCTTCGATTACGTCGACTTCACGTTCAAGACGCACCCCGACCTGGGGGGGCCGGAGACGTCCAAGCAATTCGACAAGCAGCTCAAGGAGATCGAGAAGCGGCAGAACAAGCCGGAGCAGCGGGGGATCGAGGGCCTCAGGCAGGCTGCCGCCGTGGCCGGATGACAGTGGCCGGGCTGGTTGGCCGGCGGGGTCGGTGATGTCAGTGGGGACTGCGGCACCGAGCCGTGGATGAACGATCGGGACCAAAGGTGGCAACGAGGTTTCGGCGGAAAAAACGCCGGAGAGCGGGATGAGCGGGCGATGCATGCGGGCACGGAATGGCAGACGGGGATACGCGCCGCAGCCGGTGGCTGTGCTGCTCCGGCGGGCGTCGCTGGCGATCCTCGCGGCGCTGGCCCTGCCGGCCATCGGCGGAGTGGCGCTGGGCCAGGCCGCCGACAGGGTTGCGCTGGCCAACGGCCAGTCGGTCTCGGGGACGGTCACCGCCGTCTCGCCGTCGACGATCGACGTGGAGGATTCCAACGGCGAGCTCCAGAGGGTTCCGGTCGAGAAGGTGCGGGAGGTGCAGTTCGGCGCCGAGCCGCCGTCGCTCCGGAACGCCCGCTCGATGCTGCTTCGCGGCCGGGGCGCCGATGCGAAGGACGAGATGGCCAAGGTCGACAAGGAGGAGCTCGACGGCGCGGAGCCGCTCGTGCTCGCCGAGGCGGATTTCGTGCGGGCCGCTGCGGCCGGCCGGGCGGTGCTCGAGGCAGGTGGTGACCTCAACGCGGCGATCAAGTCGGCCACGGACTACGTCGCCAAGAACGGGAAGAGCCATCACCTGTTCCAGATGCAGGAGCTGCTCGGCGACCTGCTGGCGCGGGCCGGCAAGCCGGACGAGGCCATCGCAGCGTATTCGCAGCTTGCCAAGGGGCCGTCGGCGGTGAAGGTCCGCGGCGCCACGTCCAAGGCCGCCCTGCTCCTCTCCCAGGGCAACATCGATCAGGCGATGGCCGAGTACGAGGCGGCCGTGAAGCTGGCGGGTGACGAGAAGGACAATCAGCCACAGCGCCGCGTCGCCGAGCTCGGCAAGGCGAAGTGCCTGTCGCTCAAGGGCAAGCACGACCCGGCGGTCGCCGCGGTGCTGCAGCTCGTCAAGGATTCGAGCCCGGAGGACAAGGAATTCCTGGCCCGGGCCTACACGGTGCTCGGTGGCGTCTATCGGGCGATGGGCGGCAAGGATCAGGATGCCCTGATCTCCTATCTCACCGTCGACCTGGTCTACAACGTGCTGCCGGAGAGCCATGCCGAGGCGCTCTTCAACCTTGTCGAGCTCTGGGAGCGCGGCAGCAATCCCGAGCGGTCGCGGGACGCCCGGCAGAGCCTCAAGACGAGCTACCCGGCGAGCCAGTGGGCGGCAAAACTGGGGAACGCCAAGTCATGACCGACGCCCGGCTCGCGGCCGGCTTTGCAGCCGCAGCGGGTTTGAGGCTACTCTGAACAGTGTCCTGACATTCTTCGAGGAGGTTTTTCATGCGGTCGAGCACGACGGACGGTGGTGGACGGGGATGGCTCGCGGGCGCGAGGGGCATCGGACGGATCCTGGTCCTCTGCTTCTCGATGATGCCGGTCGTGGCGGCGGTCGCGCTGCCGACGATCATCTGGTCGGACGCTGCCGTCGCCCAGGATGAAGATGCCGCCGCGGACGAGCCGGCCGAGGCCGAGAGCATGCTCGTCTTCTACTACAAGGCCCTCGGGATACGGTATGTCGTCGTGTTCCTGCTCCTGTCGTTCGGCCTCGTCGCGCTCCTCGTCATGTGCTTCCTGCAGATCCGCCGGTCGGTGCTCATGCCGCAGGGGCTGAGTCAGGCGTTCGAGGCGCACCTGGAAAACAAGGAGTGGCAGCAGGCGTACGAGCTGGCCAAGACGGACGATTCCTATCTCGGCCACGTGCTGGCCGCCGGCATGAGCAAGGTCCAGACGGGCTACGCTCCCGCCGTCGAGGCGATGCAGGAGGCCGAGGGCGAGGAGTCGATGAAGCTCGAGCACAAGATCAGCTACGTGTCGCTCATCGGGGCGCTCGCCCCGATGTTCGGCCTGCTCGGCACGGTCGACGGGATGGTCGGCGCGTTCATGGTGATCGCCAAGTCCGCGACCGCCCCCAAGCCCTCGGAGCTGGCCATCGGCATCTCGCAGGCCCTCATCACGACGCTCATCGGGCTGTGGCTGGCCATCCCCGCCATCGCCTGCTTCGCGCTCTTCAAGAACTGGCTGCAGAAGCTGTCGGCGGACGTTGACGGCGAGGCGATGCGGCTCATGTCGCGGTTCCAGTCGATCGGCAAGAAGTGATCGGTCGCGGTTTCCAGCGACCCTGCCGGAGCAACTCATGGCGAAACGATCGTCCGATCCGTCGAGTACCGACATCGACATGACGCCGATGATCGACATGACGTTCCAGCTGATCACGTTCTTCATGTTCGTGATGAACTTCTCGGAGGCGGAGCAGGACGACCGTATCCAACTGCCGATGAGCCAGCTGGCGAAACCGGTCGACGGCCCGGTGGAGAAGCCGATCACCCTGCAGCTCATGAGCGACGGGTCTGTGATCTACGCGGGCGAGATGGTCGGTCTGCGGGATGTCGGCGGCTACCTCGACCGGGAAAAGTCGGTGCTCTTGGAGGCGGGCAAGGAGCCCAAGACGGCCACGGTGATCGTGCGTGCCGACGGCGGCGCCAAGACCGGCGAGGTGCAGGAGGTGATCAAGATCTGCCAGGAGAAGGGATTCGAGCGGTTCGCCCTCCGGGCCAAGTACGACGAGGGCCGGTAGCGCCGGCAGGTGGAGGCCGGCGTTCGCCGGCCGGCAGAGACCGGCATCCGCCGGCGCCGAGGATCTCATGGCACGAAAAAAGTCGCAGCTCTCCGACAAGATCGACATCAACATGACGCCGATGATCGACGTCGTGTTCCAGCTGATGTCGTTCTTCATGTGCTCGCTCAAGATCGTCGCTCCCGAGGGAGACTTCGACATCCGCATGCCGCTGGGCAAGTCCGCCAGCACCGTCGTGGACGACCAGCAGGTGCCGCCGGTGCGCGTGAAGCTGAGTGCCAGCCCCGATGGTGGCCTCGCCGGCATTACGATGAACGGAAATCCGGTCGCGGACTTCAACGAACTGCAGAAGAAGCTCGTGTCGCTGGTCGGCAACGCCCGTGGGCCGGACTCGCTCGCCGACAAGACGGAGGTCGAGTTCGACTGCGACTACGCCCTGAAGTACGCCAACGTCGTCCGGGCCATCACGGCCGTGTCCGGCACCGTGCAGGACGGGCAGATCGTGGAACTGATCAAGAAGATCAAGTTCACCCCGCCCAAGGGCGGCGGCTGACGCCTCTACGGGCGCCGCCTCCTGCCCGGCGTCAGGTTCGCTCGGCGCTGCGGCCGCTCACGGTCGCCCGGATACCGCAGTTGGGTGCCGCGGATCAGCGCTGCGGATCAGCCGCGCGGGTGGAATTTCTCGTGGACACTCCGCAGGCGGCCGGCGTCGACGTGCGTGTAGCGCTGCGTGGTTGCGATGCTGGCGTGGCCGAGCATCTCCTGCACGTGCCGCAGGTCGACGCCGCCGGCCACGAGGTGGGTCGCGAAGCTGTGCCGCAGGGTGTGCGGGCCGATGTCCGGGGGGATGCCCGCAGCGTCCGCGTGTCGCCGCACGATCTCCCAGATCCGCATCCGTGAGATCCTGTTGCCGCGGGACGAGAGGATGACCCAGGCGGTGCCGGCGTGGGTCGCCACAGTTTCCCGCGGACCGTCGATCCAGGACCGCAGTGCGGCGATGGCCCGGCGGCCCAGCGGCACCACACGCTCCTTGTTGCCCTTGCCGCGGCAGGTGCAGAAGCTCTCGGCCAGGTGCACGTCGGCGAGCCGCATGGCCGAGACCTCCGACGCCCGGCAGCCGGTGGCATAGAGCAGCTCGAGCAGCGCCTTGTCGCGGCAGCCTGCAAAGCTGGAGGAGTCGGGGCTGTCGAGCAGCCGGTCGACCTGCGTCGGGGTCAGGGTGCCCGGGATCACGTCGTCCCGTCGCCCGGCGGTCAGCAGTTCCGCGGGGCTCTCGCGAACGACGCCCTCGAGCTGCAGGAAGGCGAAGAACGTCCGCAGCGTGGCTGCCTGGCGGGCCACGCTGGCGCGGGCCAGGCCCCGCTTCGAGAGCGATGCGAGATAGTCGCCGAGGTCTCGCACCGTGAGGTCGGCCGGCCGGCCGGCCCCCAGCCAGTCCGCGAAGTTCCGCAGGTCGCGGGCGTAGGCCTCCTGGGTGTTCTCGGAGAGCGCCCGCTCGTGGCGGACGTACCGCATGAACCGCTGCACGAGGATGCCGGTGGGGCCCGACTCCGCCTCCGCGTCTCCCGGCCGCGTGTCGAGAATGACCCGGCGCGGCCGGCGGCCTGGTTTCTCGCTCGCCGCCATGGGTGACGTGCCTGCGGCTACGGGTCGTAGCCGAGGTTGGGCGACAGCCAACGCTCCACCTCGGCGACCGGCATCCCCTTGCGAGTGGCGTACGACTCCACCTGCTCCCGGGTGATCCGGTCCACTGCAAAATATCGGCTTTCCGGGTGGCCGAAGTAGAGGCCGCTCACGCTCGCGGCCGGAAACATGGCGTAGCTTTCCGTGAGCATCATGCCGGCGGCATGTTCGGCATCGAGCCAGGTGAAGATCGACCGCTTTTCCGTGTGGTCCGGGCAGGCCGGGTAGCCGGGCGCCGGCCTGATGCCCCGGTATTTCTCGTCGATGAGGTCCTCGGCAGACAGGGCTTCCGACCGTCCGTATCCCCATTCCCGCCGCACCCTGGCGTGGAGCCACTCCGCAAAAGCCTCCGCCAGCCTGTCGGCCAGGGCCTTGGCGAGGATCGACGAGTAGTCGTCGTGCTCCCGGTCGTAGCGGCGGCAGAGCTCGTCGCAGCCGTGTCCGGCCGTGCAGGCGAACGCGCCGACGTAGTCACGGCGGCCGCTCTCCAGGGGCGCGACGAAGTCGGCGAGCGCGTGGAACACATCCTGCCCCTTCCGCTCCCACTGCTGCCGCAGCGTGTGCAGCCGCCCCAGTTCCTGCGCCCGGGTGTCGTCGGTGAACAGTACGATGTCGTCGCCGACGGAATTCGCGGCAAAGAACCCGTAAACGCCACGGGCGACGAGCGAGCTGTCGGCCGTGATGGCGTCGAGCATGCGTCGGGCGTCGTCGTAGAGCTTCCTGGCCTCGGTGCCCACCGCGGGGTCGGTGAAGATCGCCGGATACCGGCCCTTGAGCTCCCACGACATGAAGAACGGCGTCCAGTCGATGAACGGCACCAGCTCCTGCAGCGGCACGTCGTCGAGACGGTGGACGCCCAGGAATTCCGGCGTGTCGATCGGCGCGGTCTTCCAGTCGGTGGTCCAACGGCGGCTGCAGGCTGTCTCGTACGGCACGAGCTTCACCTGCTGCCGCTGCCGGAAGTTCTCCACGTCGCGCAGCTGGGCGGCACGATTGCCGGCGGCGAAGGCGGCGCGGCTGGCGGGGTTGAGCAGCTTCTCCACGACCCCGGCGGCCCGCGAGGCGTCGTTGACGTGGACGACGTCGCCGGAGTACTTCGGGGCGATCTTCACGGCCGTGTGCCGGGCGGACGTGGTGGCGCCGCCGATCAGCAGCGGCAGCTTCAGCCCCGCGTGCTCGAACTCCTGGGCCACCTGCACCATCTCGTCGAGGCTCGGGGTGATCAGGCCGCTCAGCCCCACGATGTCGACCCGCTGGGTCCTGGCCTCCTCGATGATCTTTGCGCAGGGCACCATGACACCGAGGTCGACCACCTCGTAGCCGTTGCAGCCGAGCACCACGCCGACGATGTTCTTGCCGATGTCGTGCACGTCGCCCTTGACGGTCGCCATCAGCACGCGGCCGCGGTTCGTCTGGGCAGAGCCCTGTGCCTTGCGCTCCTCCTCCATGTAGGGCAGCAGGTGGTTGACCGCCCGCTTCATCACGCGGGCGCTCTTCACCACCTGCGGCAGGAACATCTTGCCCTCGCCGAACAGGTCGCCCACGGTCTGCATGCCCCGCATCAGCGGCCCTTCGATGATCTCCAGGCTGGTGGCGTACTGCCTGCGGGCGTCCTCGATGTCCTCCTCGACGTGGTCGGTGAGGCCCTTGACGAGCGCGTGCGCCAGTCGGCCTTCGACGTCGAGGCTGCGCCAGGCGTCGGCCCGGGCCGTGTCGGCGGGATCGCGCTGCTTCACCGTCTCCGCATACTCGATGAGCCGGTCCGTGGCGTCGGCCCGACGGTCGAAGAGCACGTCCTCGATCCGCCCCAGCAGGTCCGGCTCGATCTCCTGGTAGACGGCCAACTGGCCGGCGTTGACGATCCCCATCTCCATGCCGGCGTGGATCGCGTGGTACAGGAAGGCGGAGTGCATCGCCTCGCGAACGACCTCGTTGCCGCGGAACGAGAAGGAGATGTTGCTCACGCCTCCCGACACCTTCACGAGCGGCATCGACTCCTTGATCCGCCGCGTGGCCTCGATGAAATTCAGGGCGTAGCGGTTGTGCTCCTCGATGCCGGTGGCCACCGTGAGGATGTTGGGATCGAAGATGATGTCCTCCGGCGGAAAGCCCGCCTGCTCCGTCAGCAGCCGGTAGGCCCGCTGGCAGATCGCGACCCGGCGCTCCACGTCCGTGGCCTGCCCCTCCTCGTCGAAGGCCATGACCACGACCGCGGCGCCGTAGCGCCGGATCGTCCGCGCGTGCCGCAGGAACGGCTCCTCCCCCTCCTTGAGGCTGATGGAATTGACGATCCCCTTCCCCTGCAGGCACTTGAGTCCCGCCTCGAGCACCTCGAACCGGGAGCTGTCGATCATCACCGGCACGCGGGCGACGTCCGGCTCGCTGGAGAGGAGCGTGAGGAATTTCGTCATCACCGCCTGTCCGTCGAGCATCCCCTCATCGACGTTCACGTCGATGACGTTGGCGCCGTTCTCCACCTGCTGGCGGGCGACGCTGAGGGCCTCCTCGTAGCGATCCTCCTTGATGAGCCGCGCGAAGGCCCGGGAGCCGGTGACGTTGGTGCGCTCGCCGATGATGGTAAAGCTGCTCTCGGGCCGGATCTCCAGCATCTCGAGCCCCGAATACCGCGACCGCCGCGGTGGCGGCTCCGGCGTTCGCGGCGGGTGCTTCCACACCGCCTCGGCGATCGCCCCGATGTGCGCCGGCGTCGTGCCGCAGCAGCCGCCGACCACGTTCAGCCAGCCCTCCCGGGCGAACTCGCCCAGCACGGCCGCCATCGACTCCGGCGTCTCGTCGAACCCGCCCAGGGCGTTGGGCAGGCCCGCGTTGGGATAGCAGCTCACGAGCCGCGGCGTGATCCGTGACAGGTCGGCCAGGTGCGTCCGCAGCTTTTCGGCGCCGAGTGCACAATTGAGCCCGATGCTGAGCAGATCGAAGTGCTCGAGGCTCGTCCAGCAGGCCTCGACCGTCTGGGCGGAGAGCGTGCGGCCCCCCTCGAAGACCGTGAACGACGCCATCACCGGGAGCCGCACGCCGGTGTCGGCGAACACCTGCTCGATGGCGTAGAGGCAGCTCTTGAGGACGAGCGTGTCGAAGGCCGTCTCGGCCAGCAGGATGTCGACGCCTCCTTCGATGAGCGCCTCGACCTGCTCGCGGTAGGTCGCCACCATCTGGTCGAACGTCACGTCGCGATGGCCCGGGTCGGCGACGTTGCCCGAGATGGAGAGCTGCTTGTTCGTCGGGCCGATCGATCCAGCGACGAATCGCGGCCGATCGGGGGTCGCGGCCATGGCCGCGTCGGCCGCCTCGCGGGCCAGCCTCGCCGCGGCCAGGTTCAGCTCCCGCACCCTGTCGGCCAGGCCGAAGTCGGCCAACGCTACGCTCGTCGCGCCGAACGTGTTGGTCTCGACGATGTCGGCGCCGGCGGCCAGGTAGGCGGCATGGATGTCCCGGATCGCGTCGCCCTGTGAGAGGACCAGGACGTCGATGCAGTTCTTCAGGTCGCGGGGGTGGTCGCGAAACGGGGCCCCGCGAAATCCGCGCTCGTCCAGTCCCAGGGCGTGCACCATCGTGCCCATCGCCCCGTCGAGGACGACGATCCGCTTGGACAACAGGTCGAGCAGGGACGCGGTACGGTCTGTGGGGGCGGGCATGCGGCGAGGTGCGGGACGACGGTGGTGTAGCGGTGCGGCGATGGATCAGGGGCCGGGATCGGCCCAGACGGGAGAGCCCACCATCTTCGGTGAAACCTTCCCAGTCGGACAATACTCCGCTGCCATGATAGGCGATTGGGCGGACGAGGCGTCCTGGGGCGGACTTTCCGGCCTGCCGCGGGTCGCGGCAGGGTCGCGTGGCGGGGGGTGCGACCCCGGCCGTCGCCGTTCAAGGCACGGCGCACGGAGCGACGATGCTGTGGCGGAGAGTCGCCAAGGGTCTCAGGGTGAGCGCACGCCATGGAGGTCATCGCCTGTATCCCGGAACTGCCGCATGTGCGGACCGGTGACGACGCCGGCCCGTCAGCAAGAGGCCAGGTTGCGGTGGCTGCGACGTCCCGGGCTGACCAGGCCGGGCCGTCGACCGCCGAGGTGACGGGAGCGGTGGACGACAGCGCGGCCGTCGCGCAGCGGGCGGTACGGGCCCGTGCAGCCCGCGGCCGCCGCGTGACGGCGTTTCCCGCGCCGTCGGTGCTCA
>JBILVO010000150.1:0-8907 GCA_044370415.1 Pirellulales bacterium
CGGGTGGAGGTTGGCGGCGGCCCCGCGGGCGGTGATACCCTACACGCTGACGATCGCCCCGGCCTAGAAGACTCTCGGAACAGGCTCCCAACCACCCCCGAACGCGGCGCGACGCGACCGCCGGCGGGACCCCCGAAAAAAGTCCACGGATGACCCTTTTCACGAACAGCCGGCCGGCGGCGAATCGCCGGCTCCCGGCCCTGGAACGCGTTTGGACCAGCCCGCCCCCCGGCCGGCCGGCCGCCGCACTGCACCGATCTGGGACCGGGGCGGGGGCGGGGGCGGCCGCGTGTGGCGATGGGGACCCCGGCCGGGCGGGGTGATCAACCTATGGCTATGGTGCGGGACACGCTCCTGGACCGACTCGCGGTCCTGCCGATCGCGGAGGCCGCGCTGCTGGCGTTCGCGTTCGCGTTCGGTGCCAACATCGGCAGCTTTTTGAACGTCGTCGTGTATCGCCTGCCACGCGGCGAATCGCTGGTGTTCGGCGGTTCGCACTGTCCGAAGTGTGGCGCCGCGATCCGATCGCGGGACAACGTCCCCGTGTTCGGCTGGCTCCTGTTGGGGGGAAGATGTCGCGACTGTGGGTCGTCGATCGCGGCCCGCTATCCGCTCGTGGAGGCCGTCGCGGGCGGCCTCGTGACGGCGCTGGTCGCAGTCGAGCTTCTCTGCCGGACGCCCCGGGGACGCAGCGGCATCGACGGACTCCTGGCCGGCGAGTCCTGGGGCCGCCTGCTCGTCTGCGTCCATCACTGCTGGATCGCGCTGACGCTGCTGTCCTGGACGCTGCTCGAGTGGGACGGCCACCAGCCCGGCTGGCGCTGGTGGTGGCTGACGATCCTCGGGGCAGTCATCCCGCCGCTCGCCTGGCCCGCCGTGGGCTGGATGCCGGCGGCGGCGACGCTCGCTGCGACCCTCTTGTTCCGCGGTGTCGCCTACTGCGCCAGGCGTCCCTGAGCCGGGCGTCCCTGACGGCCGGCGGGGTCCGACCGCCGGTTCCGCCCGGGAAAAGCCGGGGCGGAAAAGCGGCGAAAAATAGTCACGCCGGCCGCGTGAAACGCCGGATTGGCTGAGATAGGATGGATTTACTCCGTCGGTCGTCCGCGGAGCCCCGCCAGCGAGCCCCGTCCGTGAAGTCACCTATCCCGATCACGCCGCCGCGCCGTCCCGTCGGGACGTCGGCAGGGCGTGCGGTGCCGACGGCGGCCCGGGCAACGACATCGGCCCCGGCGGCGGTCGCGAAGCCCGCCGCCAGCCCGGCAGCCCGAGCGTTTCCGGACGATGTGTCGCTGTGGGACGCCGTGCGGCTGCGGCTGCTGGCGCTGCGGGATGATCTCAGCGACCCGGAGCAGCAGCAGCCGCTCGTGCTCGTCGCGGTGCTCACGGCGCTGCTGATGTTCAGCTACTGGCCCGGCTTCCTCAACGCCCGGGCCGCCTGGACCAGCCCGCAGTACTCGCACGGCTGGCTCGTGCCGCTGTTTGCGGTCGCGATGCTCTTCTGGTGGCGGCAGCCGGTGCGTGCCGTGACGCCGTCGGCGCGGTGGGCCGGCCTCGTCCTGCTGGCGGCGAGCTTCGCGCTGCGGCTGTTCGTCGCCCGCTATCGCATCATCACCATCGACATGTACACGTTCGTGCCGGCGCTGGCGGGCGTCATGCTGTTGTCCGGCGGGTGGAGCATGTTTCGCTGGGCCTGCCTGCCGGTGGGCTTTCTCATCTTCATGTATCCGCTGCCGGACGAGGCGACCAGGTATCTGCTCGGGCCGCTGCAGACGCTGGCCACGGCGGTGAGCACCTTCGGCATCCAGACGCTCGGGATCGACGCCATCCGCGAGGGCAACCAGATCATCGTGGGCGACAGGCATCTCGGCGTCGTCGACGCCTGCAGCGGCCTCCGCATGCTCACGATCTTCGTCGCGCTCTCAGCCGCCATCGTCATGCTCGGCCGCGGTGACTGGGCCGAGAACGTCGTCATCCTCGCCAGTTCCATCCCGATCGCGCTGATCGTCAACGCGATCCGCATCACGATCACCGGTGTGATGTACACCTTCAATCCGGACATCGCGGAGAAGATTTTCCACGACTGGGCCGGCTACTTCATGATGCCGCTGGCCCTGGCCATGCTCTATGCCGAGCAGCAGCTGCTGGCGTGGATGTTCGTGGCGCACGACGGCGCCGCGGGCCGCGTGCCGGCGCTGCTCGGTGCCGGCCAGATCCAGCTCGGTGCAACGCGGTCCCGTCGGCCCCAGGGGCCGGGGCGGGTCGTGCGGACGTTTTCGGTCAATCCGGCCGCGAAGCCCGGCGGGTATCGGTCTGGTTAGAATCACTGGTGGGCTGGCACGCCGGTCCACCCGCGGTGCCTGTGACACGGTCCACGGTCCCGCAGGGCCGAGCACGAAATGACGATGAGCGAACACGACGACAACCCGAAAGTCCGCTCCCCCGGCGAAGCCGCGCACGCGTCGGCCGGCACGCTCGCGGTGCGGGAGCACGCTCCCCTCGCGCCGGCGCATCCGCCCATGCCGCAGCCGTTCCCCGAGGGCGGCGGCGAGCCGCTGCAGGCCGGGGTCGACTACGTTCGCGTCCTGCACTCGCTGCGGCGCCGCTGGCTCCCCGCCTCCCTGCTCGGCGTCCTGCTGGCGGGGCTCACGGCGACGCCGGTGTGGATGCTGATGCCGCGGGGCTACGAGGCCGTGTCGTGGCTCCGCGTCCGCGGCAAGGGGAGCATGCTCGGCGACGGCGGCCGGGACGGCGCCGAGTACGAGTCGTACAAGAAGACCCAGCTCTCGCTGCTGCGGAGTCCGTTCGTGCTCCAGGGTGCTCTGCGCAAGCCCGGCATCGACGAACTGGAGACGCTCCGTGACGCGGGCGCCGATCCGATCGGCTGGCTGTCGCGGTCGCTCCAGGTGACGGCACCGGGGGAGTCGGAGGTGGTGCAGGTGCGGCTGCGCGGAAAGAACCCGACCGACGTGGCCAAGGTCGTCAACGCCGTCGTCTCGTCGTTCCTCGACGACATCGTGAACAAGGATCGCACCGAGCGGCTGGGCCGTCGGGACGCGCTCGAGAAGAAATTCAAGGAGAACATGGCGGAGCTGCGGACGCGACGCGAGACGCTCAACAACCTCGCCCGCACGCTCGGCACCCGCGACAGCAACGAGGTGGCGACGCAACGGGGCCTGCTGCTGGACCACCTCGGCCTGCTGCGCGGGATGGTCTCGCAGACGCAGCGTTCCATCAGCGAGATCGACGCCGAGCTGTCGATCCTGGAGGCCCGCGAGCGCGGGGAGATTCCCGTCGAGGAGAACGTGCCGCCGGAGATGATCGATGCGGCGCTGGCCCGGGATCCGCAGATCGCCGAGCTCGTCGGCCGGCTGGCCGACCTCGAGGACGCCATCTCGTTCCAGGCACAGCGGAGCGCCCGCGGCGCCAACGACGCCGCCGTCCGTCGACTGCGGGCGCAGGCCGAGGAGGTGCTCCAGCGGCTCGAGGAACTGCGTGCCGACATCCGTCCGGCGCTCGTCGCCCAGCTCGACGCCGGCAGCCGGGCTCCCGTGAGCCCGAGCCTGCTGAGGAAGCGGCGCGACATGCTCGCGAAGGATCTCGAGTCGTCATCGAAGGAGTTCGACACCCTCACCAAGGAAGTGACCGAGCTGGGCAGGGCGAACGCCGATCTCGACGCCCGGAAGATCGAAGTCGATCACCTGCAGAGGGTCACCGACCAGATCGGCATCGAGCTGGAGAGCTCGTCGATCGACCTCAACGCCCCCAACAGGGTGACGCTCATCGAGCCGGCGAGCGTGCCGCACAACAGCGATCGCATGATGCGGTTCCTGATCGCCTTCGTGGCGGCGGCCGGCGGGTTCTCGGTCGGCGCGGGGCTGGTGCTGCTGGCCGACTACATCCGCGACCTTCTCTGCGAGCCCGACGACGTGGCCCGACGGATCGGCGTGCGGGTGCTCGGCACCTTTCCCCTGCTTGCTCGGGTGAAGGATCAGGCCGAGTACTCCGGCATCATGGCGGAGTGTGGCGACACGATTCGCACGCTGATCTCGCAGTCCGGACGCAGCGTGCCCAAGGTGATCCTGGTCACCAGCGCCGTGGAGCACGAGGGGAAGACCACGTTCGCGGCCCAACTGGCGGCCAGCCTCGCCCGCGCCGACAGGCGGACGCTGCTGCTCGACGGCGATCTGCGCCACCCGAATGTCCACCTGTCGCTCGATCTCGAGATGCACACCGGCTTCCCCGAGCTGCTGCGGGGCGAGCTTGGCAACGACGAGGCTGTGCAGCCGACGAGCATCGACGGGCTCTTCGCGGTGACCGGCGGCGCCTGCGACTACGCGGCGATCACCGCCCTGTCGCGGCCCGAACTGGCCAAGGTGATCGACGGATACCGGGAGTCGTTCGATCACGTGGTCATCGACGCCGGCCCCGTCCTGGCATTCGCCGACGCCCTCCTGCTGGCGCAGCGCAGCGACGCCGCGATCCTGGCGACCATGGTCGATTTCAGCCGCATCCCGCAAGTGACCAGTGCGGTCGACCGTCTGAGATCGGTGGGTGTGCGGCTGCTGGGCGTGATCGTGAACGGTGGATACGAGTCCGCCACGCGGCGGGGCTACGCGACGGCGCTGCCGGCGTGACGAGGCTCCCGGCGGCGGAATCCCGCGTGAAGGCGAGGCGGCACCCATGAAGAGGCACCCATGAAGCTTTCGGCAGGAGCGGGAACCGCCGTGGCGGCCGTCGCGATCGTGGTGGGCACGACCTACCTTCACGGACGGATGACGGAGCGGTGGACGGGACGCAACGTGACCGGCGAGATCAGCCGGGCCGCCGCGCTGCTCGAAGGTGGGTTTCCCCGGGAGGCGGGCGATTGGCGGGCCGTCGATGACCTGCAGGCCGATCCGCAGGAACTCCAGCGGGCCGGGGCAGTGGGGTACGTGTCGCGCACCTATCGGAACGAGAACGGGGGGCCGCTGGTGGCCGCCTTCGTCGTCTGCGCGACGCCGCACGAGGCCTCCGGGCACACGCCCGACCGCTGCTATCCGGGCGCCGGGTTCGAGATCGGCGAGACAGAGCACCGGGAGATGATCGTGCTGACGGACGGCAGGCGGGCGGAGGCCTTCAGCGGCACCTTCCGCAAGTCGGGCCAGACCCTGCGGGTGTTCTGGACCTACGGGGTCAACGGTGCCTGGGTGGCGCCGCAGATCGCGCGGATCGAACTGGCCGACGCTGCGGCCGTCTACAAGCTCTACGCGATCGTCGACGAGACATCGCTGACTCCGGGCGATGGGACGCGGGCCTGTGCCGACTTCCTCCGGCAGTGTCTGCCTCCCTTCGATGCGGCGGTCGCTCGGCCGGAGCCGGTGGCCGATGCGGGCGGAGGGCCGGCGTGACCAGCGCGGCCGCGGGTCCGGTGGACCTGAATCGCAGGTGTCGGAACCTCCGGGCCGCCGGGGAGGCGTTGGCGGCCGTTCCGCTGGCGGGGGGCCGTTCGCCCCGGATCCTGCCGTCCGCCCGGGAAAGTCGTGGTAAAACAGCCCGCAGGCGTGTAAGGTCGCACGCCGGATGGCGGCCCGTGATGTCCGTGAAGAAAGGCTGGAGAATCTCGTGTCCCTGAGTTCCCGTCGAGCGCTGATCACCGGCATCACCGGACAGGATGGCTCCTATCTCGCCGAATTGCTGCTCGACAAGGGCTACGAGGTGCACGGCCTCGTGCGGCGGTCGAGCACGTTCGGCACGCAGCGGATCGAGCACCTCTACCGCGACGTGCACGATGCAAACCGGCCGCTGCTCCTGCATCACGGCGACATGGCGGACGGCAACGGTCTGGCCCGCCTGATCCGCGAGATCCGGCCGACGGAGGTCTACAACCTCGCCGCCCAGAGCCACGTCAGGGTGAGCTTCGACCAGCCGACCTACACGGCCGACGTGACCGCCGTCGGGACGCTGCGGCTGTTGGAGGCCGTGCGGGATTGCCAGGACGCCACCGGCTCCAGCATCCGCTTCTACCAGGCCTCGAGCTCGGAGATGTTCGGCAAGGTCGTGGAGACGCCGCAGCGCGAGACGACGCCGTTCTACCCGCGGTCGCCCTACGGGGTGGCGAAGCTCTACGCCCACTGGATTACCGTCAACTACCGCGAGAGCTACGGCCTGCATGCCTCCTGCGGCATCCTCTTCAACCATGAGAGCCCGCGTCGCGGCGAGACCTTCGTGACCCGCAAGATCACCCGCGCTGCCACGCGCATCAAGCTCGGGCTGCAGAAGAAGCTCTACCTCGGCAACCTCGACGCCCAGCGCGACTGGGGCTTCGCCGGCGACTATGTCGAGGCGATGTGGCTGATGCTCCAGCAGGACGAGCCCGACGACTACGTCGTCGCCACGGATGAGACGCACTCGGTGCGGGAGTTCTGCGAGCGGACGTTCGGCAGGCTCGGCCTGGACTACCGTGATTTCGTCGAGATCGATCCGCGGTATTTCCGGCCGGCGGAGGTCGACCTGCTCCTTGGCTGTGCCGAGAAGGCCAGGCGCGCGCTCGGCTGGAAGCCGCGAGTGTCCTTCGAGGAGCTGGTGGCCCGCATGGTCGACAGCGACATGCAGCTGGCGCGGAAGGAGCAGGTGCTGCTCGCCGCCGGCCACGACGGCGCGATTCCGGACCGGTGACAATCCGCGGCTCCGCGTGCGGCATGATTGATCTTTCCAGCAAACGCATCGTGGTCACCGGCGGCGCCGGCTTCCTGGGAGCCGCCGTCATGCGGACGCTCCGTGCCCGCGGTGTGCCGGCCGATCGGATCGTCGTGCCGCGGCGCCGCGACTACGACCTCACCGTGGAGTCGCACGTCGATCGGCTCTACACGGACGCGCGTCCCGACGTCGTGATCCACCTCGCCGCCGAGGTCGGTGGCATCGGCGCGAACATGGAGCATCCCGGGCGGTTCTTCTACGCGAACATGGCGATGGGGCTGCACCTCGTCGAGCACGCCCGCCTGAGGGGCTTGGAGAAGTTCGTGCACACCGGCACGGTCTGCGCCTACCCGAAGCACTGCCCCGTGCCGTTCCGCGAGGAGGACCTGTGGAACGGCTATCCGGAGGAGACGAACGCGCCGTACGGCGTCGCCAAGAAGGCGATCTTCGTGATGCTCGACGGCTACCGGCGGGAGTACGGCCTGAAGAGTGCCGTGGTCGTGCCGGTGAACCTCTACGGCCCCGGCGACAACTTCGATCCCCGCTCGAGCCACGTGATCCCGGCGCTGATCCGCAAGTGCGAGGAGGCCCGCCTCGCCGGCCGCGGTGCGATCAGTTGCTGGGGAACCGGTGCGGCGACGCGTGAGTTTCTCTTCGTCGACGACGCGGCGGAGGGGATCGTGAGGGCGGCCGAGGTCATGGAGGAGCCCGTGCCCATCAATCTCGGCGGGGGTGAGGAGATCGCGATCCGGGACCTGGTCGGCCGCATCGCCCGGGCCTGCGACTTCACGGGACGGATCGAGTGGGATGCGTCGAAGCCGGACGGGCAGCCGCGGCGCGGCCTCGACATCTCCCGGGCCCGGCAGCTCCTGGCCTGGTCGCCGCGGCAGGATTTCGACGACGGTCTGGCCGCCACGGTGGCGTGGTGGCGCCGGGACGGGGCGACGCGGGCCGAGGCGACGGCCTGACGCCGTCGACAGGGGCTTCCCGCCGCCGTCAGGCGACCGGCTCGAGACTCCCGTGGCCGAGGATGAATTTCCGCGTGCCGGCCGGGCCGTCGAAGATCACCGTGCCGACGGCGCGAGCCCCCACGCCGCTGATCCCCGAGATCGTCCCTTCTCCGTACTCCGTGTGCCGCACCCGCTGGCCGGCCTCGTACGTCCGGCCCGTCGCCGACCGGCCGGCGTTCCCCTCCAGGTCGCTGCCCCTGGTCAGCGACACGTCGACCCCACGTCGCCGCGCCGGCGGCCGCGCGGGTGGCGGTGGCGACGAGTCCTCCCACTCCAGCACCAATCCGTCGGGCCTGGTCGTCGGCTCGCGTCCCGGCGGCCGCCTCCGCGGTCCCGCGTCGTCATCCGCCACCTGGGAATACTCGTCGTCGAAGGATTCGGCCGCGGCCTCGAGCGCCGGCGCCTCAGCGCCGGTCACGACCGTCTCCGAGCCGGTCATCTCGGCGAGGAACAGGCTCGGGGCGCAGATGCGTCGCGTGCCGCGGTAATCCCGCATCCGCGCGGCGCTGGCGTGCACCTCCTCGCGGCCCCGGGTGATGCCCACGAACACCAGTCTCCGCTCCTCCTCCATCTGGTCGGGATGATCGAGGCTCCGCTCGTGGGGCAGGATGCCGTCCTCCATCGCGACGATGTAGACCACGGTGAATTCGAGCCCCTTGGCGGCGTGCAGCGTCATCAGCGACACGCGGTCGCCCTGGGCATCCCAGACGTCCGTGTCGGCCACGAGGGCCGTCGTCTCGAGGAAGGCGCCGAGCGGATCGTCGTCCGGCGTCGCCGGCACGAACGCCTCGTCGGACTGCCGCGCCGCCGTGACGAGCTCCTCCACGTTCGCCAGCCGGTCCTCGCCCCCCTCGTCGCCGCCGTCGTCCTCCAGCATCTTCCGATAGCCGGTCTTGGCGAGCACCGCCTCCAGGAGTGGGGCCACGCCGCCGCCACGGGCGTCGGCGAGTTCGGCGTGCAGCCGGGCGAACTGCACCAGGGCCGCGGCCGAGCGCTTCGACACGCCCGGAATGCCGGTCGCCGCGGCGGCTGCCTCCAGGAGGCTCGTCCGGCGGTCGATCGCCCAGGATGAGAGGCGATCGAGGGACTGCCTGCCGATGCCCCGTGGCGGCACGTTCACCACGCGGAGCAGCGCCTCGTCGTCCCGGGGGTTCTTGAGCAGCCGCAGCCACGCCACGACGTCACGGATCTCGCGACGCTTGAAGAACTCGAGGCCGCGCAC
>JBILVO010000008.1:0-62156 GCA_044370415.1 Pirellulales bacterium
TGAACGGCAAAGACGCATGGGATGGCCTATTAGTGTCATAGCGGCCAGCCCGTCCGCGAGAGGAGCTTGCTGCGGTGTAGGGCGGGGCACGTGGACTATGTCGGCGTTGGCCGCTCAGGCATGGAGCGACAGTTGAGCGCGCAGGCCGTGGATCGATCCGCTTGATGCGAGAAAGACAAAAGTGGATCAAGGGCTGCCACTTTTGAAAAAGTGAGAAAGCCATATAAGGGCTGACTTTGAGAGCGGAATGCTTATCGATCGCGAGCCAGTTTTTGCCCGCTGGGGGTCAAGAGGTCGCAGGTTCAAGTCCTGTCGCCACGACGGGCGGCACCGGGGCGAAGAATGGCGCGAAGAAGGGAGGCGCGCCCGCGGAGCAGTTTCGGCGGTTTCTGGCGGACCGGCCCGCCGCCACGCCGTTCTTCTACTGGTTCGGCAGCGGCAATCCGCACCGCGGCTACGCTCGCGACGCCGGCATCGCCGCCGGCAGGAAGCCGGCCGACATCGATCGCGTGCCCGCCTGCTGGCCCGACACCGACGTCGTGCGCCGCGACATGCTCGACTACGCCACCGAGATCGAGGCGTTCGACGCGGAGGTGGGCGGGCTGCTCGAGACGCTCGAGGAGGCAGGCCTGGCCGACGACACCCTCGTGATCGTGACGAGCGACCACGGCATGCCGTTTCCGCGGCTCAAGGGGCACACGTTCGACCTCGCCCACCGCGTGCCGCTGGTGGCCCGCTGGCCGAGGGGCATCGTGCGTCCCGGCCGCCGCGAGGCCGCGCTGATGAGCGCCATCGACGTCGCGCCGACGATCCTGTCGCTGCACGGCCTCGACGGTGCCGCCCGGGGCATGGCGCCGATCACGGGCACCGGCTTCGGCGATCTCCTCCGCGACGCGCCGGAACGCGAACGGCCGTGCGTGATCCTCGGCCGGGAGCGGAACGACGTCCGCTGCCGTCCCGGCACGGAGTCCGGGCTGGGATATCCGGCCCGTGCGATCCGCCGCGGCGATCTGTTCTACGTACACAACTTCGCCCCCGACCGCTGGCCCCTCGGCGATCCCGACCTGGGGCTCGCCGACACTGACGACGGTCCGACGAAGCAGCTGATCGTCGCCGCGGGACAGGACGACCCCTACTGGCAGCTCTGCTTCGGAAAGCGTCCCGCCGACGAGCTCTACGACCTGGCTGCCGATCCCGACTGCGTGCGCACCATCGCCACCGCGCGGCCGGACGCGGTCGCGTCGCTGCGGAAGGAGCTCTTCGCGGAGCTCGAGCGGCAGGGAGATCCCCGGGTGCTCGGCCGGGGTGACGTGTTCGACGCCTACCCGTCGCCGCAGCGCTAGCTGGCCGTGGAAAAAGCCGTCCACGGACGTTGTCCGCCCAGCCGCCAGGAGACCTCGGCGACGGCAGCGGCCGAGGTCAGGTCGTGTGAGCGTCGACCGACGGCACGATCCGCAGAAGGCGGCGGGAGGTTTCTGCGGCGGGGACGTCCTTGCCTCCGGTGGCGGGAGCGGTCGTGCCGGTCGGCGGAGCCGGCTCCACGGCCGGTCCCAGCGGCGCCACCGTCGGCGCGGGGCTCGCGGCCGGCGGGAGGGCGGGGGCTGCCATGGAAGATCCAGTGGACGCTCCAGCGGCGCCAGCGGCCGGTGCCGCCTGCCTGACGGCAGGCTCCCTGCCGGCGGGAGTGGGGATCGTCTCGATGGTCCGCAGGTCGGAGCCCGCGGCAGTGGCGGGCCTCTCCGCGCGGATCACGCTCGCCGCGTCGCCGGTCGGCTGCGGGTTGGCCTTCGGGTCGACGTGCTGGAGGGGCGAGCCCGTCCAGCCCTCGGCCGCCTTCGGCGCGGCGTCGGTGGGCCTGTCACTGAACGTCTTCGTAGCGCCAGACTGGACAGCAGCCTGCGGCGTCACACCAGCCTGCGGGGCCGGCGCGAGCGACGGGGCCGCGGTCACGGTCGGGGCCACGGCGGGACGCGAGGCGGCCGCAGGCGTCGAACCCACCGCCACAGCGGGCTGCACCGCGGCCGGCAGCGGATTGCCGCAGGGATCGAGCGGCACCCGCATCACGACCGTCCGCGGCGACCGCACCGTGTAGGTGTAGGGCACCTTCTTCTCAACGACGCGGGGCACCTGGACGGTTTTCTGCTCGGTGACGTACTTGCAGACCTGCACGCTCACCGGCTCGACCCGCTCCTCGGCGACCATGCGGCAGACCTGCACGGGCACCTGGCGGACCTGCTCCTCGGCGACCATCCGCATCGTCTGCACCGGCACCTTGTTCTCCACCCGCTCGACCACCTTGCGGACGGTCTGCACGGGCACCTGGCGGACCTGCTCCTCGGCGACCATCCGCATCGTCTGCACCGGCACCTGCTGCACAACCTGCTCGTCGACGTAGCGGACCGTCTGCACCGGCACCTTGCGCGTGACGACACGGTTGACCATCGTGGTTTCCGGAACCTGCACCGGCGTCATGGTTGGCTGGTAGACCCGATTGACCTGGTTCACGACCGTGCCCGGCGACTGCATCCAGGTGTAGCCGCCACGCTGCCAGTACATGAGGCCGTTGTAGGGATTGACCGCGTAGCCGCCCGGCACCCAGCCCAGCGCCGTCGCGCCCGGGGTGACGACCGGGGTGACCGTGTCGACCGCCTGGCTGCCCATGGAGTAGGCCGTCCGCATCTGCGTGACCGGCTCCGCCACGGTGTAGGCCTCCTCGCGCTCGCTCGTCTCGTAGACGGGACGCTGCACAACGCTCACCTGCTGCTGCATCGCCGTCTCGTAGACCGGCTTCATGACGGTGAACCGTTCCTCGCGCGAGGCCGTCTCGACGACGTCGCGGGTGACGTCGTAGCTGCGATCCACGATCTGCGTCTCGTAGACCGGCTTCATGACGGTGAACCGCTCCTCGCGGGTCTGGGTCTCCCAGACGGGCCGCTGGACGGTGTAGCGACGCTCGGACGTCTGCGTCTCCCACACGGGACGCTGCACGGTGTAGCTCTGCGTGTCGTAGACGGTCTCGTAGCTGACGCGGTAGGCCGTCATCGGCCGCTCGTCGTACACCGTCTGGAAGTCGAGTCGGTACGTCTGCGTGGCGACGGGGGCGACGGCGGTGACGGCCGCCTCGCCGCAGCACTGCGCCCGCGCGGCGGGCGTCGTCCAGGGCGACTGCGGCGCGAGCACGAGTGCCGCACACAGTACCGACGCCATGCGTCGGGAAGCACCTGCCCTCGACAGGGATGCGAAGAACGTGGTCATGAGTCTTCTCTCTCCTCGAAAAAAAGGTGCTTCGAGACTAATCACCCGTACGCAGCCTGCAAGCGGTTCGTTGAGGAAAAATCGCCGTTTTTTGCCCGATTTTTGGTGGCCGATCCGCTAGGAACGCTGCAACCGATCCATCTTACGGCCGGGGCAAAGCCGCAGCCCGCCGGTCGCCGCGGGGGGCGCAGGCTGGGGTGACGCGGAAGGTCGGGACGGCCGCCGCGCGGAGTCACGCGTCACCCTGCACGGCCGCGCGGCGCGGCGTCGACCGCGGGTGATCGTCCCTGGAAACAGGCCGCGCAACGCCGTCGCCGCGGCGTGGCCGCCGCGGATCGCGCGCCGCTCACTCCATGCGGACGAGCAGTCGCCTGCTGCGGCCGTCGAGCCGCGACACCTGGGGAATGTGATACCGCACGCCCACGGTGTCGGTGATGAAGGCGCCGCCGTCGGCCGCGTAGACGATGTCGTCCGCGTGTGCCACCGTGAACCGCCGCGGGCCGCGGTCGGTGGCGACGCTCCATTCCGTCGGCTCGCCGTCCGACACGGCGACGATCCGCAGGATCAGGGGAAGGAACTCCCGCTGCGACAACTCCGACTCGAGCATGCCGCGGAGCGGGCCTTCGAGGTCGGCGAGCGCATCGATCCACGCCAGTTCGGTGCCGTCGGCGGCGACGATGGCGACCGGCCCCGAAGGCGCCGACACGGGGAAGCCGCGCAGCACGTCGACGTCGACGTATCGCGCGCCGTCGGCGGCGGTGAAGTCGAGCCGTCCGTGCGCGGCCCGCTCGAGCCGCCAGGAGATGCCGGCGGCGGTGCCGTCGGCCGCGATCCTCGTGGCATCGCCGCCGCCGCCGTCGATCGGCGCGCGGTGCGGCAGGGGTGTGTCGGACGTCATCGTCGTGTCGCTCCGTGGGCGGGCATGGCGGTGGGCGGTGGCGTTACGGCGCGGAATGCCGTGCGGCTCACACGCCGGCAGCCTCCTTCGCGGCCTTCATCTGGGCGCGGTAGAGCCGCGCGTAGGCCCCCTCCGCGGCGAGCAGTTGCTCGTGCGTCCCCATCTCCACGATGCGGCCGGAGTCGAGCACGATCAGCCTGTCGGCGCGGCGCAGCGTGGACAGGCGGTGGGCGATGGCGATCGTGGTCCGGCCCGTGACGAGCCGATCGATCGCCGCCTGGATGACCGCCTCGGTTTCGGCGTCCACGGCGGACGTCGCCTCGTCGAGCACGAGGATCCGCGGGTCGACGAGGAGCGCGCGGGCGATCGACAGCCGCTGCCGCTCGCCACCGGAGAGCGAGCCGCCCCGCTCGCCCACACGCGAGTCGTAGCCCGCGGGCTGGGCGAGGATGAATTCGTGGGCCCCGGCGGCGCGGGCGGCCGCCACGATCCGGCGGCGCAGTCCGTCGGTGCCGTCGGGGAGCGCGGAGGCGTCGGGGCAGCCGTAGGCGATGTTGTCGGCGATCGAGCCGAAGAAGAGGAATGGCTCCTGCAGCACGCAGCCGAGGTTGCGTCGGTAGCCAGAGATCGACAGGTCGCGCAGGTCGACGCCATCGACGCGGATCGATCCGCTCGACGGATCGTAGAAGCGGCAGATCAGGTTGGCGAGCGTCGATTTGCCCGAGCCGCTGGATCCGACGAGCCCGATCATCTCGCCCGGCTCGATCGTGAGATCGATGCCGTGGAGGATCTCCCGCGTGCCGTAGCGGAAGTGCACGCCCGACACCTCGATCCTGCCACGCACCCTGCCGGGATCGACGGCCCGGGGCGACTCGGCGACCGACGGCTTGCAGTCGAGGATGTCGAAGATCCGCTGCGCGCTCGTCGCCGCCCGCTGGGTGGCGGGCACCATGTGGATCATCGACTCGGTGCGGCGGTAAAACCCGGCGATGTAGGCGAGGAACGCCGTGAGCATGCCGACGGTCACCGAGCCGGAGAAGACCAGCGCCGCTCCGGCCGCCCACACCACGAGCAGGCCGATCTCACTGAAGAGCGTCACCAGCGGCCCGAAGAACGACCAGACGACGTTGACCCGGTCGTTGGCGTCGAGCACGCGGGCGTTGGCCGCCCGGAACCGCTCCACCTCGCGGCCCTCCTGGGCGAAGGCCTTGACCACGCGGATGCCGGGAATCGTGTCGGCGAGCACGCTGGTCATGTCGGCCCAGGCGACGCTCGCCCGGCCGAATCCCCGGCGCAGCCCGAGCCGCACCGCGTACACCAGCCAGACGACGAGCGGAAACGGCGCCAGGGTCATGAGGGCCAGCCACGGGTTGATCCAGAGGAGCACCACGGCCGTGAGCACGACGAGCATCGTGTCGGATGCGAATTCGATCACGTTCAGCGACAGGAAGAGGTTGATCCTGTCGGTGTCGTTGCCGACGCGGGACATCAGGTCGCCGGTGCGCTTGCCCGAGAAGAAGTCGAGCGACAGCGCCTGCATGTGGGCGTAGGTCTGCACCCGCAGGTCGGCCGCGATCCGCTCGCTCACCCAGGCCAGCGTCCAGGTGCGGGCCCAGCCGAGCAGCCAGGCCGCGAAGGCGGCCAGCGCCAGGCCGCCCAGATACCACCAGACGAGCGAGAACGGCACGGGCTGTCCCTGCTGTTTCGGCACGAGCACGTCGTCGACCAGCGGCATCGTGAGGTAGGGGGGCACGAGCGCCGCCGCGGTGCTCGCCAGCGTGAGGAAGATGCCGAGGAGGGCCATGCCAGCGTGCGGCCTGGCGAACCCGAGCACGCGGGCCAGCGCCCGCCACGAGCCGGCCGGTCCCGCCTCTTCGTCGTCTTCCCCGGCCGCCTTGCCGCCGGCGGCAGGCGCGATCGAGGGCGGCGCTGCGTCGTCGTCGGCCTGCTCGCGTGCGACCGACTGCCCGTGCAATCGCGCGTCGAAGGCATCCTCGAGGGCGTGCACGCTCTTGGCACGGGTGGGCGTGAAGAGCCATCGCGCCACCACGCCGCCATGCTGCGACAGTTCGATCCTGCCGACGGCCGACCGCATGTGCACGTCGAGCGACGACGAAGGGTCGAGCCGCCATGCCCAGACGGCAGCGCCTGCGGTTGGACCGCAGTCGACGGAGGCCGGCTGATCGGCCACAACCCGCCGATTCGTCAGCAGGATCGCCCCGTCGGTGAACATCAGGTCGGCGTTGAGGTCGAACCGGCAGGAGGCGACGACGTATTCGCCTGGTTCCAGCGAAAAGCCGTCTGCCGGGGACGGCGGCGAAGCCGTGCTGGCCGTGCGCGACGCCGGGGCGAGGAGCGCTGAAACGCGGGGCGGAGATGGCGGCATGCGCGGAAGCGGCCGGGGGCCGGTGTCGAGCCTGGAAGGGGCTCGTTATACCGGAAAAAACGTCAAAAAGACGCCCGAGTAGACTAGATGAACCGAATTGGCGGCCTCGCCGCCGGTCACCAACAGAATCTTGCGTGGCTTGCCGAAGACCCCTAGATTAACTCGGAGCACATCGCGATCCCCGGAGGCCGGCGGCCGCCTGCAGATGGCTCCTTGAAAATCCTTCCAACGCTCCCTCCCGCAGCCTCCTGTTCTGCATAGCCGGTTGTCACTTCTTCCATCATGAGCGTGCCCGCCGGGTCGCGGATACAGGACGTTTCTCCCGTGGTCTGCCTGCATCTGGCTGTTTTGCAGGGAGATGCAGGTTTTTCGCGTCGTCGGCACGAAAGCTGCTTCCCTGAAGTTTTTTTGGAAAAGGATTCGCACTCGCCTCGCGGGCGCGTAGACTTTTTCTTCAGTCGAGCGTTGGCGGTTCGCGAGACACGAAACATCGCGACCGCGTTCGCCCGACGGGCCGCCTGTCGGCGGGATGCCGCGCGGACGGCTGGATGGATTCAAGGTGCTGCGAGGAACGGGAACCGCAAGCGAACGCGCGTCCGTGTGGCGTGCGGCGGTGGCATCCGGCCTCGCGGCTTGGGACGTCAGCCAATCCATGGCCACCTCGGCCTGTCGGTTGTCGGTGGGGAGACCTGTTCCCCGGTTGTTCTTCAGCCTGCCTGCGAACTTCGTGTTTGCCAGAGGCACTTCTCCCGCGGCCCCGGACTGCTGGCCGCCCTGAAGCCCGGCTCTCTGTCCGCGCACGTCCCATGCCCCCGGGCATGGTTCTCTACGCGGATGGCAGCCGGTGACCAGCGGACCTTCGGGGCGACGCGCCCCGGCGGTCTCGATGTGATCCGTGCCGCCTCTCTCCTGACATGCCCCCCGGAACGTCCGGCGGCTGGAAGAGGCGCACACCCCACAGGCCCGCGCACGCGTCTGCGCAACGCCTAGAGAGCACACACCGCTTCCATCATGGAGATCACTTCGCTCAAGGTTCTTCGCGGTCCGAACCAGTGGGCATCCTTTCCCGTCCTCGAGATCTGGGTGGATCTCGGCCGCTTCGAGGACTTTCCCTCCAACACGCTGCCCGGATTCAACGAGCGTCTCATGGGCTGGCTGCCCTCCATGATCGAGCACCGCTGCTCGATCGGCGAGCGGGGAGGCTTCTTCGAGCGGCTGCGGACGGGGACGTGGCTCGGCCACATCCTGGAGCATGTCACGATCGAACTGCAGTCGCTCGGCGGCACGCCCGTCGGCTACGGCAGGGCCCGTGAGGCCAAGGCCCGCGGCGTCTACAAGGTCGTCATCGAATACAAGGAGGAGTCCTTCGCCGTCGAGTGCGCACGGACGGCGCACCGCCTCATCATGGCGGCGGTCGACGGCAGCCCCTTCGACATCACCGCCGAGGTCAAGCGGCTGCGACAGCTGCTGCTCGACGTGCAGCTCGGACCGAGCACCCGCTCGATCGTCGATGCCGCCGTGGCCAGAGGCATTCCCTACCGTCGGCTCACCGACGGCTCGCTCATCCGGCTCGGTCAGGGGTCGAAGCAGCGCAAGATCTGCGCCGCCGAGACCGACAGGACCAGCGCCGTCGCCGAGTCGATTGCGCAGGACAAGGAGCTGACCCGCACGCTCCTGGCCGAGGCCGGGATTCCGGTGCCGCAGGGCCGCCCCGTGAGCGACGCTGCCGATGCCTGGGCCGTGGCCGAGGAGATCGGCGCCCCGGTGGTCGTGAAGCCCCGTTACGGCAACCAGGGCCGGGGTGTGTCGGTCGACCTCTCCACCCGCGAGGATGTGGAGAAGGCCTGGGCCGTCGCCCGCGCGGAGGAGTCGACCATCGTCGTCGAGCGGTTCGTGTCGGGGGGCGACTACCGCGTGCTCGTGGTGGGAGGCAAGGTCGTGGCCGCCGCGCGGCGGCATCCGCCGACCGTCCTCGGTGACGGCCGGTCCACGGTGCGGCAGCTCGTCGACGTCGTCAACGAGGACCCGCGGCGGTGCAGCGACCACGCCGGTGCCTTGAGCCCGGTGCGGATCGACGAGGTCGCGCTCGCCGTCCTGGCGGAGCAGGGGCTGACGCCCGAGAGCGTGCCCGAGGCCGGGCTGACCGTGTTTCTCCGGCAGAACGCCAACCTGAGCACCGGGGGCACCAGCGAGGACGTGACCGATCTCGTGCATCCCGAGGTGGCCCAGCGGGCCATCGAGGCGGCGCGGATCATCGGCCTCGACGTCGCCGGCATCGACATCGTCACGTCTGACATCGCGCAGTCGCTCGAGTCGCAGCGGGGCGTCATCATCGAGGTCAATGCAGGACCGGGGCTGCGGATGCACCTCGAGCCGACGGTCGGCACGCCGCGGAACGTCGGCGCGGCCATCGTTGATACGCTGTTCGACACGGGTGACGACGGCCGGATTCCCGTGGCCGCCGTCACCGGCACCAACGGCAAGAGCACCGTCGTGCGACTGCTCTCGCATCTGGCCACGGCCGGCGGCGCGACCGTGGGCACGACCTGCACCGAGGGGGTCTGGGTGGGGGCACGGCAGATCGACGGCGGCGACTGCAGCGGACCGGCGAGCGCCCGGCGGGTGCTGGCCAATCCCGCGGTTACGACGGCCGTGTTCGAGACCGCCCGCGGCGGCATTCTCCGCGAGGGCTGCGGCTTCGATCTGTGCGACGTCGCCGTGGTCACCAACATCGCCTCCGGCGACCACCTCGGCCTGGCCGAGATCGACACGCCCGAGCGGCTGGCGTGGGTGAAGGGCGCGATCGTGGCGGCTGTGCGGCGCACCGGCGCGGCGGTGCTCAACGCCGCCGACCCGCTCGTGGTCGACATGAAGAAGTGGAGCGACGGACAGGTGGTCTACTTCGCGCTCGATCCGGCCAATCCGGTGATCGTGGAGCACCTCGCGCAGGGCGGCCTGGCCGCCACCGTCCGCGACGGCTGGATCGTGCTGTGCGACGGGCCCCGTGAGACGCGGCTGGCGAGCCTCGAGCGGGTGCCGTTGGTCCATCGCGGGCTGGTGGCATTCCAAGTGGAGAACGTCCTGGCCGCCGCCGCCGCCGCGTGGCGGCTCGGCGTGCCGCTGGAACTGGTGCGGCTCGGCCTGGAGAGCTTCTCGTCGGGCTCCGCAGGCTCTCCCGGTCGCTTCAACCTGCTCGACCTGGAGGGCACGTCGATCGTGGTCGACTATGGCCACAACGTGCCGTCGCTCGAGCAGATCTGCAGCACCGTCCGCAACCTGCCCCATGCACGGCGGACCGCGGTCTACTCGGCCGCCGGCGACCGCCGTGACGAGGACCTGATCCGCCAGGGCGAACTCCTGGCGGCGACGTTCGATCGCGTGGTGATTTATGAAGACGCTTACATCCGCGGCCGCGAGCCCGGCGAGATCACGGCGCTGATCACGAGGGGCATCCAGGCCGCGCAGCGGGCCGATCGCCCTGTCGCGATCGAGGCCGGTGGCTCCTGGTGCCAGGCCGCGGCGCTCGTGCTCGACGCCTCTCGGCCCGGCGATCTCGTGCTGCTCCAGCCCGACACCGTGGAGCAGACGATGGCGTGGCTGGCGGAGCGGTACGGCGGCCGTGTCCGGGAGCTGCAGTTCGACCAGATGGCCGGGATCGTGCCGCACGATTCCATCGATCGCGTGCCCGCCGCCCACGAGCCGGTCGAGGTGCGGAACGGTCGGCAGGGTCGATCGGTGTTCGCAGCTCGCGACATCGCCGCGGGTGAGTCGCTCCTCAAGGCCTGGGGCCCGCGGCTGCCGCAGCGTTCGCGGCACACCATGCAGGTCGACGTCGACACGCACATCATGCCGGACGGCGCGATGGTGCTCGTCAGGCACTCCTGCGAGCCCAACTGCGGCGTGCTGGTGCGGGCCAACGACCGCGAGATCGAGGTGCGGGCCCTGCGGCCGATCGCGGCCGGCGAGGAAGTCACCTTCGACTACAACACGTTCGAGTACGAGATCGACCACGGCGGCGGGGCGTGCCAGTGCGGCGCGGCGAAGTGCCGCGGCCGCGTGCCCGGCTACAAGCACGTCGCAGCCGAGGTGCGGGCCCGCTACGGCGAGTACGTCGCGGAGTACCTGCGGGTGCTGGAGAACGGGCTGTCGGCCCCGGTCGGCGCCTCGTGAGTCGGCGGCTCGAGCGCGGTCGCGAGACCGCGTCACGGGCCCGCAGGCCGGCGGCCGCTCAGAATTCGACCTGGAACCTGGTGCCGTAGATGTCGAACGGTGCCGCGCCGTAGCCGACGTAGTCGGGCATGCTGCGGATCCAGTTGAACTGCACCTTGGCGAACCGGTTCCAGTACCAATTCACGCCGACGGTGGCCTGGTTGACGATGCCGGCGTTGGGCGACGGCGGCGGGCCGCTCGTGTCGGAGAGCTGATTCTGCGGCCGCACGTTCACGCCTGAGAGGTCCACGTACGACCACCGGGCTGCCACCTCCCACGCGCCCCAGCCGCGGATGCGTCCCTTCCGGCCGGTTCCGAAGAAGGGTGTGAAGGGAGCGACCGTGTAGTCGAAGGCGCCCACCTGCTTGAGATAGCCGATCGCCTCGCCCGTGAGCATGTAGCCGCACTGGAAGTAGGCGGCGGGCTGCATGATCGCCGGCCCGCCGAACTGGTGGACCACCGTGAGCATCGCCTCCGTCTGGAAGTGTGCCGCGCCGTGGCTGCCCGCGAGTTCCACGTGGATGTCCTGGAAGTCGTCGGCGAGGATCCGGCCGGTGTCGAGCAGCAGCGGTGTGCCGGCTGCGGTCAGGCCCAGTGCCGTGGCGTCGCCCACGAAGAATTCCGGGTAGATCGCCGACCGGTATGTCTTGGCGAACAAGCCGGTGGTGTTGGGCGAGCCGCCCGTCGTGCCGTAGCGGTAGCCGCCGCCCACGTGCAGCAGGTGGCGATCCGGGGCCAGGTCGTCGTAATAGAGCAGGTGCGTGATCCGCGACGCGAAGGCGACGCCGCCGTCGTCGCCGATCTGGGCACCGTTGCGATTGTCGCCGATCGTGCTGTAGACCTTCTCCTGACCGTTCCAGAACGTGAGTCCCGAGGCGTAGACGCTGTAGGCCCATTCGGTGCGTTCGTCCTCGGTCATCGAGTAGGCCATGATGCCCACGCGGCGGAAAGGCTCCAGCGCCTGGAACGCGACGCTCCGTTCCAGGAACTGGTGGTGACGGATGCTCGTCCAGCTCTCCATCGTGCCCGGCTGGCGAAACTGTCCGATGCGGATCGTGCCGAAGAAGGGGATCTGTTCCTGCTCCCCCCAGACGTCCATGAAGCTGGGCCGGCCGGCCTGCGCGAAGTCCATCATGATCGAGCAGTTGGTGAACTCGGTGAGCTTCCCGAACGCCTGAAGCCGCGTCCTCCTGAAGCTCACGCCGTCGAGCGCGTCGCCGATCCGCTCGCGGCTCGCCGCCGGCTGGCTGTAGAGGCCGTCATCGAGCTGAAAGAAACCGCTGAGGCGGATGATCGGCAGCGATTCCTGCTTTCCGTCGATCCCGCTCAATGCCTGCTCGAGGCGAAGGTCGACGTTGCCCGCCTGATTGGGGTCGAGCACGGTGCCGGGCCGCCTGGCTCCGTCGACATCCAGCCGCTCGCCGGCGCCGAGGTCGATGTTGCCCGCCTGGCTCGGATCCAACACCGGACTCGGCGCGGGAATCGCCTCCTGGGCGGAGACCGGCGACGGGGTGACCCAGGGCAGGGCAGCCAGGCAGATGAAGACCGCGCCACAGCACCACCGCCAGGCGGGCACCGGCCTGCTTTGGCGCGGCGGTGTTTCGTGCGGCATTGCTGCAGCCAGGAGTGTCATGCCGGTTTTCATCGCGTCCCATCGTGCGATCACCAGCTTTCTTTATCGGCACGGTCGCCCCTTAAAGAATATTCAGCCCAGGCCGCGCAGGTTGCCTGCTTCCGCTCGTCGATGGCGGCGTTAGGCACCAGCCTGCAGGGAAGCGTGAACGCTCGGGCATTCACCGACAACGGTCGACGGAGGGGCGCCACGGCCCGGTGTCGCGAGTCGTGTGGTGAAGAAGGCCACGAGACGCAGCCCGGCTGCCCCCGAGGATGGTTCAGCCGGCGATCTCGTAGCCCTTGCGGCTCTCGCGGGCCAGGAACCCGTTGGCCTGCGCGTCACCGACGATCTCCCGGGCCTTGGGATCCCAGGTCAGCGGCCGGTTGAGCCGCATGGCGATGTTGGCGAGGTGGCAGATCTCGAGCATGCGGTTGTGCGACCAGACGTCGGAGATCGGCTGCTTCCGCGACTTCATGCACTCGACGAAGTTGGCGGTGTGGTTCGCGGCGACCGGGCCACCATAGACCTCCTCGATGGCGCCGTCGGGCAGCGGATTGTCCTTCAGATTCTCCACGGGCTTGCCCGTGATCTTGCCGCGGTTCACGAAGAACCGGCCTTCGGTGCCCTCGAAGAGGATGCCGTTGTCGCCCTCGCTGGTGATGATCAGCTCGACGTCGTTGGGCATGTCGACCCTGATCGTGAACCGCGTGGCCGCGTTGTATTGGTCCTGCACCAGCGGAAACCCGTCCTTGTAGGGCACCGGCAGGGTGAACTCGACCGGCGTCACCCGGCTGGGGCCCGTGTCGCCGCAGCCGAGCGCCCAGTTGGCGATGTCGACGTGGTGGGCGCCCCAGTCGGTCACCTTGCCGCCGGAATACTCGTGCCAGTTCCGGAAGGAGTAGTGGCAGTTGCTGTAGAGCGGCACGCCGCCGCCATAGCCCTTGCGCTCCTCCGGGAGGGCCCGGTAGTCGACCTTCGGCGCCGGACCGAGCCAGACGTCCCAGTCGAGCCCCTGAGGCACCCGCACCACGGGGATCACGGGCGACGGCTCCATGCCGTCGATCGAGCAGGTCACCTTGCGAACCGAGCCGATGCGGCCCGCCTTGACGAGCGCGACGGCCTGCAGGAACCGCTTCTCAGCCTCGGTCCTCTGCATCGTGCCGACCTGGAAGACCCGGCCGGTCTCCTTGACGACCTTCTCGATCAGCTTCCCTTCGGCGATGGTCAGCGTGAGCGGCTTCTCGCAGTAGACGTCCTTGCCGGCTCGCATCGCCTCCACGGCGATCTTCGTGTGCCAGTGGTCGGGCGTCGCGATCATCACCGCGTCGACGTCCTTGCGGTCGAGGATCTTCCGGTAGTCGGCGTAGGCGTCGGGCCGCTTTGTCTGCTTTCCGGCCACCTTCTCGACGTGCGCGCCGAGCACGTTGGCGTCGACGTCGGCGAGCGCGGCGAAGTCGGCGAACGAGAACGACTTCTCTGTGATCGTCCAGCCCTGGTTGCGGAGGCCGATGGTGGCCAGGATCGGCCGGTCGCTGGCCGCCTGCGCGGCCAGGGGTCGCAGGACCGCCGCGGCGCCCGAAGCGGCGACACCCCGGGCGACAGAACGGAGGAAACGACGGCGTGACGAGGGGTTGGCTGCAGGCATGGAAGGACTCCCGGATAGGGCGTGATGATGGGGGAAAGCGGTTTGGTCAACGGTTCGGGGCGGCCCACGCCCCATCGCCGGACGTTCGCGGAGGGCGTCGCGCCCTCCGCTCTCTCGGATGCAGACGACGCTCCGCAATCCTTGCTTCGCTTGTCTGCATACGCCGGCTCTCGGGGCGTGGGCCGCCCCTCACGGATCCTGTGGTCGGGTCGGACGATGGCACCGGCGTCGGAATAGTATCACGGCTGGTCGCGGGCCGCCGCAACCCGGCGGGGGCGGCGGTGGCGGGGACGCGAGCATCACTTCAGGCCCGGCCGACGATCGAGCGCGCCGCGGACGCCGAGCTGCTCCGGGTGGCGGGCGATCTTGTCGGTGAAGACACGGACGTCGTCCACGATCGGCCGCAGCTCCTTGGTGAGGTGATTGACCGTGGAGACGGCCTGCGCGAGCTCGTTGTAGACCTGGGGGTCGCGGACGAGCTTGCCGAGCGTGCCCTGCGATTCGTTGAGGGCCTTCGTGAACATGGCGGCCTGCTGCAGCGTCTCGTCGAGGCGGCCGATCGTCTTGTCGATCTGGGCGACCATCGCGGCCCCGCGCTCGCCCAGCGGCTTCGTGAGCCCCTCGAGGTTGCGGAGGTTGCGGTCGGCCGTGTCCACCGTCACGCTGACTCCCTGCACGGTCTTGCGGAGGTCGGCCACCACCTCGGGGAGGGCCGCGATCGTGTTGAGGATGTCCTCCCTGGTCTCGGCGTTGCCCATCACGGCATTGATGTTGTCCATCGCGGTGTTGAAGGAGTCGAGCGCGGCGTCGGTCTTCCGGATCATCTTCTCGAAGCGGTCGTCGCCGCCCGCGAACACGCGGTCGATGTTCACCGACAGCTTCTGCACGGATTCGCTGGCCTGGGCGAGCGAATCGAGCGTGCTCGCCAGCTTCGGCTCGAGGGCCGAGAAGATCTCGAGGGGGTCGCGGGAGACGGCGCCGACGAGCACGTCGTTGGCGGCGAGCCGCTGCCGCGGTGGCGTGACCTGGCCGGGCACGAGCTGGATCTCGGCGTCGCCGAGGATGGTGCTGGAGATGCGCGGGACCTCGTCCTTGTACATCGGAACGTGGGAGTCGATGTCGGCGACGACGCTCACGCCGCCACGCTCGTCGAGCATCACGCTCGAGACCCGGCCCACGAGGATGCCGTTCTTGCGGACCGGCGTGCCGCCGGCCACACCGCGGGCGTCGGAGAAGCTCATTTTCAACGGGTATGTGCCCTGTACCAGCGACGGCAGGTCGCCGAAGAGCACGATGAGGATGCCGGCGATGATCGCCGTGGCCAGCACCATGACGCCCACACGGAACTGCATCACGCGATCGCTCATGGCTCCTCCTCCACTTCCTGCTCGGCGTGGGCGTCGGCCAGCCTCCCCTCCGCGCGGCCCTCGACGAACTGCCTGATCCGGGGGTCGCGCGAGCGTTCAAGCTCGTCGGGCGTGCCCATGAAGACGACCTGCGGCTCGTCGGCGTCGAGGCGAAACAGCGGATAGAGCATGATGATCCGATCGCCGACTTTGCGGGCCGTGTTCATGTCGTGGGTCACGACGACGCTCGTCACGCCGGGCCGCTTGCGCACCCGCAGGATCAGTTCGTTGATGACATCGCTCATGATCGGGTCGAGCCCCGTCGTCGGCTCGTCATAGAGGATGAGGACGGGATCGAGCGCGAGCGCCCGGGCGATCCCGGCACGCTTCCGCATGCCACCCGAGAGCTCGACCGGCTTCTTGGCGAGCACGGATCGCGGCAGGCCGACTTCGTCGAGCAGTGAGACGACGATGTCGTGGGCCTCCGCGGCCGCGATCTGCGTGTGCTCGCGCAGCGGAAAGGCGATGTTGTCGGCGATCGAGAGGCTGTCGAAGAGGGCCGCCCCCTGGAAGACGAAGCCGTAGCGGGTGCGGAGGTGGGCGAGCTCGCGATCGGGCATGCGGGCGAGGCTCCGGCCGTCGAACCGCACGGCGCCCCGCTCCGGACGCACCAGGCCGATCATCGTCTTGAGCAGCACGGTCTTGCCGCATCCGCTCTCGCCGAGCACCACGAGCGTCTCGCCGGCCGGGATGTCGAGCGAGATGTCGCGGAGCACCTGGTGACGGCCGAACCGCACGGAGAGAGCGTCGACCTGCAGCAGCGGCGGGGCTGCCCGGTCGGGATCGGCGGCGGTGCTCGTCGCGGTGGCGGGCATGGCGAAACGCAGGCGGCTCACAGCAGCCGGCGCGGTCCCTCCGGTCGGAAGAAGTCGTGGATGTTGTTGAGGCCGATGCCGAGGAACAGGTCGAGCACGAGGATCAGCACGAAGGAGTGCACGAAGGCGTTCGTCGCCGCCCTGCCGACCCCCTCGGCGCCGTGGCCGCAGTGGAAGCCGTGATGGCAGCTCACCAGCGCGATCGCGGCCCCGAAGAACAGGCTCTTGGAGATGCCCATGAGAAAGTCGAAGGCGTCGACGTATGCCCGGGAATTCTCCCAGTAGTGGTGGTAGTCGATGCCCAGGAGCAGGTGGGAGTAGAGGTAGCCGCCGAGCACTCCCATGAAGTCCGCCATCACCGTCAGGGCGGGTATGAGGACGAGGCAGCCGAGGAACCGGGGCACGACGAGGTAGTAGATCGGGTTGGCGCCCATGCACTCCAGGGCGTCGATCTGCTCCGTCACCCGCATGGTGCCGAGCTCGGCGGCCATGGCGCTGCCGACGCGGCCGGCGAGCATGGTGGCGGCGAGCACCGGGCCGAGCTCGCGGACCAGCGAGAGGTTGATCACGGAGCCCAGCCGCGTTTCGAGGCCCAGGGCCTTGAACTGGGCGTAGCTCTGCACCGCCAGCACCATGCCGATGAAGAGCCCCGTCAGCGCCACGACGGGCAGCGACATGACGCCGATCTGGTAGAAGCTCGGCAACAGCACCTCGCGCCGCTGACGGCGGGCGACGATCCAGCCGAGGGTGCTCAGCGAGAAGATCGCCACGTCGCCGATGGCGGCCACCCGGCCCATGGCGAAGCCGCCGACGTTGGCGACCTGGTCGGCGAACCAATCGGCGACGCCTCCGTGCGGGGCGTCGGGCGGGGTCGTGGTGGCTGGTGTCGACATGGCTGCATCCCGGCTGCCGGCGCGCGGCAATCCATAACGGTCCTATCGTCCGTGCCGCCTGGGCAGCTTGAGTCGGCCGTGCCGGCGCGGGCGGATCGCGGCAAGCTGGGTGGCGTGGGCAGGCGGGCGAGTTCGGTTGGAAACGACTCGAGCCGGTTTCCCAGCGACCGCCGCTCTATGTTGGGTAACAGGGGTTCGGTACCTGGGTTCGGCAACTGTGGGGGCCGGCACCGGCAAGAGCGGCCCCGCCACGCCGTTCCAGCTCTGATTCGCGGGATCGTTCTGACCAGCGCGGCGGGGCGCATCAGGCTGCGGCTCAAGGGCGCATCAAGGGGCCGTTGTGGCGGGCCCATGGTGTGTCTCGCCGGCGTGGGCCGGCGCGCGATCGAAGGCGCCCTCGAAGATGGCGACGTCGATCTTGAACGGGCGGCTCGCAACCGAGAGCTCGCCCGCGTAGGGATAGCCGAAGAGGCAGACGAGATACAAGTTGAGCCCGATCACGAGGGCCGTCATGGCCGTGACCACGCATTGCAGTTGCCAACTGTTGACGTGGAACAGGCTGCCCAGAAAGACCGTCACGACCGCGCCCACGACAAGCGCCGCCCATTCGACCGTGGGGATGCCGTACTCGGCATCCCCGGCCCGGTCACGGCGACGGTCCCAGAGCTGCCGGATTTGCTCCACCAGCGCGGGATACACGATCTTCTGTGCCTCGGTCATGGGCTCGAAGCCGTCGAGAGACCGGGCCAGCGCCATCGCCGTCATGCGGGCCTCGACGCTCATCTGGGCCCGTTCCATCTTGGGCCATTCGAGCTCGACGACCTGCCTCGCGTAGACGCGACAGTTGTCGCGGATGCGCCCGCGGTATGGTTCGGGCATGGCGTCGGCCAGCAGGAAGACGTCGGCGAGGCAATTGGACTCCATCTGCACGCACTCGCAGGCCTTGTCGAAGCGGGCCATGGCGTCGACCACGATGAGGCCGAGGAGTACGGCATAGAGCGTGCCGACGATGGCCAGCAGCGTGCTGGTCGATTCGTGCGCGTCCCGCAGATCCTCAGGACGAAAGCAGCGCCGCGTGGCGGCGACCACCGCGAGCGCGATCGCGATGCTGACGACGACGATCGCGATGCCGTTCCAGCAGCCCGTGTAATCCATGCCGAAGTTTCCCCGCCGGCCCACGCCGCCGCGCCAACACGGCCACCGGCTGCGGGATCAGAGCCGCCGTGGAGGTGCGCAGAAGCCGCGTGACTTCCGGCCGCTCAGCCTTGCGTCGGTCCCTCGGCAGGCGCGACCGCTACCGGCTCGGCCGTGACGAGCCCCTTGAAAACGAGCTGCTTCTTGCCGGCGATCTCGACGCAGTCCACCTGGATCGTGTCCTTGCCCTCGAATTCGCCCTTGAGCATCTCCTCCGAGACCGGGTCCTCGATGAAGTTCTCCAGAGCCCTGCGCAGCGGTCGGGCGCCGAAGTCGGTGTCGGAGCCCTTCTTGATGAGGAACTGCTTCGACTCCTCGGTGAGCTCGAGCTTGAGGCCCCGCTCGCTGAGCCGCTCGCGGACCTTCTCCAGCTCGATGTCGATGACCTTTTTGAGATCCTCGACTGTGAGGTGGTGGAACACGATCACGTCGTCGAGCCGGTTCAGGAACTCCGGCCGGAAGACCCGCTCGATCCGCTCGTTCACGCGGCCCTTCATGCCGTCGTAGCTGGCGTCGCCGTCGGGCTTCTGGAAGCCGAAGGCCGCCTCGTTCTTGATCGCCTCGGCACCGGCGTTGGTGGTCATGATCAGGATCGTGTTGCGGAAGTCGACGTTGCGACCGAACGAATCGGTCAGGCGGCCCTCCTCCATCACCTGCAGCAGCATGTTGAAGACGTCGGGGTGGGCCTTCTCGATCTCGTCGAGCAGCACGACGGCGTAGGGCCGCCGCCGGATCTTCTCGGTGAGCTGCCCCCCCTCCTCGAAGCCGACGTAGCCCGGCGGCGCGCCGATGAGGCGGCTGACGTTGTGCTTCTCCATGTATTCGCTCATGTCGATCTGGATGAGCGCGTCGGCGTCGCCGAACATGAACTGCGCGAGCGCCTTGGCCAGCAGCGTCTTGCCCACGCCCGTCGGCCCGGCGAAGACGAACGAACCGATCGGCCGCTTCGGATCCTTGAGCCCCGAGCGGCTGCGGCGGACCGCCTTCGACACGCTCTTGATGGCCGCGTCCTGGCCGATGACCCGCTTGTGGAGTTCGTCCTCCATGCCCATGAGCCGCTGCTGGTCCTCGGTCGACATCCGGGTGAGCGGAATGCCGGTCATCTTCGAGACCACCTCCGCGACGACCTCCTCGTCCACCACGCCGTCGGCCTCGCGCGACTTGTCGCGCCAGTCGCGGGTCATCGTCTGCTTCTTCTTCTTGAGCTTGTCAGCTTGGTCGCGGAGCGCCGCCGCCTTCTCGAAGTCCTGGTTGGCGACCGCCTCCTCCTTCTCCTTGTTGAGCCGCTCGACCTCGTCGTCGATCTCCTTGAGATCCGGTGGCTTCGTCATCGCCTTGAGCCGCACGCGGGCGCCGGCCTCGTCGATGACGTCGATCGCCTTGTCGGGCAGGCAGCGGCCCGTGATGTAGCGGCTGGAGAGGTCGACCGCGGCCTCGAGCGCCGCGTCGGTGATGCTGACGCGGTGGTGGGTCTCGTAGCGGTCGCGGAGGCCCTTGAGGATCTCCACCGCCTCCGTCTTGCTGGCGGGCTCGATCATGATGATCTGGAACCGCCGGTCGAGCGCCGAATCCTTCTCGATGTACTTGCGATACTCGTCGAGCGTCGTGGCGCCGATGCACTGGATCTCGCCGCGGGCGAGCGCCGGCTTGAGCACGTTCGACGCATCGATCGCACCCTCCGCGCCGCCGGCGCCCACGAGGGTGTGCAGCTCGTCGATGAAGAGAATGGTGTTCTTGGCGCGGCGGACCTCGTTCATCACCGCCTTGATCCGCTCCTCGAACTGGCCGCGGTACTTGGTGCCGGCCACCATCATGGCAAGGTCGAGCACGACGATCCGCCGGTCGGCCAACAGCTCCGGCACGTTGCCCTCTACCACCCGCTGCGCGAAGCCCTCGACGATGGCCGTCTTGCCGACGCCTGCCTCGCCGAGGAGCACTGGATTGTTCTTCGTGCGCCGGCAGAGGATCTGGATCGCCCGCTCGATCTCCTTCTCGCGGCCGATCACCGGATCGAGCTTGCCCTGCCGCGCGAGTTCGGTGAGGTCGCGGCCGAAGCTGTCGAGCGCCGGGGTCTTGCTCTTGCCCCCCTTCGCAGAGGCCTCGCCGCTGCCGGAGCCGCCGGCCCCGGCCGGCTGGCGGCCGCCCATGCCGGCCCGCTCGCCCCCCTCCTCCATGCCGTGGCCGAGCAGGTTGAGCACCTCTTCGCGGACGTCCTCGAGCTTCAGCCCCAGGTTCATGAGCACCTGCGCCGCCACCCCCTCCTGCTCCCGCAGCAAGCCCAGCAGGATGTGCTCCGTGCCGACGTAGTTGTGGTTGAGGTTGCGGGCCTCCTCCATCGAGTACTCGATCACCTTCTTGGCGCGGGGCGTCTGCGGGAGCTTGCCCATCGTGACCATGTCGGGACCGCTCTGCACGAGCTTCTCCACCTCCATGCGGATCTTCCGCAGGTCGATGTCGAGGTTCTTGAGAACGTTGGCGGCGACGCCGCTGCCCTCCTTGATGAGCCCCAGCAGGACGTGCTCGGTCCCGATGTATTCGTGGTTGAACCGCTGGGCCTCCTGGTTGGCCAGCTGCATCACTTTGCGAGCACGGTCGGTGAAACGCTCGTACATGGAAGGTTCCTTCGTGGGTCGGCCCGGGGCCCGCTCGGACGGGGGGCTGGGGCGGGCGGATGCCATTCCGGCAGGAGCCCGGGCCCTACCCTGCAATCAGTGCAAACCTTACGCCAAACTCCCCCACGGATTCCAGCGGCCCGGTTTGAACAGCCGGGTTTTCGCGGGGCAGGAGTCAGCAGGTCGACCGACGCCGAACGGGACCGGCGGAATTCTAGCGGGCTGCGAAAATCGACCGCAAAAAAAGCCTGCCGTGAGCACTTCTCCCGACCGAGCAGCAGCGGGAAAGCGAGCAAAAATCGACATTTTTGCCGTTCCGGCGACATCGCCCCGGCGGCTCACGCAGCCGTGTCCAAAAGGCCGGATCGAGAAGGCCGGCTCGAGAAACCGGTGCAACGACCGGCGAGCAGCGCGCGGCCGCGGTATGTGGCCCGCACGCAGGCGGCTCTGCCGGTCAGGCGGCCCGTCGGGCGTGAGTCGCGTCGCCAGTGGCCGGATGGGGCGGGGCGTCGGCGGCCGCCGGGGACGATTTTCGAGCGGCGACGATCCGGTCGCACTCGGCCGCGATCTCCGCCAGCCAGGCCGCCCCGGAATCACTGCGGGAGAGCTTCAGAAGCGCCTCCTCTGCCTCCTCGAGCCGGCCGACGCGGCGCAGGAGCGTGCCGAGCAGGAGCTGGGCCTCGCCGTCGAGCGGTGCCATGTCGAGCAGTGCCCGCAGCCGCGTCTCGGCGGCGAGCCAGTCGCGGCCGAGGTAGGCGTCGCGGGCCTTGACGAAGAGGGCATCGGTGGCAGCGTCGCGGCCGCGGGGCAGCGGTGGCGGGAAACCGGTGACGGCCGATGCCGTCGCCACGAGCCACACGGCGGCCGTGGCCGTCCAGAGCGCCAGCGACGTCCGCGTGTCGACGAGCTCTGTCCAGATGAAGGTGGTGAACACGGCCACGTCGACCGCCACGGCGAACGCCAGCGCCAGCGCCAGCCCGGCGAGGCTGCCGCGCAGCCACAGCCAGGGAAGTCCCGGCCAGACGAGCGTGAGGGAGCGTGCAATGCCCACGGACGGGATTCCGATGATTCGAGTCGGGTGATTCGAGTCGGGTGGTGCGGGGCAGGGGCGGAGCACTCCGGCCGGCGGCGGGAGGGTAGCCATCCGGTGGCGGTTTCTCCAAGGCATCCGCACGGGTACAACGGGGGCATGAAAACGGGTGATTTCGCGGAACATGGGGCGACGGCGGAGGTCTGGCGGGCCGTCGACGCCTCGGCCAACCGTGCCGGCGAGGCCCTGCGGGCCGTCGAGGACATGGTGCGGTTCGTGCTCGACGACGGCCAGCTCACGAGGCTCGTGAAGGATCTGCGGCACGACCTCGCGGGAGCCCTGTCCGACGGCCTCGCCGACCGCGTCTTCCTCCGCGACGTCGGGGCCGACGTCGGGGTCGGAGTGGCTGCCGCCGCGCCGCTGCACCGCGGTTCCGTCGGCGACGTGATCGCCGCCAACGCGGCCCGGGCCGCGCAGGCGCTCCGCAGCCTCGAGGAGTGTGCGGCGCTCGTGTCTCCGCGGGCGGCGGGCCGCTTCGAGCCGCTCCGTTACCGGCTCTACGTCGTCGAGCGGGCGGCGCTTGCCGCCGTCCGGTCCCGCGACCGCCTGGTCGGCGTGCAACTCTGCGTGCTCGTCGACGGCCGTGACGACGAGGCGGAGTTCGACAGGCTCGTCGGGGCGCTCCTCGAGGCCCGCGTGCGGATGCTGCAGATCCGCGACAAGCGGCTCGACGCACGGACGCTCGCGGCCCGCACGAGCCGGGCGATCGTCGCCGCCCGCCGCAGCCCAGACGCGGCCGCGGTCGTGATCGTCAACGATCGGGCCGACGTGGCCGCCGCCACGGGGGCCGACGGCGTGCACGTCGGCGAGTCCGACCTGCCCACGTCGCTGGCCCGCCGCGTGGTGGGCCCGGCGCGGCTCGTGGGCCGCACGGCACACGACCTCGCGGAGGCCCGGGCGGCTGCCCTCGACGGGGCGGACTACCTCGGCGTGGGCCCCTGCTTTCCCTCCGAGACGAAGACGTTCGGCTCCTACGCGAGCCCGACGTTCCTGCGCGAAGTCGTCGCCGAGACCGGCCTGCCCGCCTTCGCCATCGGTGGCATCTCCCGTGAGCGTCTCGACGAGATCGTCGGCCTCGGTTTCACGCGCGTCGCCGTCGCATCGGCGGTGACGGCGGCCGCCGATCCGGGGCGTGCCGCCGCGGCGATCATCGAGCGGCTGGAGCGGCTGGCTCGAAGGCCGGCGTCCTGTCAGGCACCGTCTCCTGCGGCGGAGCCGCGTCCCTGACCGGAGCCGCGGCCCCGACCGTGTCCACGTCCTGCAGTGAGACCACGTCCTTCAGCGCCGCCACCACCGCCCGTGCCATGTCGGCCTCGTCCCGCTGCCGATAGCCGCTCCAGGCGGCGCGGATCCGGCCGTCGGGGCCGATGAGATAGGTGGTTGGGTAGGCGTTGAACGCATATGCCGATTGAAAGATCATGCGGACGCGGCCGTCGGGGTCGGCCCAGGCGTCGATCGCCAGCCGCTGCTCGGCAAGGAAGTCGCCGGTCAGCGCGGCCAGTCTGTCGGGGTCGTCGTACCCTCCGGATCCACAGGAGACGGCCACGAGCTGGAACGCCGGCTCCGCGCGCAGCCTCTCGGCGAGCCGGGCCAGGCCGGGCAGCTCCCGGCGGCACGGTAGGCACCAGGTGCCGAAGAAGTTGAGCAGCGTGACCCGGCCCGCGAACCGCGGCGGAGTTCGCGACCTGTCGGCCAGCGACACCAGCGGCAGCGAGCCCACGGTGCGGCCCACGGCCGGGTGGCTCGGAGCCTGCCCGCCGCAGCCGGGCACGCAGGCCATCCAGCAGCCCACCCAGCACGCCGCCGCGAGCACCGGGGCGCATGCGGCGGGGAGCCGGCGGGCCGGCCGCCGGGCCGACGGGTCGCGGGAGCGTATCATCACCGGCATCGGGATCATCGCCAGAGATCCTCGTCGGGGGTTTTCGTCGCGATCGTGGTGATCGCCGTGATCGCCGTGATCATCGGTGGCCATGCCGGCGCCCGGTGATCGACGATCAACGACGGTCGACGGGGACTGCAGCAGGGAGCACCATCCAGTGTACGAAGTCGAGATCAAATTTCCGGTGGCCGATCCGGCGGCGGTGCAGCGGCGGCTCGCGTCGCTGGCGGCGCGGTTCCGTGAGCCGGTGGAGCAGGTGGACCGCTACTTCGCCCATCCGTGCCGTGATTTTGCCCGCACCGACGAGGCGCTACGGCTACGGTCCGCCGGGGATGCCGTGGCCGTCACCTGGAAGGGACCGCGGGTCGATGCCGCCACCAAGACGCGGCGCGAGATCGAGCTGCCGCTGGCCGCGGCGCCGCCGGACGCGGGCGACACCAGGCCCGCGCGCGAGCGGACGCTCGGCCAGTGGACCGAGCTGCTCGAGTCGCTCGGGTTCCGGCCCGTGATGTCGGTGGCCAAGCGGCGGCTGCCGGCCCGCGTGCCCTGGCAGGGCACGGAGATCGACGCGGCCATCGACCACGTGCACGGCCTGGGCGACTTCCTCGAGATCGAACTGGTCGCCAGGCAGGGGGAGGTGCCGCTGGCGCAGGCCTGCCTCGAGTCGCTGGCCCGCGAGCTCGGCTGCGGTGTGCCTGAGCGGCGCAGCTACCTCGAGCTCCTGCTGCAGTCGCAGGTGCCGCGCTGACCGGCTGTGGGAAGCGGCCTCCAGCCGCGGACGACCGTCTTCACGGCCTGCTGACATCGGCCGTCAGCGGATGATCGTGTTGCGTTCGTCGAGGAGGATCATTCGCGGCTTGTGACTGGCCGCCGCCGCCTCGTCGAGCCAGGTGAACGACATGATCGTGAGCCGGTCGCCCGGCCCGCCGAGGTGGGCGGTGGCGCCATTGAGCTCGATCGCCCCGGAGCCCGACTGGCCGTAGATGACGTAGGTCTCGAATCGCTCGCCGTTGGACAGGTTGCCGACGAGGATCCGTTCGTAGGGCCGCAGGCCCACGCGCTCGGCCAGGTCGGCCGCGATCGTGAGGCTTCCCTCGTAGTCCACCGAGGCGGCGGTCACGGCTGCGCGGTGGATCTTCGACTTGAGCAGGCAGATCGTCATCGGGGCGGGGCGGGGCGGAAGCGGATGCAGACGGGGGAGGGAACCTCGATCGATTGGCCGGTGAAGGACAGTCTGCCAGTTTCCGCGTCGATCGCGAAGACCGTCACCGTGTCGGAATTCTGGCCGGCCGCGAGGAGGAAGCGACCGGTCGGGTCGATACAGAAGTTTCGGGGGGTCTGGCCGCGGATCGGCTCCACGCCGAGGAACTCCAGCCGGCCGGTCTGGGCGTCGGCCGAGTACATGGCGATCGAATCATGGCCGCGGTTGGAGGCGTAGACGAACCGTCCGCCCGGGTGGGCCACGATCTCCGCCGTCGAGAAGCCCTTTCTGTCGACCACGTCGGCGGGCAGCGTGGAGAGCGACTGGAAGGGGGCCAGCGTGCCCGCCTCGGGGTCGAAGGCGAAGGCGGTGACCGTGAGGTCGAGCTCGTTGACCGAGTAGCCGTGGCGGCCGCCGGGATGGAAGGCGAAGTGCCTCGGGCCCGCGCCGGGGGCGGTGCTGCCGAAGCGGTGCGGCGCGAGCACTGCCCGGCCGGTGTCGAGCGCGTGGGCGAAGACCTTGTCGAGCCCCAGATCGCAGGCGATGGCGAACCGTCCGTCGGCGGAGGGATTGATCGAATGGCCGTGCGGCCCCTCCTGCCGCTGCGGGTGGACGCCCTTGCCCTCGTGCTGGATGAAGCCGCCCGGCGAGCCCGCCACCACCGCCGCGAGGTCGCCGTCGGGCTCGAGGCCGAGGCAGATCACGCTGCCGCCGCCGTAGTTGGCCGCGAGCACGACACGGCCGCCGCGATCGACCGACACGTGGCAGGGCCCCTTGCCGCCCGACGGCTGCTGGCTCTTCCGGGTGAGCGCCCCCGTCTTCTCATCGACGGCGAACGCGATCACGCCCCCCATCGGCCGGCCGTCGGCGTCGGAGACCTCCGACACCGCGTAGAGCATCGGCAGCGCGGGGTGCAGCGCGACGAACGAGGGATTCTTCGCCTGGCCGGCGAGCACGGGGGGCGTCAGCCGGCCGGTGGCGGTGTCGAAGCGGGAGACGTAGATGCCCTCGCTGGACGGCCTGCCCGCGGCCGCGTTGGTGTAGGTGCCGAACCAGACGAGCCGCTCGCCGCCCATGGCGGCGTCGGCGGCGGATGCGGTGGCGTCGATCGTCGTGGACGTCACGACTGCAATCGTGGCCGTCATCATTGCAGCGATGGCGGTCGTCGCGATTCCCGCGCGGCGGGCGATGGACGTCATGGTGGAAAACCCTCATGCTGCCGGAGGTGGGCGACGGTTCGAGCCGCCGCCGGACCGCGGCCTCACCCCAGATCGTACCCCCATGAGCGACCGACGCAACGAGGCCCATGCCCGGGGTGCCGCGGCGGCCCGCGGGCGGCCGGGCGATCGAGTGGAGGCCCGCAACACGCTCTGGCTGGAGTGCTACCAGATCGTCGTGCGCGTCGGTTGGATCTTCAAGACCGAGACGATCATCATGCCGGCGGTGCTCGACGCCGTGGTCGACTCCGGTCTGCTCCGCGGCCTGCTGCCGGTGCTCAATCGGGGCGGGCAGAGCGTGCCGCCACTGCTCTTCGCGGGCCGCCTCGCCCGCCGGCCGCGCAAGCAGTGGTCGCTCATGCGGACGAGCCTCGCCATGGCGGCCTGCTTCGCGGGGCTGGCCGTGGCCTGGCCGGTGCTCGCCGCGACGCGGCCCGACCTGCTGGCCTTCGTGTTCCTCGCGATGTACGCCGCCTTCTCGGCGTCGAACGGCCTCAACCAGCTGACGCTGGCGGCACTGCAGGGCAAGCTCATTCCGGCCGGGCATCGGGGCCGTGCGATGGTCGTCAGCGTGGCCGTGGGGAGCGTGCTGGCGATCGCCGCGGCCGTGCTCCTCCTGGGGCCGTGGCTCGCGCGCGGTGACTTTCCCAGCATCTTCGCCGCCACGGCGGCGTTCTTCGCGGTCGCCGCCGGCGTTCCGCTCCTGCTCGACGAGCCCGCCGACGACGTGGCGGATCCGCACGCCGCGGCGTGCGATCCTGCGCGGGGCGGCACCTGGCTGGCCGCGGCGGCCCGCGGCGGCGCGGCGTGGCGGCGGACGCTGCGCGGAGATCGGCCGCTCGTGCGGCTGTGTGCGGTCGCCGCCTGCTTCTCGGCGGTGCTCATGCTCTTTCCGCACTATCAGGCCTTCGCCCGCGACCGGCTGGGCAGCGGCACCGGCAGCCTGCTGACGTGGGTCGTGGTGCAGAACGCCGCCACGGGGCTCGTGAGCCTCGTCGCCGGGCCGCTCTCCGACCGCTGCGGCACGCGGATCGTGCTCGTCTGGCTCGTGGCGCTCTCGTCGCTGACGCCGCTGGTGGTGACGCTGCTCTCGCTGCTGCCGCTGGCGACCGCGGTGGAGTGGTTCTGGATCGTCTACGCGCCGCTGGGCCTCAACCCGATCTCGCTGAAGATCTTCACCAACTACGCGCTGGAGCTCGCGCCGGCGCCGGCGGAGCACCCGCGGTACGTGAGCATCGTCGGCGCGGCGCTTGCCCTGCCGTTCGTGGTGTCGCCGCTCGTGGGGGCTGCGGTCGACTGGGTGGGCTTCCGTCACGTGTTCGTCGCCGGGGCGGCCGTGATCGCCGCCGGTGCGGTGTTCGCGGTCGGGCTGCCCGAGCCCCGCCACCGGCAGGGCGGCCGGGCCGGCGTTTCGCCGGAAAAACGCCCGGCGGCCGGGGAGTGAGGCGGAAAAATGAAAGATTGCCCGGGAGCCTGCGGAGGCGTATGCTCCCGGGCGGCGCACTGCTGCGAAACGTGCGTCGAATCCCCCTGTCTGCATCACCTTTGCTTGGAGGCTCTGGACATGAAGTTCCGTAGCGTGAGTGCCCTGCTGCTGGTCGCCGTCGTCTGCTCGGCCGCCATCGTGACCGCCGCCCCGAAGGAGCCCAAGGACGCGAAGTGCCCGGTGTCGGGCAAGGGCTGCAACCCCGAGAAGAGCGCCGACTTCGCCGGCGGCAAGGTCTACTTCTGCTGTGGCAACTGCGAGGGGGCCTTCAAGGGCGACTCCGCCAAGTTCGCCGCCAAGGCGCACCAGCAGATGGTCTCGACCGGCCAGCTCGTGCAGAAGGGCTGCCCGTTCAGCGGCGGCCCGGTGAAGGAAGGCACGCAGGTGTCGATCGGCGATGCCGAGGTCGGCTTCTGCTGCAACAACTGCAAGGGCAAGGTCGAGAAGGCCTCTCCCGACGAGCAGGTCACGATGGTCTTCGGCGACATCAAGAAGGGCTTCGCGGCCAAGTAGCCGCGCGGCGTCCGCTCGATCGCCCCGTCGAACTGGCCTAGGTCGGTCGACGACAGCCTGACATACTCCGCACGGGAGCCCTCTCCCGTGCGGAGTTTTCTTTTCGATGCGAGTCTTTCTCTCGGCGGGCGAGCCCTCGGGCGACCATCACGCCGCGGCGCTGGTGCGGGCGCTCGTGGCGCGACGCCCCGACGTGGAGTGCGTCGGGCTCGGCGGCCCCTGCATGGCCGACGCGGGCTGCCGGCTGATCGCCGACCTCACGCAGCTGGCCGTGATGTGGTTTCTCCGCGTCATCCTCAGCCTGCACCGGTTCGTCGACCTGGCGCGTCGTGCCGAGCGGAGCTTTCTCGACGCCCGTCCCGACGTCTGCGTGCTCGTCGACTTCCCGGGCTTCCACTGGTGGCTCGCCTGGCGGGCGAAGCGGCACGGCATCCCGGTCGTCTTCTACTGCCCACCGCAGATCTGGGCCTGGGGCAGCTGGCGGGTCGGCAAGATGCGGCGGCTCGTCGACCACGTGCTCTCGGCGCTTCCTTTCGAGCACGAGTGGTTTCTGAAACAGGGCATGGCCAGCACGCTCGTCGGCCATCCGTTCTTCGACGAGCTGCGGATCGCCATGGAGTCGGCACGTGGCTCCGGGCGGCTCGACGCGTCCCACGACCGGCCGCTGGTGCTGCTCCTTCCCGGCTCCCGCGGCCAGGAGCTCGAGGCGAATCTTGCCACGATCCTGCGGGCCGCCGCCGGCGTGGCCGCACGGGTGCCGGCGGCGCGGTTCGTCGTCGGGGCGCTTCACGAACGGCACGCAACGCGGGTCCGCGACGCGATCGCAGCGCTCGGCCGGGAATTGGACGGCGTCGATGTCGAGGTGGAGACGGGACGCACGCGGGGCCTGATGCGCGAGGCGCAGTGTGCGATCGCCGTGAGCGGCTCGGTGTCGCTCGAGCTGCTGGCGGCCCGCGTGCCGACGGCGATCGTCTACCGGATCGGCGGCGTCGCCCACGTCGTGCAGAGCTGGTTCCGACACGCCCGGTTCATCACGCTGGTGAACCTGCTGTCGGCCCGTGAGCCCATCGGTCCGACACGGCCGACATGGCGGCCGCCCCACCAGGTCGTTCCCGCCGACCCCGAGGCGATCTATCCCGAATATCTCGCCGTGCAGGATCCGGCGGCCAACCTGGCCGCCCACGTGGTCGAGTGGCTCGAAGACCCGGCAGCGCGACGGAGTGTGGTGGCGCGGCTCGATGCCGTGGCCGCGGCGGTCGCCCAAGGCGGGTCTGCGGAGCGGGCTGCCGCCGCCGTGCTGGCCATCGCGAGGCGGACGGTGGACGAGCAGCGTGCCCGGGTGATCCCGGTGCCGCGGCCGTCGGCCACACGGCCGGCGGCGGATGCGGCATAATGCCGGCGATGTTTCTCGCCGCCCCACAGCCGACACCCGCCGATCTGCAGTTCTCGCTCGCGGGGATTTCCGTACGCGTGTCGGCATGGTTCTGGGTGGCCGCCGCGCTCTTGGGGTGGGGCATCTGCCAGGCGTTCTCGGAGGGTGATCAGCGGGCACTTGTGCGCTACCTGATCGTCTGGATCGCCGTCGTCTTCGTCTCGATCCTGGCGCACGAGATGGGGCACGCCCTCGCCTACCGGCGGTTCGGGCAGTCGGCCCACGTGGTGCTCTACCACCTCGGCGGTCTGGCGATCCCGACCGCGTGGGGCGGCCGCGGCGCCCGCCGGCCCTCCGAGCGACTGGTGGTGTCGGCGGCCGGGCCGCTGGTGCAGTTGGCGCTGGCGGCGGCGCTCGTCGCCGTGCTGAAGGCGGGCGGATACGCGGTGCCGTTTCCCCTGTCCGGCATCGGCACGGCGCTGGGGCTGGACGAGGGGCGGCCGCTCGGCTCACGGCTGGCGGTCGTGGTGGTGTTCTTCCTCTTGCACGTCAACATCTTCTGGCCGCTCCTGAACCTCGTGCCGGTGCCGCCGCTCGACGGCGGGCAGATCGTGCGGGAAGGACTGCTCACGCTCGGCGTGGCGGATGCGGCGCGGATCGCGGCGATGATCGGCGTGGCCGCGGGGGCGGCGGTCGCCTGGTGGGCGTACACGCACCACGAGCCGTACCTCGGCATTATGTTCGCGATGCTCACGGTCTCCTGCTTCCAGAGCCTCTCCGGGGACACGCCGTGGCGGCGGTGGGGGTAGTGCCGGCTGAGCATGAGTCGCGTGGCCCGGGGTTGCTCATGCCCCGTCGCCGGACGTTCGCTACGGGCATCCTGCCTGCGCTGGTCAGCAACGCCGGCTCCCGGAGCATGAGCACCCCCTCCCGCCTCCGGGTACAAAAGAATTCTTTTGTACGCGATGATTAGGAGTAGGCTCGTGAGTTGTTCTCCGCGTCTGCGTGTGGTGGTGCTCGGGGCGAGCAACGTGTCACGGGGGCTTTCGCGGCTCGTGGCGGCGGTGGAATCGCGGGCGCCGGGGGCCGATCTCTTCGTCGCCGCCGGTCACGGCCGTGGCTACGGTGTGAACACGCGCGTGGCGGTGCGTCGACTTCCTTCGATCCTCGGCAGCGGCCTCTGGCGGGCTCTCGACCGCCACGGCGGTGAACCGCCGGCGGCGCTCATCACCGATGTCGGCAACGAACTGCTCTACGGCTTCCCCGCCGAACAGATTGCATCGTGGGTGCGTGAGAGCGTCCGACGGCTCGCCGATCGTGGCGCGACCGTCGCGATCACCCGTCTGCCGATGGCTGGCATCACGACAGTCGGCGGCGTCCGCTACCGCGCCCTGCGTACGTTCTTCGTGCCAGGTTGTCGGCTGTCGCTCGCCGATCTGAAAGAGTCAGCCACCCGGCTCGATGCCGACCTGCAGACGATCGCAGGAGATTACGACGGCCGGATCATCGAGCAGCCCGCTCACTGGTATGGCCTCGACACGTTGCACGTGCGCCGTCGCCATCTCGACGATCTCTGGCAGGCCGCCTGCAGGGCGTGGGGATTTCCCGCGCTGGAGACGTCGGTGAGGTCTTCCGTGGCGGACTGGGTGAAGGTCGGCACGAAAGCGGCGGAGGTGCGATCGCTCGCCGGAGTGATGCGGTTCACACGGCAGCCGGTGCTGCAGTTGCGCAGCGGCGGCATGTTGTCGCTGTATTAGCGTCCGCCCACATGCATCCGCGAGGGGCTGCCCGTGTCCCGAGAGCCGGCGTTGCTGACCAGCGCAGGCATGGATGCCGGAGCGCAGTCAGCATCGAGTGAGCGACAGCCCGGAGGGCGAAAGCGAACGTCCGGCGACGGGGCATGGGCAGCCCCGAACCGTGCCGCTCACAGCACCGGCAGCGACGGCAGCGGCGGGCGGGCGGCGTGGGCGGCGGCGAGGTTGCCCACCAGTCGCTCGCAGATGGCCTCGAGCCACGGCCGGCTGTCGGCGTCGTCGAAGTTGGCCGCGGTGCGGCCGGCGTCGCCGTGCTCGCGGATCGGAATCTGGATCGGCACCTCGCCGAGGAACGGGATGTCGAGCTCCTGCGCCGTCCGCCGGGCGCCGCCGGTGCCGAAGATGTCGTACCGCTTTCCCGTGTCGGGGCAGACGAAGAAGCTCATGTTCTCGACCATGCCGAGGATCGGGATGTCGACCTTGCGGAACATCGCGATCGCCTTCGTCGCGTCGAGCAGGGCGACGTCCTGCGGCGTGCAGACCACGACGGAGCCCGTCAGCGGCAGCACCTGTGAGAGCGTCAGAGCCACGTCGCCCGTGCCCGGCGGCATGTCGATGATGAGATAGTCGAGCGGCCCCCAGGCCGTGTCGCGGAGCATCTGCGTGATCGCGCCGTGGAGCATGGGCCCGCGCCAGACGACGGCCTCGCCGGCCGGTACCAGGAAGCCCATCGACATCACCGGCATGCTCCGGGTGCCCACCGCGAGCGTCATCGGCTGGATCTTCCCCTGCTCGATCTGCGGCCGGCCGGAGAGCCCGAGGAGGTGAGGCACGCTCGGGCCGTAGACGTCGGCATCGAGCAGGCCGACGCGGCTGCCGGCCCGCGCGAGCCCAATGGCGATCGACGTGGCGATGGTGCTCTTGCCCACGCCCCCCTTGCCGGAGCCGACCGCGATCACGCTCTTGGCCTCGAGCCCGATCTGGCCGAGCTTCACGGGCGGGCGGTCGTGCTCGACCACCTGCACCGTCACGCTCGGCACAGCGGGAAATCGAGACCGCAGCAGCTCCTCGATGCGGGCCCGGGTGCGGGTCCAGAGGATCGCCGAGTGCGACGTGAGGCCGACCGTCACGTCGATCGCCGCCGGCTCCGCCCGCACGTCGCGGACCTGCCCCAGTTCGACGAGCGGGCGGCCCGTCTCGGGGTCGGCGATCTCGCCGAGGACGGCCATGACGGTGGCGCGGTCGATGGAGGTGGGAGTGTTGGCCATGGGGTGAGTGCGGCCGCGGGTTAGCGGACGTTCTTTTCGATCGCGCTGCCGGCCTGCGAGGATGATGTGAACAGGCCGTGGGGACGGATGGCCACGGCGAACACGAGCGCCGTGCAGGCGAGCATGGCGATGCCGGCGGCCAGGCCGCCGTCGGCCTGCACACCGCGCTTCGTCGAGCGGAAGTACATGGCGGCGATGATCCGCAGGTAGTAGGCGGCGGCGATCGCGGCGTTGAGCACGAGCACCACCGCCAGGCCCACGAACCAGCCGCGTCGGCTGCCGAGCGTGATCGCCTCGTTCCAGTCGACCTCCAGGGCCGAGGTGGCCAGCGCCAGCTTGCCCCAGAAGCCCGGCAGCGGCGGGATGCCCGCCAGGCTCAGGAGGAACAGGGCGATGGCGAAGGCGGCCACGGGGTTCGTGGAGGAGAGGCCGTCGAGGTCGTCGACCGTCGTCACCTCCTGCCGTGGCGGCCGCGGTCCGCTGCCGGCCGTCCACTCCGGCCAACGGTGGCCCAGGTAGGTCACGGCCGCGAAGATGCCGGTGGTGGCCAGCGCGTAGGTCGCGAGATAGAAGAGCGTCGCGGACAGGCCGCCGAGCCCCATGGTCCAGGCCGTGTCGGCTGCGGCGCCGCCGGCGGGCCGCGCCCGGGCCGCCTCGGCGGCTGCGGCTGCGGCGATTCCCACCAGCAGATAGCCGGCATGGGCGATCGACGAGCAGGCGAGCAGCCGTCGCAGGTTCCGCTGCAGCAGGGCCATCAGGTTGCCCACGGTCATGGTGATGGCGGCGAGGATGGCGGCCACCCGCCAGAACAGCGACAGGTGGGCGAACGCGGCATCACCGACGGCCGCGGCGTCGATCGCTTCGGCCGGAGGGATCGCCAGCGCCAACACCCGCGCCAGCACCACGACGCCGGCCACCTTGGGGAGCGTCGAGAGCAGGGCTGCGTTCGACGGGCTCGTCCCTTCGTAGACGTCCGGAGCGTAGAAGTGCATCGGCACGGCCGCGAGCCGGAAGGCCGCCCCGGCCAGCGTCATGCCGATGGCGATCGGCAGGAGCACGGCGGCGATGCCCACCTGCGTCGAGTCGATCGATCGCAGCCGGGCGCCGATCACCGCCAGGTTCGTCGACCCGCCGATGCCGTAGAGGCACATCGCCGCGTAGAGGAAGAGCCCAGAGGCCACCAGCGACAGGAAAAAGTACTTGAGGCTCGCCTCTTGGCCGTGGGCGTCGGTCCGCTTCAGCGCCAAGAGGATGTAGGTGGGGATCGACACCAGCTCCAGCCCGACGAACAGCAGCACGAGATCGTCCGCGACCGCGGTCAGCGACAGGCCCGCGAGCAGCACCAGGAACGTGCCCGCCTCCTCGCAGGTGCCGCCGCCGCGCACCACGCCGGTGCGGGTCATGGCCGACGGAAACAGGTCGCCCGACTGCACGAGGCACAACAGCGCCCCCAGCACCAGCACGGTCCAACGGACGTACGTGGAGAAGGCGTCGATGCTGACGCCGCCCGAGGCCACCCAGGAGCCCGCCGCCGGCTGGTCGCCCGCGACCAGCATCGCCACGACGATCCCGGCGAAGGCCACCGCCCAGCCGTGCCGCAGGCCGGCGAAGCCGCCGCCGAGGAAGGCCACCAGCGCGGCCGTCACGAGCACCAGCTCCGGTGCCAGCAGGAAAAAGGTCTGCAGCGATGTCATGTGCGAGGTCATGGGCGTTCCCGTGACGGGGTGGGGGACTGCTGCGCGGTGGCGCCGATGGCGGCCGCGGCCACCTGGGCACGCGGGGGCTGCATCCGCGCGTCGAACGCGGCGGCAGCCTCGCGGGTGGCGGCCCGGAGCATGGCCGCCGGCGGCCGCAGGAACGCCGCCGGAGCCAGGCCGATCCAGACCGCGAACACCGCCAGCGGCGCGAGCGCCGCCAGCTCGTACCACCGCAGGTCGCAGCGATCAGCGGCGTGATGGGAATGACCGTGCGCGTGGCCGTGGCCAGGTGCATCGGCATGGCCGGATCCATGGGCATGTGCATGGCCGTCGTGGTCGGTCCCGGTCGTGCCGTGGCTTCCCAACTTCGGCGGCTCCCGCGACGCCCCGAAGAAGACCCGCTCGACGGCCCACAGCATGTACCAGGCCCCGAGCACGACGCCGGCCACGGCCGACACGGCCAGGAGGATGTAGAAGAAGCGGTGGGCGGCGTCGACGCCGGTCCACGCCCGCTGGAAGGAGCCGGCGAGGATGAGGAACTCGCCCACGAAGCCGTTGAGACCCGGCAGGCCGATGCTCGAGAAGGTGAACAGCATGAAGAGCACCGTCAGCCACGGGGCCTTCGTGGCGATGCCGCCGAGGTTTGGGATCGAGCGGGTGTGGAACCGCTCATAGATCATGCCGACCAGCGCGAAGAGCCCGGCCGCCGAGATGCCGTGGTTGATCAGCTGCAGCGTCGCCCCCTCCACCGCCACCGGCTCCAGCGCGAACAGGCCCATCACGATGTAGCCCATGTGGCTCACCGAGGAATAGGCGATCAGCCGCTTGAGATCGGTCTGGTGGAGGGCCACGAGCGCCCCATAGAGGATGCCCGCCACGCCGAGCGCGAAGAGCCACGGGGCCGCGGCTGCCGTCGCGTCGGGGAGCATCGGCAGCGAGAACCGCAGGAAGCCGTAGATGCCGATCTTGAGGAGCACGCCGGCGAGGTCGACGCTGCCGCCGGTCGGGGCCTCGACGTGCGCCAGCGGCAGCCAGGTGTGGAAGGGCACGATCGGCACCTTCACGGCGAAGCCGGCGAAGAGCGCGAGGAACACGATCATCTGCAGCCAGCCCCCCTCCCGGCTCATCGGCAGCGGATGGGCCGCCGTGCCCGCGGTCAGGGCTGCGATGTCGAAGGTGACGGTGCCGGTGTGCGAGGCGTTCCAGAGCACGATCGTGAGCAGGCCGAGGAAGGCCAGCACGCTGCCGGCGAGCGTGTAGATGAAGAACTTCACCGCGGCGCGGCGGCGGTCGTCATGGCCCCAGATGCCGATCAGGAAGAAAAGCGGCACGAGCGTGAACTCGAAGAACACGTAGAAGAGGATGACATCCCGGGCGGCGAAGACGCCGAGCATGGCCGCCTCCAGCAGGAGGAGCAGCGCGTAGAAGCCCGCCGGCTTCTCCTCGATCGCGTCCCAGCTGACCAGCACGGCCGTCAGGGAGAGGAGCGCCGAGAGGCCGAAGAGCCAGATCGACAGCCCATCGAGCCCCAGCGAGAGCCGCACGTCGAAGATGCCGCCGACGAGCCACGGGGCCGAGACGACGGCGTAGGGCTCGCCGGCCGCAGCCTCCGGGCTGGCGAGGTAGCGGAGAACGAGCCAGCCGGCGATCACGAGCGTGAGGATCGCGGTCACCAGGGCGCTCTGCCGCACCGCCGCACGGCCGCGGCCGCTCAGCAGCCAGACGTTGAGTGCGCCGAGCAGCGGCGTGGCCAGCACGAGCAGCAGGTGGACGCCGGCGCTGGGAGCGAGGTTGATCATGGGAGATGGATTGTTCGGGCGACGGGGAACGGTCAGCCGCGGAGCTGCCACGCGAGGAGGACGACGATCGTGAGCACGCCCATCACGCCGGCCAGGGCGTATCGCTGCATCAGGCCGGACTGGCTGCGCCGGATGATCCCGCCCGCCGCGACCGGGATGCGGGCGATCGCGTCGACCGCGCCGTCGATGACGTGGCGGTCGACGAGCGCCGCGACCAGGGCGAGCGCCTCCAGCGGCCGCACGACGAGCGCGGCGTAGATCTGGTCGAAGTAGAACTTGTTGGCGAAGAGCGTCTGCAGGGGCCCGAGGAACCGCTCCATCTGCGGGCCGTCGCTGCGGCGGCCGAGGTGGCCGATGGCGGCGACGACGATGCCGATGGCGGCGGCGAGCGTGCCCTGGATGGCCAGGTCGAGGTGGAAGGCGTGCGGCACGGCGGTGCTCGCCACGGCCGGCGCCGTGAGCGAGGGGGTCGCGGAGAGGAAGTGCGACAGCCAGTTCGTGGCGAAGAGCAGCCAGCCGACCGCCGCCGACGCCACCGCCAGGACGATCAGGGGAAGCGTCATCGGCGCGGGCGACTCGTACGACTCGTGGCCGTGCTCGCCGTGGCCGTGCGCGCCCGAGGGCACGCGGGTGGGGCCGGTGAACGTCATGAAGACGGCACGGAAGGTGTAGAAGGCGGTGAGGCCGGCCGTGGCCAGCGACATCCAGAACAGCAGCCGCCAGGTCTCGGGCCGGTCGAGCGCGTCGAGCCCGACGGCGCCGTGTGCGCCCGTATCTGTCGCGAACGCGGCGAGCCGCAGCGGGCCCTCCGCCGCGGCCACCACGGCATGGTGCGAGTCGTGGGCGGACGGCCAGCCCTTGGCGTGGAGCGCGGCCAGGATCTCGTCCTTGCTGAAGAAGCCGGCGAACGGGGCCACGCCCGCGAGGGCCAGCGCGCCCACCAGGAACGTGGCGGCCGTGACCGGCATCACTCGCCGCAGGCCGCCGAAGCGACGCATGTCGATGACGCCTCCCATCGAGTGCATCACCGACCCCGCCCCGAGGAACAGGAGCGCCTTGAAGCAGGCGTGCGTGAGCAGGTGGAAGATGGCGGCCGTGAACCCGAGCAGCGTGCCGGTGCCGAGGCTCGCGAACATGTACCCGAGCTGGCTGATCGTGGAATAGGCGAGCACCCGCTTCAGGTCGTTCTGCACCGTGCCGATGAGCGCCGCGACGAGCGCCGTGGTGGCGCCCACGATCGACACCGCCGTGAGCGCACCGGGACAGGCGGCGAAGAGCGGCGCGCACCGGGCGACCAGATAGATGCCGGCCGTCACCATCGTGGCCGCGTGGATCAGGGCGCTGGCAGGCGTGGGGCCCTCCATCGCGTCGGGCAGCCAGACGTGCAGCGGCAGCTGGGCGCTCTTGCCGCAGGCGGCGAGGAGCAGGAGCAGGCAGATCGCCGTGCCGACGGCGCCGCCCGCGTAGCCGGCCGCATCGGCCAGCCGGGTCTGGCCGAGGATGCCCGGCATGATCACGCCCTGCGGGGAGATCGTGTCGTGGAAGTCGAGCGTGCCGTAGGTCATCCAGAGGAGGAACACGGCGATGGCCAGACCGAAGTCGCCGACGCGGTTCACGAGGAAGGCCTTCTTCGCGGCGCGGGCCGCCTCGGGCTTGGTGAACCAGAAGCCGATCAGCAGGTAGCTGCAGGCACCGACCGCCTCCCAGAAGACGTAGACCAGCAGGAAGTTGCTCGCGGCCACGAGCATCGACATCGAGAAGACGAACATCGCCACCAGCGCGAAGAACCGCGGGTAGCCCGGGTCGCCGTGCATGTAGCCTGTGGAGTAGATCGCCACCAGCAGGCCGACGCAGGTGATGATGGTGAGCATCGTGGCGGTGAGCGGGTCGAGCCGCAGGGCCACCGGTATCGAGAACCCGCGGACGTCGCCGGCCGTCCGGCCCTGCGCGGCGGCGTCGGCGACGGACCTGACGGCCGCGGCGGGGCTGCCCGGCGGCGGCGTGTAGGCGTCGTCGAACGAGGCCCAGTTCCAGAGCGTGGCGATCATCTCCACGGGCCGGATCGGCTCGGCACGCGGGCCGTGGGCCGGGCTCACGTCGCGGGCAGTCGCCGCCAGCAGGAGGATCGCCACGGCAGCCGCACCCGCGATGCCGGCCAGCGACGGGAGGTGGGCCCGGCCGCCGAGCACGCGGCCCAGGAGCACGGTGAGGATCGCGCCGACCAGGGGCAGCAGCGGCACGAGCACCAGCAGCGTGGCGGGGGAGAGGTCTTGCATGGCGATGGTGAGGCGGACGATGGATGGAGGGCGGGGCGGATGCGGCCGATGTCAGACGTGCTCGCGCTGCAGCGGTTCATCTTCGTCCGGCGCGGGCAGGACGCCTGCTTGGGTCAGCGTGGGGAACGGCGGCGCGGCCGCGTCGGCCGCGGGCAATCCCCGGTCGACGGTGCGGCCCACGGTCGCCTCGCGGAGCGACTGCCAGGCCGCGGCGTCGAGCCGGCCGGTCCGCGAGAAGGCCTGCAGCACGAAGACCAGAGCCACCGCGGCCTCGCAGGCCGCGACGGTGAGCACGAAGATCACGAGCACGTGGCCGCCCCAATCGCCGTGGTGGCGGCTCCAGGCGACGAGGCTCACGGAGATCCCCTGCAGCATCATCTCGGCGGCAAGGAACATCACGATCAGGTTCCGCCGCGTGAGGATGCCCACGAGACCGAGACTGAAGAGGATGGCGCCCACGGTCAGGGCGTTTTGGAGCATCGCGAGCGACTGCGGCGAGTTCATCGCACGGCCCTCCCGGCGTCGTCGCCCATCGACGCATGGGCGCCCTCGCCCCGCGCCACGACGGCGATCGCGCCGATGAGCGCCACCAGCAGCAGCACGCCCGCCGCCTCGACGGCGACGAGGTGACGGCCGAAGAGTTCGCCCCCCAGGCGGGCAACGTGGTTTTCCGCCAGCGGGTCGACGGCGGCGGCGACGGGTGGCGCCGTCGCGGCGGCGGCCGCATCGGCGCTCGCCTGTGCCCTGCTCGGCAGGCCGCAGCAGGCCGAGGGAGCGGCGGAAAGCCTGCCGATCGACAGCGACAGCACGCCGAGCAGCACGGCGCCCGCGAGTGCGGAGAGGAACGGCTCGTTCGAGACGCGGTCGTAGGGGGCCAGGCCCGCCGGTTGGGCGAGCATGAGCACGAAGAGAAACATCACGAGGATGGCGCCGGCGTAGACGATGATCGTGGCCACGCCGAGGAACTGGGCGCCGAGCACCAGCAGCACGCCGGCCACGCCGCACAGCGACAGCGCGAACCAGATCGCCGCGTAGACCGGCGACCGCGACACGATGGTGGCGGCGGCGGCGACGACGGCGACCAGCGACACGATCAGGAACACCGCCTCCTCGCCGAAGCCACCGAGCCGTCGGCCGGTGACGATGAACGCGCCGAGTGCCAGCAGGCCCAGCAGCGTGCCGAGCCGCCGCGTGCCGACGCGGTCGGGGCCGTTGGGCAAAAGCAGCCAGAGGCTGGCGGCCGCGGCGAGGACGCCGCCGGCCAGGATGCCGCCTGGCAGGAGGGGATCGAGGGCCGGGGTCACAGCGTCCCTCCCATGCCGGCCGACTTCATCGGCTCGGCGTCCTTCGTCATGTCGAAGACGCTCAGGAGCTTCTCCTTGTCGAAGATCATCTCCTCGCGGCTCTTGCCGGTGAGGTCGAGGAGGCTGGTCAGCTCGATCGCGTCGACCGGGCACGCCTCCTCGCACATGCCGCAGAAGATGCACCGTAACTCGTCGATCGAGAAGCTCTCGGGATACTTTTCGCGGTCGGGCCAGGGGCTGTCGGTCGCGACGATGTCGATGCAGTGGGCGGGGCAGGCGGTGGCACAGAGGAAGCAGGCCACGCACTTCACGCGGCCTTCACCGTCGCGGTTGAGCCGGTGCACACCGCGGTAGATGAGCGGATTGCCCACCTTCGGCCGCTGCTCGGGAAAGCTCACCGTGACCTTCGGGCTGACGAGGTGGCGGGCCGTCGTGGCGAGGCCCTGCGCGATGAGCGGCAGGTAGAGCCGCTCGGTGAGGCCCAGCGGCTTCTCCTCGATCCAGGTGACGGCGGGGTCGTTGGGCTTCATGTCAGGCCTCCACCAGCTGGCGGTCGCGGAGCCGATCCTCGGCGTCGAGAGGTCCGTGCGTGTGGATCGGACGGTTGTCGGTGCCGGAGGGCGTGAGCAGCCCGGCGGCCAGCCAGCCGAGAAAGAACACCGCCCACGGCGCGGCCAGGGCGACGAGCGCCGCCGGTTCGGCGCCGAGGGCCCGCTGCAGCTGCGGACGGAACTCCTCGATCGTGGCCACGGTGACGAGGTTGGCGATGCCCAGCGGGAGCATCACCTTCCAGGCGAGGTTCATGAGCTGATCGAAGCGGAACCGCGGCCAGCTCCAGCGGACGAGCATGAAGAACAGGATCACGCCCAGAATCTTGGCCGAGAGCACGCCGAAGCGGATGAGGGCCTGCAGCCAGGTCACCTCCTGCGATGAGCCGGTCACGCCCCACAGGTGCCAGCCGCCCAGGAACATGATCACGATCAGGAAGGCCGCCGTGACCATGTGGAGGAACTCGGCGACGAGGAACAGCAGCAGCTTGATGCCCGAGTATTCGGTGTGATAACCGCCCACCAGCTCCTGCTCCGCCTCAGGCAGGTCGAAGGGCAGGCGGGCCGCCTCGGCGAAGCTGGCCACCAGGAACACGATGAAGCCGAGCGGCTGCGCGAGGGCGTACCAGATACCGCTCTCCGCCTGGGCGCTGATGATGCGATCGAGCTTGAGCGATCCCGCCGCCAGCACGACGCCGAGCAGGCCCAGGCCCAGCGGGATCTCGTAGGCGACCAGCTGCGCACTCGAGCGGAGGCCGCCGAGAAAGCCATACTTGTTGTTGCTCGCCCAGCCGCCCAGGAGCACGCCGTAGACGGCGATGCTCGAGAGCGCGAACACCCAGAGCACGCCCACGTCGAGGCCCGGGGCCACGAGGAACGGCACCGGGTCGGGGAGGCCGGGGATGCCCAGCGGCGGCAGCACGCTGCCGAAGGGGATCGCGGCGAAGATCGCCAGCGATGCTGCGAGGATCACCAGCGGCGCGGCGGTGTAGAGCACCTTGTCGACGTGCCGGGGCGTGAAGTCCTCCTTGAGGATGATCTTCAGGCCGTCGGCGAACGGCTGCCCCAGGCCGAAGAGCCGGATCTTCGTGAGCGGGATGCCGACCCGGTTGGGGCCCTTGCGGTCCTGCACCCAGGCAGCCATCCAGCGTTCGACGAGCACGAGATAGGCCGCCGCGGTCATGAGCCCGCCCACGAGCAGGCCGATCTTCACGAGGGCGGCGATCGTCGACGGCGAGGGGAGGTAGGCGGTCATGGGCGTTGCGGGGGGGCGTGTGGCGTATCGTGGAGGGTGTGTCGGGGTCGTGTCGTCGGAGGTGTGAGCCGGCAGCTGCCAGGTTCAGGCTTCAGGTTCAGGCGAGCTGTCCGATCCGCAGGTCGATGCCGGTGGCAGGCACGTCTCCGGCGAGCGCCGCGAACACCGCGGACGATTCGGCGATCTGCCGCCGCACCGCCGCCGGATCGTAGAGGCCGCGGCGGCCGAGCATGTTCCAGGAGAGTCGGCCCTCGGGCCAGACGCCGGCGGGCGGCCGCACCGCCTGCTCGAAGCACTGGGCACGGTGGCCGACGTTGACCCAGGTGCCGGCCCGCTCGGCGAAGCCGGCCGCGGGCAGCCGCCAGGTCGCGAGACGGGCGAGCGGTGAGTCGAACAGGTCCTGCACGACGAGGCACTTGAGATCACCGAACGCGGCCGCGGTGTCGTCGTCGATCCATGCGCCGGGATAGGCCGCGGTGACCCAGGCCGCGTCGGCCCGTCCCTGGCGGACATGCTCGACGAGCGCCTCCCAGCCGGGCACGGCCGGGTCGAAGAGCGCCACGACCGCCTCGACACCGCGGCGGTTGGGGCACTTCTCCGCACGGATCGTGAAGCCGCCCGGGAACGTCTGATCGTCGCCCTCCCGCGGCACGTGGCCGACGGCGAGGAAAGCCTCGGGGTCGATCGACCTCGCCACCGCGCAGAGCATCCACGCCTCTTCGACGGTGAGCATCGGCGAGACGGCCACTGCCAGCCGTCCGACCGCCCTGAGATCGTCGCGGAGCCGCTGGGCAACGTCGTGCCATTCCACGTCGTCGAACGCCGGCGTCCCGCGCCGGCCGGTCGATGCCGCTCGCGTAGCACCGACCAGACGCGCGGCGTCGTGGATGTGGTGCCAGCCATAGCGGCCGTCGTCGCAGATCCACCACGTGTTGACGTGCGGGTTCTCGCGGGGCTTGAGCCGGTAGACGGTGTCCTGATTGTGCTCCGTGTGGATCGAGCAGCCGGCGGAGCAGCCGCCGCAGACGTTCGCCTCCCGCTTCATGAACCAGACCCGCTGCTGGTAGAGGAAGTCCTTGTCGCCAAGCGCGCCCACGGGGCAGAGGTCGACCACGTTGCCGGAGAGCTTGTTGTCGAGCGGGTGGCCGGGGAAGACGTCGATCTCCTCCTTGGCACCGCGGCTCGTCACCATCAGCTCGGCGGTGCCCGACACCTCGCGGGTGAACCGCACGCAGCGGGTGCACATGATGCAGCGGTCGACGAAGAGCGTGACGGTCGGCCCGACGTCGCGGCGCCGGCTCGTGAACGGGTGCAGGTCGGCCCGCCGCTCCGCCTGGCCGTGCTGGAAGTGGTAGTCCTGCAGCAGGCATTCGCCGGCCTTGTCGCAGATCGGGCAGTCGATCGGGTGGTCGATGAGGAGCGCCTCCTCGACGCGGGCCCTGCTGTCCTTGACGAGCTGGCTCTCGGTCACGATCACCGTGCCGTCCTTCACCGGCGTCTGGCAGCCGGGGACGAGCTTGGGCATCATCGTGACCTTGCCGGTGGCGGCGTCGCGCTGGCCCGTCTCGATGAGGCACATGCGGCAACTCGCCACGACCGACAGCCCGGGGTGCCAGCAGTAGTGTGGGATCTCCTTGCCGGCGCGGCGCGCGGCCTCGATGCAGTTGAGCCGCTCGTCGGCGCCGATCTCGATTTCCTTGCCGTCGACGATGACTGTGGGCATCAGTGGGCTCCGACGATCTGCAGGGCGGGCACGGGATCGGTGACCATCCAGCCGTGCGGATTGGTCTGCTTGATGTAGTCCTCGAACTCGCCACGGAACTTCTTGATCGCGTTCTTGATCGGCCAGGCCGCACCGTCGGCCAGGCCGCAGATCGTCGAGCCCGGCATCATGCCCATGGTGGCGCCGATCTCGGCCAGGAGGTCGAGGTCCTTGAGCCGTCCCTTGCCCGCCTTGATCCGCTCGAGCATCCGCAGCGACCAGCTCGTGCCCTCGCGGCAGGGGGTGCACTGGCCGCACGACTCGTGGGCGAAGAAGCGGCAGGAGTTGTGGAGGAAGTCGACAATGCTCACCGTCTCGTCGATGACGACGACGGCCGCCGTGCCGAGGCCGAGGCAGCCCACCTTGCCGGGGCCGGCGAAGTCGAGCGGCGTGTCGAGCTCGGCCTCCGTCATCAGGCCCATGGAGATGCCGCCGGGGATCACCGCCTTCGCCTTGCGGCCCTTCCAGACGCCGCCGCCGAACTCCTCGATCAGCTGCCGCGCGGTGATGCCAAGCGGCGCCTCGTAGCAGCCGGGCCGCTCCACGTGGCCGGAGAGGCAGTAGAGCTTCGGGCCGTAGCTGCCCGGATCGCGGGGGTTGTTGGGATCGGCCGGCACGCCGATCGACTTGAACCAGTCGACGCCGCGGCGGGCGATCTGCGCCACGCAGGCCATCGTCTCGATGTTGTTGACCACCGTCGGCTTGCGGAACAGTCCCTCGATGGCCGGGAACGGCGGCTTGATCCGCGGCCAGGCCCGTTTCCCCTCGAGGCTCTCGATGAGGCCCGTCTCCTCGCCGCAGATGTAGGCGGCCGCGCCGCGGTGGAGGTAGACGTCGAGCGAAAAGCCGCTCCCCTTGATGTTCTTGCCGAGAAGCCCCGCGGCGTAGGCCTCGTCGATGGCCGCCTGCAGCCGGTGCCAGCTCCGGGGATACTCGTAGCGGAGGTAGATGTAGGCGGTGCTCGCCCGCGTGGCGAACGCCGAGAGGATGATCCCCTCGAGCACCTGGTGCGGGTCGTCCTCCATCAGGATCCGGTTGTTGAACGTGCCCGGCTCGCTCTCGTCGGCGTTGATGCAGAGGTAGATCGGGCCCGGGTGATCCTTCGGCAGGAACGTCCACTTGAGCCCGGTGGAGAACCCCGCGCCCCCGCGGCCGCGCAGCCCCGACGCCTTCACCATCTCCACCACGTCGGCCGGCTGCTTCTCCGTGAGCAGGTTCTCCACCGGCGCGTAGCCGCCGCGAGAGCGGTAGCTGGCCAGCGTGTGGCCGTCGGGCACGCCGACGGCTTCGAGCAGGACGGGCTTGAATGAGGGCATGGTCAGGTCGCCTTCGCCCGCGGCTGCTTCAGGGCCGCAGCGGCGGCTTCGGGGGTCATGTTCTTGAGCAGGTCGTCGTTGGCGAGGATGCAGGGAGCGAAGTCGCAGGCCCCGAGGCATTCCGCGGGCTCGATCGTGAGATCGCCGTCGGGCGTGGTGCCGTAGGGGTCGATCCCGTTGGCCTTGCAGAGGTGCTCGAGCAGGTGGTCGCCGCCGCGCAACGCGCAGGAAACCGACCGGCAGACGAACGCCCGCACGCGACCGTGCGGCTTCTCCTGGTGGAAGAACTGGTAGAAGGTGAGCGTGTCCTGCACCTCGGCCGGGGCCAGCCCCAGCACCGCGGCGATCTCCGCCACCGCCTGCAGCGGCACGTGACGGAGTTCGGCGTTGACGATGTGGAGCGCGGGGAGGGTGAGCGCGCGACGATTGGGATAGCGGGGCGCGAGCGCCTCGATCTTCGCGACCATCTCGTCGGTGAGGATCTTACGGTGGGCGATCATCGATCCAGCTCCGCGGCGATGATGTTGAGGCTGCCGAGCACCGCCACCACGTCGGAGAGCGTGTGGCCGCGGATGAGCTGCGGGAAGAGGGCGAAGTGCAGGACCGACGGCGGGCGGCAGCGGGCGCGGTAGGCGCACTCGCCGCCGTCGCCGACGAGATAGAAGCCCAGCTCGCCGTTGGGCGCCTCGATCGCCGCGTACGACTCGCCGCAGGGCACCTCGAAGCCGCGGTTGCTCATCGACAGCTCGAAGTGCGAGATCGTGCCCTCGATCGTGGAGTAGACCTGCTGCTTGGTGGGCAGCGCCGTCCGCTGGTCGATGCCCACGTTCACCGGCCCGGCCGGGATGTTCTCAATGGCCTGCGCCACGATCTTGAGGCTCTCGCGCAGCTCCGCCATGCGCACGAGGTAGCGGGCGTAGCAGTCGCCCGCGGAGGCGCAGCAGACCTGGAAGTCGTAGTCGCCGTAGGCGAGATAGGGCTCGTCCTTGCGGAGGTCGCGGGTGACGCCGCTGGCACGGGCGACGGGGCCGGTGGCGCCGGCGTTCGTGGCCTCCTCCTTCGTGAGCACGCCCACGCCCTTCGTGCGGTCGACGAAGATGCGGTTGCGGGTGAGCAGCCGCTCCATGTCGTCGAGCGTCTTCGGGAAGGTCTTCACGAAGGTGCGGATCTTCTCGATCACCAGCGGCGTGAAGTCGTGCGAGACGCCTCCCACGCGGGTCCAGCTGTTGGTGAAGCGGGCGCCGCAGAGCGTCTCAAAGATGTCGTAGAGCACCTCACGCTGGTAGAAGGCGTAGAGGAAGAAGGTGAAGGCGCCGGTGTCGAGGCCGACGGCGCCGTTGGAGAGGAGGTGGTCGCTGATCCGTGCCAGTTCCGCGATGATCGTGCGGATCGTGCGGCAGCGGGGGGTGAGCTCGATCCCCATGAGCTTCTCCACCGCGTGGTGCCAGGCCACGTTGTTGGCCATCGGGGAGATGTAGTTCATGCGGTCGGTCACCGTCACGTACTGGTTGTACGTGAGGTGCTCGCCGATCTTCTCGAAGCCCGAGTGCAGGTAGCCCATCTCCGGCATGGCGTCGACGACCCGCTCGCCGTCGAGCTTGAGCACGAGCCGCAGCGTGGTGTGCGTGGCCGGGTGCTGCGGGCCGAAGTTGAGCGTCCAGAGGTAGTCTTCGGACCGCGCGGTGCCCGTGGCGGCGGGCGACGTCGTGAAGTCGGCGGGAGCGATGGACATGGCGTGTGGGGGAGGCCTCTCGGAGGCTGTCAGCTGTGGTCGCGGGTGATGACGGGGAAGTTGTGCCGCTCGCCGCGGCCCTGGAGCGGGTAGTCCTTACGGAGCGGATGGGCCGTGAACTCCTCCGGCATCACGAGCCGCCGCAGGTCGGGGTGCCCGGCGAAGCGGATGCCGAAGAGGTCCCACACCTCGCGCTCCAGCCAGTTGGCGGCCTGCCAGAGCCCCACGACGCTGCGGACGGTCGGCCCCGCCTCGGCGGCGGAGACGGGATCGTCGACGTACACCCGCACGGTGAGCCGCTGGTTGGTGGTCGTGGAGGCGAGCAGGTAGACCAGCCCGTAGCGGTGCTTCGCGCCGCGGTACTCGAGATAGTCGACGCAGGTCACGTCGACGAGCAGGTCGAAGCCGCGCGATTTCAGGAACCCGAGCAGCTCGAGCGACTGCGGCTCGGGCACGACGAGACTCGTCTGGTCGCGGAACAGCGTCGATTCGAGCGGACCGAACCGCTCGGTGATCGCGGCGAGAACGTCGTCGACGGGGGGCGTGGTGTGTGGCATGGAGGAGGGGGTGGTCGGGCGGGGCGTCAGGAGCGGCGGGCCGCGGCGGACAGCTGCCGCTGGACGTTGGGGTTGCGGGCGGCGTCGATCACGAGGAGCTCGTCGGCCTCGACGAGCGCCCGCTTACGCAGCTGCCGACCGGCGGTGTCGAACTCGCGGCCCGTGATCGTGCCCTCCCGCTGGATCTTGTCCTGCAGGTCGATGATCGCCTGGATGAGCTGCTCGGGCCGGGGCGGGCAGCCCGGCACGTACATGTCGACCGGGATGAAGCGGTCGATCCCCTGCACGACGGCATAGGTGTCGAACACGCCCCCCGTGCTCGCGCAGGCGCCCATCGAGATGCACCACTTGGGTTCGTGCATCTGTTGCCAGATCCGCTGCAGCACCGGCAGCATCTTCATCACCACGCGGCCGGCGACGATCATCAGGTCGCACTGCCGCGGGCTGAAGCGGAAGACTTCGGCGCCGAAGCGGGCCAGGTCGTGCTTGCTCGCGCCGGTGGCCATCAGCTCGATGCCGCAGCAGGCGGTGGCGAAGGGCATCGGCCAGAGGCTGTTTTTCCGGCACCAGTTGGCCAGTTCGTCGAGCCGGCTGACGACGACGTTTTCGGGCAGCTCGATCCTGCCGGCGTTTCCGGGTCCTGTTACCGCCATCGAAACACCCCCTTCCGCCAGTCATAGGCGAAGCCGACGACCACCAGGGCGACAAAGAGCATGGCGCCGGCGAACACGAGCCCGCGGCACGAGACCAGGCCTTCGGTCACGGCGGCGTCGATGCCGGCAGCAGAGCGGCTGGCGACGGCCCACGGATAGAGAAAGAGCAGCTCGACGTCGAAGACGAGGAACGTGATCGCCACGAGGTGGAACCGCACGTCGAACCGCCGGCGGGTGTCGTGGATCGGATCCATGCCGCTCTCGTACGGCATCTCCTTGACGGCCCCGCTGCGGCGTGGGCCGACGAGCTGGGCGAAGACGACGAGGCCCACCGACACCGCTGCCGCGATGGCCACGAAGAGCAGGACGGGGAGGATGGCGTCCATGGTGCGTGGTGGGGTGTGGAGGGTTGTCGGGGCTCGCGGCCGCGTCGCCGGGAGTCGCCAAAATCGGCCGTCGAACCAGACTTCGTGAAAATTGTCACGAAGTCTGCCCCGAAAAAAGTCGTGCCGGGTCAAGGCCTGCGGTTCCGCACCGCCGACTGACCGTCACGACCGGCAGTGTTATACAGCGGCGTACCGGCGCCGACGAGTCGGCAGGGTTTCGGCGGAGCCAGGGCCCCCTCGTCCTGCGGGGCGGCTTCCCACGCGGAGGCTGAAACCCCGAGAGTCCCCGGAAAAACGGCCCAGCACCCGTCCCGGTCGAGACAGGCGTTCAGAACCCGCCGACGCTCATGCTGACCCAGGCGCCCATCGGGCCGGCGGTGATCGACATCCCGCCCCCGCCCACGTCGGAGAACGGCGGCTTGCCGCCGCCGCCACCGCCGCCGCCACCGCTGCGGTAGGGGGAATACGATGCCGCCGCCTGGCTCATCGCGGCCGCCGACGCCTGCGCCGTCTGCTCGCGGGCCATCTGGGCCTGCTGCACGAGCTGATCGCGGCCCTGCTCGAATGCCGCCTGCTGCCGCTGCAGCGATGCCCGCTTCTGCTCGATCTTCTGGATCTCTGACTGCAGCTGCCCGGCCGACATGCCCACCACGTCGGGCACGTCCTTGAGCGCCGCGGCCCGCCGCTGGTCGGACATCACCGCCAGATACTGCCCCACCCACGACCGCGCATCACGGGCCTCCGGGGTCTCGAGGATCTTGAACTTCGCATCGAGGTCGTCGAGCAGGTACTCGAGGTCGTGCGACGACATCTTCGCGACCTTGCGGTTGAAGTCGGCCTTGATCTCGCGGACCTGGGCCGGCGTGTAGATCTCCTGCGAGGACAGCCATTCGCCCAGCTCGAAGATCGCCCGCCGCCACCGCGGGCTGTTCATGATCTCCGCCTTGCGGACCAGATCCTCGCCGCGATCGTCGTCGTCATCCGGGTCGGCGGCGGTCGCCGTCGGCGGCTGCGCCGGGCCCGCGGGTGTGTTGCCCGGCTTCTGCTGCGCGACGGCCTGCGGCGAGAGTGCTGCCAGGCCGACGAGCACGACGACGACCACGGCGGCGAGCGCCGCGCCGGCGCGGAGGCCGGCCTGCGATGCGGCTGTCCACGGAAGGCGTCGTGCCCGGGTCGGGAGGGAATGCGTCCTCATCGTGCGTCGCTCCCCTTCTTGCGCACCATCGTCATCGTCACCTGCGGCAGGTGCTCGCCGCCGACGTGCGTGGGCAACGACCGCCAGGTGTAGCGGTCGGCGCCGTCGTAGGTGTAGAGATTGAGCGACGAGGTCTGCGAGCCGTCCGGCATGACGGCCATCGCCCGCGCGATCCAGGTGTCGCCCTCGCGGGTCCAGGTCGACTCCGCATGGCCGCCGTCGCCGCTGAACGACCAGGAGCGGATCTGCCGCGAGAGAGGATCCCAGCCGATCCGCTGCGTGATGTGCGCCGTGGCCGACCGCCCCGCGGGCGTGTTGCGCACGACCTTCATCTCCCGTACGAGGAACGCATGGCCATCGTCCCAGCGGACCGTCACCTCCATCGATGGCTGATCGGTCGAGCCGGCCTGCGGCGCGTCGGCGGCCTGCTGCCGGGCCGTCGGCTCGTCGACGACCGTCCAATCGCCCACCATCCACTCGAGGTCGGCCAGCTTCGGCGCGGCTGCGGCCGCGTCGATCCGCGACTCGCGCAGGCCCGCGAGCTTCCACGCGCCGGCCTGCCGCACCCAGAGGGCCGTGAAGTGGCCGGTGTGGACCGCGGTGGAACCTGGCGGCGTCACCTTCACCTCGCCGTCCTCCACGGCCACGTCGGCCGAGAGAAACCGGATGCTCGCTTCGCGAAGCTCGGAGGCCGGCCGCACCGCGGCATCCGCCGGCGGCACCGTAGCCGCCGCCGTCTCCCGGCCGTTCATCACGCGGCCGTCGTCGTCCACGATGTCGCCGTCGGGGGTCCACATCGCGGCGAGCGCCCGGCCGTCGCCGCGATCGAGCGCCTCGAGGTAGGCCCGGGCCGCGGCGCGAACCGCCTCCTCGTCGGCCTGCCGCTGTGGGGCCGCGGGGGTGCGGCGGCCCGGCTCCTGGGCCGTGCACGGCACCGTCGTGACGGCGAGCAGCACCGCAGGCAGGAGCATCGACGGCAGCACATCCGCCGCCAGCATGGCGAGGACAGCCATCGTGCGCCGCCCCGCTGGGCCGGACATTCGGGGCAGGGGGGGCATGGGTCTTTCCGAGGATGGTCGAGGGCGGTGTGACCGGCAGGGGGCTGCGGCGGGCGGTCGTGCCGCCACGCCTCAACGATTCTACCACGCTGGAACAGCCCCCACACGCGGCCGGGGCGGGGTCCGCACCGGTTTTCCCGGACGTTTGGTAGTGTGGCGGCGATGGCAGACCACATCGACACGCTCGCCGACCTCGTCCGCCGCCCGAGCATCAACCCGATGGGCCGCGACGTCTCCGGCCCGGACTATCTGGAGGGCCGGGTCACCGACTATCTGGTGCAGCGGTTCATGGCCGCGGGCCTGCCGTGGGTGCGGCAGCCCGTCTCGCCGGGCCGCGACAACGTCATCGCCCGGCTCGATGCCGCGGAGCCGAATGCGCCGACCATTCTCTGGGACGCACATCAGGACACCGTGCCCGCCGACGGCATGACGATCGAGCCGTTCGCACCCGCCGTCCGCGACGGCCGGCTCTCCGGCCGCGGCTCCTGCGACGTGAAGGGGGGCATGGCGGCGATGCTCGTGGCCATCGACCGGCTGCGGGCCGCCGGAACTCCCCGCCGGGCACACGTCGTCTTCACGGCGACCGTGAACGAGGAGTTCGGCTTTTCCGGCGCGCGGGCTGTCGCCCGGCTCTGGGGCCCGGCGGCCGACGGGCTCTCCGCCATGGACCGGCAGGCCCGGGAGCTCTGCGGCGGGCCTCCGATCGCGGCCGTGGTGGCGGAGCCGACGGAGCTCGACATCGTCACGCAGCACAAGGGGGCCGTCCGCTGGCGGGTGCGTGTGCACGGGAGGGCCTGCCACAGCGCCTTTCCGGAGCGCGGTGACAACGCGATCCATCACGCCGGCCGCGCGATCCAGGCGATCGAGGCGCTCTCCCGCGAACTCCTCACGCGGAACCCCGGCCATCCGTGCGGCCCGCCCACGCTCAACCTCGGCACCATCCGCGGGGGCATGGGCGTGAACCTCGTGCCCGACCAGGTCGTGCTCGAGCTCGAACGCCGCGTCGTGCCCGGCGAATCGCCGCAGGCGGCGCGGGCCGAGGTCATCGAGCGGATCGCCGCGGCCTGCGGCTCCGCCCGTATCGAGCACGATGAGACGTTTTTGGAGAGCGGCGGGCTGCCTGCGATGGCGGACCGTGCGTGGTTCGACCGACTCATCGCGGCCGCCGCCAGCCGCGGGGTGACGGCGCAGCAGATCGCCGCCCGCTACGGTACCAACGCCAGCATCTACGCGGCCGCTGGCGTGCCCTGCATGGTGTTCGGCCCCGGCTCGATCGCCCAGGCGCACACCGCCGACGAATGGATCGAGCTGGCGCAGGTCGACACCGCCGCCGACATCCTCGCCGCGCTCGTGGCGTGACGCGGGAGGCATGAAATCCCGGGCGGTGATTGGTACAACACGGACCGAATAGGCGGCTGGGCAGGCGGCCGGGACCGTTCACTTCGCAGCAGGAGCTTCAGCATGGCAGGCAGGATCAAGGTCGCGGGCCCGGTCGTCGATCTCGACGGGGACGAGATGACGCGGATCATCTGGCAGTTCATCAAGGACAAGCTGATCCTGCCCTACCTCGACGTCGACATCCGCTCTTTCGACCTGTCGATTGAGAACCGCGACGCCACCGCCGACCAGGTGACCGTCGACGCCGCCAACGCCATCAAGCAGTACGGCGTGGGCGTGAAGTGCGCGACGATCACGCCCGACGAGGCCCGTGTGAAGGAGTTCGGCCTCAAGAAGATGTGGAAGAGCCCGAATGGCACGATCCGCAACATCCTCGGCGGCGTGATCTTCCGCGAGCCGATCATCATCAAGAACATCCCGCGGCTGGTGCCGGGCTGGACGAAGCCGATCGTGGTGGGCCGCCACGCCTTCGGCGACCAATACCGTGCCACCGACACGAAGATCCCCGGCCCGGGCACGCTCACGCTCACCTTCACGCCGGCCGACGGCTCGAAGCCGATGGAGTTCGACGTGTTCGACTTCCCGTCGCCGGGCGTGGCGCTGGCGATGTACAACCTCGACGACTCGATCCGCGACTTCGCGCGGGCGAGCTTCCGCTACGGCCTGGCCCGCTCCTATCCCGTCTACCTCTCCACGAAGAACACGATCCTGAAGGCCTACGACGGCCGCTTCAAGGACATCTTCCAGGAGATCTTCGACGCCGAGTTCAAGCAGGAGTTCGCGGCGAAGGGGATCACCTACGAGCACCGGCTGATCGACGACATGGTGGCGTCGGCGCTCAAGTGGGAAGGTGGTTACGTCTGGGCCTGCAAGAACTACGACGGCGACGTGCAGAGCGACATCGTCGCCCAGGGCTTCGGCTCGCTCGGCCTGATGACGAGCGTGCTGATGACGCCCGACGGCAAGACCGTCGAGGCGGAGGCGGCCCACGGCACGGTCACGCGGCACTACCGGCAGCACCAGCAGGGCAAGCCGACGAGCACCAACCCGATCGCCTCGATCTTCGCCTGGACCCGCGGCCTCGCCCATCGCGGCAAGCTCGACGGCACGCCGGCGGTGACGAAATTCGCCGACACGCTCGAGAAGGTCTGCATCGAGACGGTGGAGCAGGGGAAGATGACGAAGGATCTGGCGATCCTCGTCGGCCCGAACCAGCCGCACCTCACCACGCAGGACTTCCTGGCGGCGATCGACGAGAACCTCACGCGGGCCGTGGCCGGGTAGCGCCCGCCGTTCGCGTTCCAGGGTGGCACGGTCTCGGCGTTGGCGGGCGTGCCGCGCACCTGCGTCCGCTGCGCGGCCCGGCGCCGCTTGCGGGCGAACGCAGGCTCGCGGTGCCGGCTGGCTCAGCCCCCGCAGCGGCGAGGCGGAGGTATGGTTTCGGCCCCCCTGCCAGCCGGCGAACAGGCATGCTTCTGAAAAAAGCCACCCAAGCTTCTGAAAAAAGCCACCCCAGGCTTGCACGCCGCCGCAGCTTTTGCAATACAGTATTACTTGCAAAGCTATTGCATCACAAGGCGTGTTCGGCATGCGTTGCCTCGGTCAATGGTTTTCCGCCGCCCTGTCTCGGGACATGTGCCCGCGCGCCGGGGAGTGGGTCCGTCGCCTCGAGCACCCGACCGTGGTGCTGGCGTGCTGCCTGGTTTCGTCGCTGGCCCTTGCCGCCTGGGTGAGCCCCCTGGCGATCGTCTCGTTCATCGCCATCCTTTCGGTTCTGGTGCTGGGATACGCGTGGCCCACGCTTTCGATTCGCGGGCTGTCGGCCCGGGTTGAGTTTCGCGAGCCACGGGTGCGCGAGGGGCAGGTTCTGCAGGCGACTGTGGCTATCCGGAACGCCTGGCCCTGGCCGGTGTGGGGCATCGCGGTGGAGGGAGACGTCGGTGGCGAGGTGTCGGTGGCGCTGGCCCAGGTCGCGGGATGGTCGACGACGGAATTCGTGTGGGACATCATCGCCGGCCATCGCGGCGAGTATCCGCGCACTCCCTGGCGGATAGTCAACGGGTTTCCTTTCGGGCTGCGGTTGGCGCATCGCGATGTCGTCGTGGACAAACCCGTCCTCGTCTGGCCGGCCACGATAGAGTTGGACACGCTGGTCGATGCGGCGGAGACACGGCCCGCCGACGACATGTTCTCGGAAATCCGCATCGGTGACTCGGGAGACATGGCCGGCACTCGGCCATTCCGTCACGGCGACTCGCTGCGGCGCGTGCACTGGGCACAGACGGCCCGCCTCGGCGAAATGGTCGTCTGCGAACGTGAGTCTCCGGTGCTGTCGGCGGTGCGGGTCGTGTTCGACTCGAATCCCGCAGTTCACGATGGTGACGTGAAGAGCGGCTCACTCGAGACATCGATACGGATCGCGGCCAGCATCTGCCTCGCCTATCACCGGCACAATGCCCACGTCGAATGCTGCTTCGGCCACGAATCGCTGCGGCTGGCCACCGGTGCGGCTGGCCTGCGGCGATTTCTCGACGAATTGGCGAGGTTCGTCCCGTGCACGCATCACAGCCATTCCTGCCAGCACGAGCATTCCCCTGCGGCGTGCCGACGGATCCATCACCACAACTGCGGTGTCTTTCAGGTCACGATCACCACCAGCCGCGGTCTCTGCGAACGCACGGAGCATCGGCACGTGCACGGCGACCAGTTGTGGGTGGTCATGGCATCCGCGGGGGATGACGATGCGGGCTGCCTGACGTTGCCCGGAAAAGGCATCTGGCTCGATGTCGCGGAGAGATCACTCGAGGCATTCGAGCACCGCTGGAGGGCTCTCTGCCATGCGGGATGAAGCGTCCTCACCACGCCAGCCTCACATGACGTCCGCGCGCGCGTTGACGCTGTCACTCGCGGCGATCGCCTGCGTGGCCGTCGAGGCGGCCGTCCTGGATCACCATTCAGCCGCTGCTGCGTGGCCGTTCTTGCTGGCGGCCGCGGGGTGCATTGCGGTCGCGCTGGTCGCAGCCGAACTGTTGCGGCGGTGCTTTCCGGGATTCGGGGCCGACTCGCATGTGCGGACGCCCTTGATCTGCGCCTCGGTGGCGGTCGCGGCGACCGTCGAGGCCGGCATTCGTTGGCTGGCTGGCTCGCCGTTGCTGTTGGATGCCCTGCTTCAGGTACTGCTGCGGGATGCGGTGATCGCTCTGGCACTCTTCTCGCACCATGCAGAGGCGGCCCGTGTCTGCGTGACAGTCGCAGTGTTTCTCGTCGTCTTCGCCTCGGCAAGTGTCGCAGCCCTGTGGATCCAGTGGCTCGTCGTCGCCTTCGCCATCGTCGGCATCTGGTGGCTCATGGGCGACCATTGGCTGAGGATCCGACCGCGGCTTCAGGCTTCGTCTCAGCGTTCCCTGCCGCAGGGATGGCTCATGTCGCTGCCGGTGGGCGTGTGTGCGGTGATGCTCCTCCTGCCCGCTGTGGGGAGGGGCACTCATGCGCTCGATGGATTCATGCCGACCTCTGGCGGACGTCGCGACGTCTCTGCTGCGGCGCGGAGGGGCGTGGGCGACGGCGACGCGCTCGTGGCGGGCCGCGACAACATCCGCAGCTTCGCCCCGATCGAGGATGCGCCCTTCATGACCTCGCACGAGCCCACCCTCTACGATGTGTTCGACGACACCTACAATGAGCCGGTCGTACAGAAGAAGGTTGACCGCGCGATCGGCCTGCCGCTGCAGACCCAGGTTCGCAAGGAGGATCACTCCGCCGCGCGGACGTCTCGTCCCGGCCGCGAATTCTCGTTGGTCAGGCAGTCGGGACGCCCCGCCGGCCATCGCATTCATGATCTGGACTCGCGTGCCCTGTTCTACGTGAAAGGCCGCGTGCCGCTGCACCTGAAGGTCGATAGCTTCGCCCTGTTCGATGGCGTGGCGTGGCAGCCTGAAGTCCTGGCCGAAAGCCCTCCCAACCTTTCGATGGATCAGGTGCAGGGCCGGCCGTGGCTGAGGATCGGCCGGTCGCACGGCTATGACTTCTTTGCGCCACCGGAGACGCATGCCGTTAAAGTGGTCGGTCTCGACACCAACCGGATCCCAGCACCGAGCCAGTTGTTGGGCGTGCATATCGACCAGGTTGCGCGGGCCGATTTCTATCGGTGGGCGCAGCCGGACGTCATCCGTTTGGACCGCGACACGCTGCCGGACATGCTCGTCGTGCACCTGCAGTCGCGGTGTGCCGATCCGCGGCTGGTGGCCCGCCGGCCGCCGCCCTTCGTCGGGGGCCCCGAGGATTGCCTGCAGTTCGGCTCCGACCCGGATTCGTTGCGCGTCCGCGCGCTGGCGGAATCGTGGGTCGTGGGGCTGCCGCGGGGGTGGCGGCAGATCGAGCGGGTCGTGGAACGCGTGCGCCAGGACAACGTCCTCGACACCGATGCCCGCATTCCGCCTGACAGCGGTCACGCCGTGGCGGAGTTCCTCTTCGAGACCCGACGCGGGCCGGACTACCTGTTCGCCGCTGCGACCGCCTGGGCCCTACGATCGCTTGGCTACGCCACGCGGCTCGTGGCCGGTTTCCATGCCGATCCCCGCCGGTATGATCGGCGCGCTGATCACACGCCGGTGATGGCATCTGACGCGCATGTCTGGGTCGAGGTGCACCTGGCCCTCGACCACTGGGCTCCGCTCGAGCCGACGCCAGGCTATCGACTGCTCGCCCCGCCGTTGACGACCGGCGAATGGCTGGCACAACCGTTTCAAGTGGCAGTCAGCGCGGTCGTCGCCCATCCCTTCATGACAGCGGTCGTGGCGGTGTCGATCGCGGTCATCCTGCACTCCCGCAGGCGCATCGTGGACGTCTGCGACGAGCTGTGGGGCAGGGCCTGGCAGGCCCGCGACGATCGAGAATCGATGATCCGTCTGTTGGCGATGCTCGATCGACGATGTGCGCGAGTGGGGTTGCATCGGCCCGCGCACGCCACTCCCGCCCGCTGGCTGGCGGACGTGCTCGCCCGGTGCGGCCCCATGGCCCTGCTGCGGTCCGGTGAGATCGAGGAGTTTCTCGCGAGGGCCGATCAGGCCCTCTATGCCCCCCGCTTCTCGTACGGGGGTCGAGACGATGCATTCCGACTCGCGACGCGGGCCTGGTCATGGCGCACTCTCGCGGCGATCCAGGCAGGCAGGGTTCGCGGTCATTCTCCAGGAGAAGGCACGTAACAATGGTCGAAGCAACGATCGAGCAGGAGGGCCTTGGCAGCATGGATGCCGTGCGGAGGCGGCTCGAGGGCGTCCTCAAGGGAAAGCAGCACGTCGTACAGAACGTGCTCGTCTGCCTGCTGGCACGCGGGCATATCCTGCTCGAGGATCGGCCCGGCCTCGGCAAGACGACGCTGGCGAAGGCGCTGGCGGAATCGTTGGGAGGACGTTTCGCCAGGGTCCAATGCACGCCGGATCTGCTGCCGAGCGACATTACGGGATTCAACATCTTCAACCAGAAGACCCGCGAATTCGAGTTTCGCCGCGGCCCCGTCTTCTCGGACATCCTGCTTGCGGACGAGATCAACAGGGCCACGCCGCGGACGCAGAGCGCGCTGCTGGAGGCGATGGCGGAGAGGCAGGTGACCGTGGATGCAGAGCGATTCGCCCTGACGGACGAATTTTTCGTGATCGCCACGCAGAACCCGCACGAGCAGCACGGCACCTACCCGTTGCCGGAAGCCCAACTCGATCGATTCGCCATGAAGCTCGAGATCGGCTACCCATTGCGCGAAGACGAACGCGATATGCTGCGGGCGGCGGTCGCGACTCCCGGGACGATCCGCTCCGGTCCGCAGGAGCCAGTGCTGGAGCCCGGTGAACTCTCCCGGATGCAGGACGCCGTTGCGGCGATCTCGGTGGCGGCCCACGTCCAAGACTATCTCGTGCGACTGGCGGAAGCCTCGAGGAGCCATCGTGACATCACCCTGGGCATCAGCCCACGGGGGCTGCTCACGTGGCAACGGACGGCACAGGCGAGCGCCTTCCTCGCGGGTCGCGGATTCGTCACTCCGGACGACGTGCAGCGGGTGTCCGGCCCTGTGCTTTCGGTGCGGCTGGGCATCGAGAGGCCGGATGAGGCTGCCGTGATCGCCGCCCTCGTACGAAGCGTGGAGGCGCCGACGGCACCATGATCGAGCAGCGAGGAGCACTGCTGACGGCAACGCACTCGCGGCGGGCGGCGGTGCGCAGACGGGCAGGCGAGGCGTGCCTGCTCCTGCTGCTCGCGCATGCCGTCGCGGGGTGCGGGGGCACGGCTGTCGAGCATGCCGAGGAGCCTCACGTGCGGCCATCCCACCATCCCGGATCGTTTCGCGGGGCCGTGGCCGCGATCGACAGCCGCACGACGGCATTGAACGCCGGCCCGCTCGATGCGGCTGCCGCCGAGCGGGCCGTCCGCGAACTAGCCGACATCGTCGGCTGGCTGCCGGAACTCGCCGCAGAGACCGAACTCAGCCGCCGGGAATGGGATCGCGTTCATGCGGTCTCCAGAGGCCTCGGCAAGCTTCTGGAGCCAGTGGTCTCGCGGCCGGCCGCCGGCATCGGACCGGAGGTGCGGACGTCGCTGCGCGATTCCTTGGCGATCCTCGAGGCAGCGGCGGCCTCACTTCATTCTGACAGCCGCGAGGAGGATGGACCGTGACGGAGTTGCTGTGGGGTGCCGTGTTGCGGATGGTGCAGGCCGTGCTGCAGGCCGCCCCGTTCGTCTTCACCGGGCTGTGCATCTCGGGGATGCTCAGCCGCTTGATGGGGCCCGCCGGCACGCGGCAGCTCTTCGGGTCGAATTCGCTGGCGTCGCTGCTGCAGTCGTGGGTGATCGGGATGCTACTGCCCGGCTGCTCGCTCGGGGTGATCCCCGTCTGCCGTCAGCTTCGGGCCAGCGGGATCGCTATCGGGACGATCTTCGCATTCGCGCTGTCCAGCCCGCTGTTCGATCCGCTCTCCCTGCTCTACGGCCTCACGCTCTCCAAGCCGTTCACGATCCTCGCGTTCGCGGCCTGCAGCCTCGTCGTCGTGACGGTGTCGGGTGCCATCCTCGACCGTCTCTATCCCGATACCGCGCTGCCGGTCCCGGACCGGGCCATGCCCCCGTATGGCATCAAGCGGATGCTCGCGGTCCTGGTCGACATGTCGCGCGAGATCGTGGGGAGGTCGGCGGCATATATCGCCGTGGGCATCGTGGGCGTCGCGCTGCTGGCGGTCATCCTGCCTGCCGGATCGCTGCAGACGAGCATGGCGCACGACAACCGCTGGTCTCCGCTGCTGATGACCGGCATCGCCATCCCTGCCTATGCCACTCCGATGACCGCGATGAGCCAGCTCGGATCGATGTTCCAGCACGGGAATTCGATCGGCGCCGCCTTCGTGCTGCTGGCGTTCGGTGCCGGTATGAACCTCGGCCTGGTCGCGTGGATGTGGGTCAACTACGGCTGGCGGAAGCTGCTCGTATGGCTCGGGCTCATGCTGGCGGTCGTGATCGGGCTGTCGTACGGCATCGAACGACCGCTCTATCCGGCGGGTGTCGAGGCGGCCGGCCATACCCACGCCTTCGATACGTATTGCGCGGCCTTTCCCGCGGGGTTCGCTCCGGCCCACGGCTTTCCGGCAGAGATCGTCCGCCGCGTGAGGCTCGAGACCCAGCCCCACGAGTGGTTCGGGGCTGGCGTCCTCGCGGCGCTGGTGACGACCGGGGTACTGCTGCGGCTGTTCGATCCGACGGGCCGGCTCGACGCCTGGCTGACGAAGGGCACGCCGCGAGCGGCCGGCGGCGCGGGCCGGCTCGACGTCGTGATCCCCGGGCCGGTGCTGGCGATGCTGGGGCTCGCCGCGATCATCGCCTTCAGTGTGGTCGGCTGCTACGCCTACTATCCCGAGCCACGGGAAACCCTCGAAGAACTCTCGATCGCCAACACGGAGGCGACCGTTGCGGCGCTCAGCGGGGATCGCGGCAGTGCCGAGCACTGGATCCCGATCTGCGAAAGCTGGAGCAAGCGTCTGGTGGTCGGCACCTACCTGCGAAGATTCCGCGTGAGCGACTATCACCTGCAGAAGGCGACGATGTATCAGAATCGGCTCGAGGAATTGGAGCACCTCGTCGAGGACGGCGAGGATCGCGAGGCGATCCGCCGACAGGCGCTGGCCGTCTCCCGTGCCTACTCCCTGCTGACTCGCGCATTCCGACACGAGCCGCTCGACTGACCGCCACAGTCACCAAAACCGCCCGTCACCCCCACCAGCCCGCGAGCTTGGCGATTTCCAGAGACAGGATGATCGCCACGCCCATCAGCGACTCACCGGCGATCAGGCCGCTCGACACCGGCACCGTGTAGGTCTCGGCCGCCTGTGGCGACCGTTTCGCCGCCAGCCAGGCGACGAGCGCGCCGACGAACATCGCGATCGAGTTGAAGGCCGGAATCACACCGGCGATGCCGAGGCCGGTCGTCGACGGGATCCAGGGCTTCCACCGCTTCGGGGCGAACTCCTCGAGCAGCGTGAGCACCACCCCGAGCGCCGCCCCGATCAGGATCGCCGTGAGCGCCCCGGCCGGCAGGGCGTCGAGCCCTTTCGCCAACAGCCGCGCCACGCCTTCCCAGACCTTCGCCGCCGGCGCCGGCAGCTCGGCCGAGCCGAGCCGCTCCGGGTTGGCCTGCACCACGAAGAGATACGCCGGCACCGAGATGAGCGTGCCGGCCACCACGCCGAAGAGCTGCGAGATCGTCTGCTTCCGCGGGTTGCCCCCGAGCAGGTAGCCGCTCTTCAGGTCGGTGAGCAGGTCGGCCGCGTGGGACGCCGCGCCCGACGTGATGCAGGCCGTCATGAGGTTCGTCGTGATGTTCGAGGGCGCGATCACGCCGTAGAGCAGCTGGGTGATCTTCCCCATGGCACCGATCGGCGTGATGTCGGTCTCGCCGGTGGCCCGTGCGGCCACGATCGAAAGGAGGAATGTCACAAGCACCGCGAGGATCCCCATCCACCACGTGATGCCGAAGAGGACGTGGCCGAGCACCACGCAGGCCGTGCCGGACAGGCCGACGCCCACGACGAACCACGACACCGGCACCTCGACGTGGGCCAGCGCGTCGTCGACGGCCTCGTGATCACCGCCGCCGCCCAGGATGCGCGACAGGCCGCCGAAGGCCCGCAGCACCGTCCGCCACTTGAGCGCGAAGGAGAGCAGCCCCGACGTCACCATCATCGCCGTCGACGGCCAGAGCACCCACGACACGATCCCCCGGTAGCCCGGCTCGGCGATCCCCTTCTCCACGAGGATTGGGCCGATCACGCCGAAGCAGATGATCGACCCCACGAGCATCGACGCCGCCACCCGCAGCCCCATGATCGCCCCGGCCGCCAGCATGATGAGCGACCCTTCGATCCCGATCGTGTATTTCGTGAGCAGGTCGCGGCCGAAGGCCGTGGGCAGAAACGGCAGCTCGGCCGGAAAGGCGTAGGCGGCGAGCGGCTTGATCTGGGCAAAGAGGTCGCGCCACACCGCGACGACGGCGCCGACGATGCCGGCGGCAAAGAGCGCGCGGGCCTTCGCCACCGCGCCGCCGCCCGAGGAGTGCATGCTGCGGAGCGTCTCGGCGGTGGCGATGCCGGAGGGGAAGGGGAGCTGGTCGACGTTGATCAGCTGCCGCTTCAATGGGATCGCCATGAATACGCCGAGCATGGAGAGCGCCCCGAGCCAGAGCATGATCTCCCACCACTGCATGAGCCGGCCGGTGGTGAGGTAGAGGGCCGGCAGGGCCGAGACCAGGCCGGCGCTCGACATATAGCCGGCGGCGCTGGCCGCGCTCGACATCGTGTAGTTCTCGAGCGTCGAGAACGGCCGGCTTCGCCACGCCGGCACGATCCGCTCGAGGAAGGTGAAGAGCGCGTAGGCGATGATCGACGCCGTGATCGTCACGCCGAGCCCCCAGCCGGTCTTCAAGCCGACGTAGAGGTTGGAGATCGACATTACGCCGCCGATCAGCATGCCGGTGATCACAGCCCGCGGCGTCAGCTGGACCGCGTCATCGCCGGCGTAGACGTTGTCGAGCCACCACCGGGCGGCCTCGCGCTCGTCGGTGAACGGCGGATGCTGGGCGGGCGGTTCGTGCATGGGCGGCTCCTTGGGGCAACACCGTAGCACGGTCCGTCTCGGGCGACCAAAGCCGCATGCATGGGCGGCGGTTCGGGGCTGGCCGCGCCCCGTCGCCGGACGTTCGCTGCGCGACATGGCACCCGCGTTGTCCACGGTCTGGCGACGGCGTCATGCGAAGGCTTGGGCGGCGGTTCGGGGCTGCCCGTGCCCCGTCGCCGGACGTTCACTGCGCCACATGGCACCCGCGTCGTCCACGGTCTGGCGACGGCGTCATGCGAAGGCTTGGGCGGCGGTTCGGGGCTGCCCGTGCCCCGTCGCCGGACGTTCACTCCGGCCCTCCAGGCCTCCGCTCACTCGGAGATGACTGCGCTCCGGCATCCATGCCTGCGCTGGTCATCTACG
>JBILVO010000151.1:0-8837 GCA_044370415.1 Pirellulales bacterium
CCAGCGAGCGGGAGCTCGCCAAGCAGCTGTGTTCAGGCAGGCATTCGCCTGCCAGACCCATGCGCCACCCCGAATGCAGCGCCCTCGGCTGCGTCGCATGGATGCGACGCCCCCGCCAGCGAGCGGGAGCTCGCCAAGCAAAAACGGCAGGATGCCGTTTTTTGCGTGAAGCTAGTGCACGCCCTGCGCCGCCAGCCACCGCTCGGCGTCGAGCGCTGACATGCAGCCGGTGCCCGCCGCCGAGATCGCCTGCCGGTAGTAGTCGTCGGCCACATCGCCCGCCGCGAACACGCCCTCGACGCTCGTCTCCGTACGGAAGTGCTTCTTCCACACGATGTACTGCTTCGGCGTCAGCTCGAGCTGGCCGGCGAGGAACGCCGTGTTGGGCGTGTGTCCGATGGCGAGGAACACGCCCGCCGCCTCGAGCGTCTCCACCTTGCCGGCGTCGACCGTGCTGGCGAGCCGCACGCCCGTGACCCCCTTGGCGTCGTCGCCGAGCACCTCTTCCAGCGCGGTGTTGAAGTGGATGCGGATCTTCGGGTCGTCGTGCGCCCGTTGGGCCATGACCTTCGACGCCCGCAGCGCGTCGCGACGGTGCACGAGGTGCACCGTGCTGGCGAACTTCGCGAGGTAGGTGGCCTCCTCGACGGCCGAGTCGCCGCCCCCCACCACCACGATCGGCTTGGTGCGAAAGCGGGGCAACGCGCCGTCGCAGACGGCGCAGGCGCTGACCCCGCGGTTCTTGAACCGCTCCTCGCTCGGCAGGCCGAGCCAGTTGGCGCTGGCACCGGTGGCGACGATCACGCAGCGTGCCTCCACGACGCCCCCTTCGGACGGATAGAGCTTGAAGGGCCGCCTGGAAAAATCGACCTTTTCAATGTCGTCGGTGACGATCCGCGTGCCCATATTGACCGCCTGCTGCCGCATCAACTCCATCAGCTCCGGTCCTGTGACCCCCTCGCCGGCGTGCGGGGGCATCATCTGCCGCCGCTCCGGGGCGATCGCCGACTCGAGGAAGCCCGCCAGGTTGCCGTGCGGGAAGCCGGCGTAGTTCTCCACTTCGGTCGTCAGCGCGAGCTGGCCCAGCGGCAGCGTGCCCGCCATCCGGTTCTTCTCAGTGATCGCCCCCTCGAAGACGAGCGGCCGGAGCTGTGCCCGGGCGGCGTAGGTGGCGGCGGACCAGCCGGCCGGACCGCTGCCGATGATCACGAGGGTTTCTTGGGTGGTGCTGCCTGTCGTTGCGGCCATGATGGCTCCCGCTCGGGTCGCTGATCCGGGGCACGTCGCGGCGGTCTCCGTTCGACGGCCGCGTGCCGATCGGGCATGATGTACGACCGCGTCGCATCCCGAAAGCCCCGGCCCGCGAAGCCCGGGACTTGCCCGCGGTCGCCGCATTTCAGCCCGCTCCCGAGGCCCCGCCATGAGCCTGCTCGTCGTCCTGCTGCCCAGCGCCCTCCTGCTCGCGATCGCCTACCGCACCTACGGGGCACTGCTCGCCCGGCTCTTCCAGCTCGATCCGGCCGCCCCCACGCCGGCCGTCACGCTCCGCGACGACGTCGACTACGAGCCCGTGCCGCCGCAGCTGCTGCTCGGCCAGCACTTTTCCGCCATCGCCGCCGCCGGGCCGATCGTGGGCCCGATCCTCGCGGGCGTCGCCTTCGGCTGGCTGCCGGCCCTGCTCTGGATCCTCGTCGGCAGCATCTTCATCGGCGGCGTCCACGACTTCTCGGCGCTCGTCGCCTCGGTCCGACACAAGGCCCGGTCGATCGCCGAGGTGGTCCGCGACCACATGAGCCGGCGGAGCTACGTGCTCTTCCTCTCCTTCGTGTGGATCGCCCTGGTCTACATCATCGTGGCGTTCACCGACATCACGGCCCAGAGCTTCGTGGGCAGGCAGGTGCTCGAGAGCGGCGAGGCCGTGTCGGGGGGCGGCATCGCCACGTCGAGCCTGCTCTACCTCGTGCTCCCCATGATCATGGGCGTGTGCCTGCGGCACGCGCGGATGCCGCTGTGGCTGGCGACCGCGATCTTTCTGCCGCTGGTGGGGCTGGCCATCTGGGGCGGCCAACAGATCCCGTTCGACCTCGGGCAGGCGATCGGCGTCGGCGACGCGACGGCGCAGAAGATCTGGGGCGTGCTGCTGCTGGCCTACTGCCTGGTGGCGGCGATGGTGCCGATGTGGCTCTTGCTGCAGCCCCGCGGCCATCTGGGCGGCTGCTTTCTCTACGTGGCCCTGGCCGGGGCCGCCGTCGGACTGATCGCCGGGGACCGGCTCGTGGCCGGCGACGGCGCGATCCGCTACCCCGCGTTCACCGGCTGGCAGGCGGCCAACGGCCAGCACCTCGTGCCGATGCTCTTCATCACGATCGCCTGCGGCGCCTGCTCGGGCTTCCACTCGCTCATCGCATCGGGCACCACGAGCAAGCAGCTTCGCCGCGAGACAGACGCCCGCCCGATCGGCTACGGCACGATGCTGCTGGAGGCGATGGTGGCGATCGTGAGCTTGTGCTGCGTGATGGTGCTCACCCGCGACGACCCGCTCACGAAGCAGTCGCCCAACTTCATCTACGCTCTTGGCATGGGTCAGTTCCTGGAAATTCTCGGCGTGCCGGCGACGCTCGGCGTCTCCTTCGCGCTGATGGCGTTCACGACCTTCGTCTACGACACCCTCGACGTCTGCACGCGGCTGGGCCGCTACATCGTGCAGGAGCTCACCGGCCTGACACACACGGTCGGCGGCTGGCTCGGCACCGGGCTCACGGCCGGCGTGCCCTTGATCTTCCTCTTGCGTCCGAATCTCGACGCCAATGGCACGCCCGTCCCCGCCTGGAAGACCTTCTGGAACCTCTTCGGCGCGAGCAACCAGCTGCTGGCGGCGCTCACCCTACTGGGCGTGACGGTCTGGCTCTGGCGGACCCGGCGGGAGGCGTGGGTGTGGCTCGTGACCGGCGTGCCGACCGCGTTCATGTATGCCATGAGCACCTGGGCGCTCGTGGGCATGACGCTGCCGAAGTTCCGCTCGCAGGCCGGGCTCGTGCTGCCGGCCGATCCGGTGCCGTGGGCGGGCGTGGTGCTGCTGGTGCTCGCGGCGGTGATGCTCGTGGAGGCGATCCGCGTGATCGCGGCGGCGGCCGGCCCGCCCTCGTCGGGCCAGCACGATGGCAGCCGGCCAGCCACGACATGGTCGCCGACGGCGACGGCCAGATGACGCCCGGGGAGCACCGGGGCCGCAGTCGTGCCGCGCCGCGGCCGACCAAGCAGTGCGCCGCCTGCGGCCGCCCGTTCGCATGGCGGCGGAAGTGGGACCGCTGCTGGGAGCAGGTCCGCTACTGCAGCGATCGTTGCCGCCGCGCCGGCCCGCCAAAAGCTTGACCGCCACCGGCCGTGGCGCTATCCTACAGAACTACGTTGTGCGCACGCACTGCGCACGCAAAAGAGAGCACGGGAACAGCCCTGCAGGAGCCTGAAATGCCTTATTTAATGGTCAACCTCGACGATCCAGCCGACTGCCAACGGGCCCTGCAGCAGCTCCGCCAGCGTGCCCACGCCGGCCCCGGCTGTCAGCCTCCGGGCCGCGGCCAGGCAGCGGGCCACGGGCGGCCCGATGCGGGCGTCGCCGGGCTGCCGCTGGGGCAGAAGCTCCGCAGGATTCGGCAGCGCGGCGTGTGGCGGCACCTCCTGCAGATCGCCCGCCTGGACGAGCAGCCGCGCTCCCTCAACGAATGGGATGAGGCGATCGGTCTGCAGCCCAACAAGATGCGGTCGCTGAAGGCGATCATGGCGAAGCTGGAGCACCGTTTCGGGCTGCGCTTCCTCGCCGCCTCGGCAGACACCGGCGTGGATGCCGCCGGCAACCCGCGCTACGTGATGCCGCCGCGGGTCCGCACCGTCATCCTGCGGATCGCCGAACAGGAAAGCGACGCCTAGCCGTCCGCGGAAAGGCCGCGCCGCTATTTTTCTGCCCAGCAGCTGTTTTTCTGCCGAGCCGCGCGGCAGGGGTCGCCTGAAGGTCCTGCGGGAGCCGTCGAACGCCGCCGCCGGTAGGCGTCGGCTATGCTCTTCGGCCAGGTGGGCCTCTCCCCGGCGTGCAGGACCGATCCCATGTTTCGTGCATTCATGTTTCGGGCATTGACGTTTCGCACATCCTTTCTCGTGGGCCTTCTCTCGATGACGACGGCCTTCACCGCCCGCGGCATCGCCGCGGCCCCTCTCCCCGAGGCGAACTACGACGAGCAGAAGGTCCGCTCGTTCACGCTGCCCAACGTCCTCGCCGGCCCCGACGGCACACCGGCCGCGAACCCCGAGGCCTGGCGGCAGACCGCCCGGCCGCACCAACTGCGGCTGCTCGAGTCGCACGTCTACGGCCGCCGGCTCCCGGCCGTGCCGGTGGCACCGGTGGGCGATGTCGAACGGACCCGCGTCGCGCTCGCGGGAGACACACCGGCGATCCGCCTGCAGGCGCGGCTGCAGATGGGCGAAGCCGCGGACGCCCCGCTCGTGGACGTGCTCGTGTATCTGCCCGAGCCCTCGCGGCCCGGCGAACGTGTTCCCGTCTTCCTGAACCTCAACTTTCGCGGCAACCAAGCGGAGACGCCGGATCCTGCCGTGCGGCTCGCCTCGACCTGGGTCTACGCCGACAAGGATGCCGGCGTCGTCGACAACAGGGCGACGGAGGCCTCGCGCGGCACGAGCAGCCATCGCTGGCCCGTCGAGCAGATGCTCCGCCGCGGCTACGGCATGGCGACCGCCTACTACGGCGACATCTTCCCCGACCGCGCCGACGGCCGGCCGCAGAGCGTGCTCGCGGCGCTGGGCAGGCCGGTCGACGGAGCCCTGCCGGCCGACGAACCCGGCGCCATCGCGGCCTGGGCCTGGGGCCTCTCGCGGATTCTCGACTGGCTGATCACGCTTCCCGAAGTGGATCCGGCCAGGGTGATCGTCGTAGGCCACTCCCGTCTGGGAAAGACGTCGCTCTGGGCCGCGGCCTGCGACGAGCGGTTCGCCATGGCGGTGTCGAACGAGTCGGGCTGCGGCGGCGCGGCGCTGTCGCGGCGGAACTTCGGCGAGACGGTGGAGGTGATCACCTCGCGGTTTCCGCACTGGTTCTGCCCGGCGTTTGCCGGCTACGCGGGCCGCGAGACGGAGCTCCCCTGTGACCAGCACACGCTGCTGGCGATGGTCGCGCCGCGGCCGCTCTACGTGTCGAGCGCCGTCGAGGACCGCTGGGCCGATCCGCGCGGGGAATTCCTTTCGGGCGTCGCCGCCGAGCCGGCCTGGAAGCTCTTTGCCCTCGCGGGCCTCGGCACGCCGGACCAGCCGCCCGTCGACACTCCGGTCGGCGACACCGTCGGCTACCACGTGCGGTCGGGGAAGCACGACCTGCTCGCCTACGACTGGCACCGCTTCGCCGACCATGCCGACCGCACGCTCCGCAGGCGGACGCCGCCGCCGGCCGACGGGTATCCGGCCTTCCATCCCGTGCAGGCCCCGCTGCCGATCACGCCGCCGCCCGGGGCGATCGTGCTGCTGCCCGAGCGTGTCGAGACGACGCCGGACACCTTCACGAGCATGGCGGGCGGGCCGATCGACTGGCAGGTGGTGGACGGCACGCTCGTGGTGCACACCACCGAGCAGCACGCCAACCACGTCGTGTCGACGCAGCTCTTTCGCGACGCCGACATCCACGCCGAATTCATGACGTCACCCGAGGCGAAGGGCAACAGCGGCCTCTATCTCCACGGGCTCTACGAGATGCAGATCTACGACTCGTTCGGCGTGCAGCCGCCGACGGACCAGGACGAGGGGAGCCTCTACCGGTTCGCCAGGCCGCTGATGAACGCCAGCCTGCCCACGGGGCAGTGGCAGGTCTACGACATCCGCTTCATCGCCCCGCGCCGCGACGCCTCGGGCGCGATCGTGACGCCGGGCAGCGTCACCGCTTGGCTCAACGGCAGGTGCGTGCAGGACGGCTTCACGTTCACCGAGCCGCGGTCGCCGTACGTGCCCTACAAGCACGGCGTGACCGACCACCTCCGCGGCGTGGAGAAGCGGCTCCTGGAGACGGGCGACGGGCCGCTCTTCCTGCAGGACCACGGCAGCCCGACCCGCTACCGCAACGTCTGGATCCGCCGCCTCGACCGGCAGTGACGCCCGCGGCTCCGGGGCATGGAGGGTTCCACCTCCATGCTTGCTCCAGGCATGCCGCCGGGTGACGGCGCGATGGAAGTCGCACCGTCACCAGCGGCGGATGACTGTGTCCATGGACAGCTAGATCGCGGACGCGGCGGTTTCGCCGGTGCGGATCCGCACCACCTCGGCGAGGTTCGTCACGAAGATCTTGCCGTCGCCGACCTGGCCGGTCCGCGCCGTCGTCATGATCTTGCTGATGACGGCGGGCGCCTCGTCGTCGCCCACCACGACCTCGATCTTCACCTTCGGCAGGAAGTCGACCGAATACTCGGCGCCGCGATAGGTCTCGGTGTGCCCCTTCTGCCGGCCGAAACCGCGGACCTCGGTCACGGTCATCCCCTTCACGCCATGCGCGTTGAGCGCGTCCTTGACTTCCTCCAGCTTGAAGTGCCGGATGATGGCTTCGATCTTCTTCATGGCTCGTCTCCTCGGTGAGTGCGACCGCTCCGCGGCCCGCCAGGCCGTGCGGCGAACGTTTCAATGGCTCCGCCAGCCGACCACCAGGCCGGCCTCCGACGGAATGGAAGTGCATACGGCATGCCAAACGGATTGGCTCGGAACGGACGGCATCTGCGCGGGTCCGGCCACCCGGCGTGTCGCGCCTGTGAGGCGCGTGGGCCCGGTGCGTGCCGCCGTGCAGGCTGCATCGGCCCCCGGAAAGCCGTGCCGCGGCCGCATGAAGGACCGTTCGCGCCGGCGCTGCGCCCTTCACGCCCGCGGAACAGGTCGGCCAGTCGGCCTGTTGCCCCGGGCACCGTGTGACTTATCCTGTTTTTCACGGGCTGGGTTTCCCGACGGGCTGGCGGCGGTCGCGACCGCGCGATCAGGCGCCGCCGGGCCATAGCAGGCACGAGTCGCGCGGAGGTTCACACGCATGGTCCACGGCAGCCAGGGCGACGACGGGCTTTCAACCACCGACCGCTCACCCGTTGCCGGGCCGGCCGGCACACGGCCCGCGTCCGGCACGCTTCGGGCATCACGGCGTGGGTTTCTGGCATCGGCGGGTGCCGCCGCCGTCGCCCCGTACGTCATCACCTCCACGGCGCTCGGCAACGCCTCGACGCCTCCGGCCAGCGACCGCATCGTGATGGGCGGCATCGGCATCGGCAACATGGGCTCGGGCGACCAGGCTGCCTTCCTCAACAGGTCCGACGTCCAGTACGTCGCAGTCTGTGACGTGCGGCAGAAGTGGCGAGAGGACGCGAAGGGCCGCGTCGACGGCAAGTACGGCAACGCCGACTGCGCGGCCTACGTCGACTTCCGTGAACTGCTCGGCCGCGCCGACATCGACGCCGTCCACATCGCCACGCCCGACCACTGGCACGCGATCATGACGATCGCCGCCTGCCGCGGAGGCAAGGACGTCTACCTGCAGAAGCCGGAGACGCTGACGCTCCGTGAAGGGCCGCTGATGGTGGACGCCGCCCGGCGGTACGGCCGCGTCGTGTCGGGCGGAAGCCAGCGCGTGCTCGACGACTACACCGGAATCGTGCACCCCTGCTGGGCCGGAGAGATCGGCGCGATCAGGTCGGTCGACATCAGCGTGGGCGGGCCGTCGATGCCCTGCTACCTGCCGGCCCTGCCGACGCCGCCGGACATCGACTGGGAGCTGTGGCTCGGGCCGGCACCCTGGGAGCCCTACAACCCCGGCCGCTGCGACGGCAACTACGGCACCGGCGGCAACAGCTGGCGGTCCTATCTCGACTACTCCGGAGGCAGCCTCACCGACTGGGGAGCCCATCACTTCGGCGGGGCGATCTTCGCGACCGACCTGCGCGAGCTGCAGCCGGCGAAGGTGACGTACCACGCCACGTCGGCGGACGGGAAGCAGGCGGCGTACGTCACCGTCACCTATCCCAACGGCGTCGACCTCCACCACAACAGGCCGCAACAGCTGCGTCCCGCCGCCCCGGCGCTCGCGCACGGCAGTGCGATCCAGATCGTCGGCGACGGCCAGCCGCGAGTGCCCAAGCCGGTGCCGGCGTACAAGGGTCAGGGTGGCATCTACGGCGACTTCATCGAGTGCGTGAAGACCCGCGAGCGTCCGTTCCGCGACATCGAACTGGCCGTCAACACGATGACGGCGCCCCACATGATCGGCATCGCGTACCGGCTGCAGCGATCCCTCGCCTGGGACGCCGCCGCCCAGCGGTTCACCGGCGACGAGGAGGCCAACAGGCTCCTCGACCGCGCCCGCCGGGAGCCGTGGATTCTCTGACGCTGCCGCCCCGACCTCCCCGGCCGGTGCGGCTCCCGACCCCCGTTCCAGTTCCGACCCCCGAGCACCACGCGAGCAGATCCATGGCCCACGATCCTGCCAGCCTCGACAAGCCTTTCGCATCCCTGCAGGCGTTCGACTGGGGCGGCGACGCGACCGCCCTCCAGGAGATCGATGCCGCCGTGATCGCCGCCCACGGCGATGCGACCCTGCGTGCCGATCTGGAGAAGCGGCTCTCCGCCCTGCTCGGCGGGGGCTGCGCGCTGGCCGTGAAGGAATATGCCTGCCGGAAGCTGGCGGCCATCGGCACGGCGGCGTCGGTGCCGGCGCTGGCGGCGCTCCTTCCCGACAGGGATCACTCCCACATGGCGCGGTTCGCGCTCCAGCAGATCGCCGCGCCCGAGGCTGCGGCCGCCCTGCGGAAGGCAGC
>JBILVO010000177.1:0-7059 GCA_044370415.1 Pirellulales bacterium
GTAGAGCGACCGGGCCGCCTCGATGATCGTGGGCGTGGGGGAATAGGAGCCAGTGCCCCAGGTGGATGGGGTGATGGGGGCGGGGGCGCTGCTCGCCTCATCCAAGGCCAGGGCGATCGCGGTGCCGAGGCCGGCGGCATTGCAGCAAAACGGCGGGCGGACGCCGTCGGCGTGGGGCGGCTTCCAGCGGCGGTCGCTCTTCCGGGCGTCGGTGGCACAGAGGATCGGGAAGATCGCCGCGGCGTGGCTCGGGGCGTGGAAATTCTTGAGGTCGAGGCCGTAGTCCCAGGCCTGCTCGTAGTCGAGCTGCTGAAACTTCTTCGCCCCCACCTTGAACTCGATGGGGATCACGGCCGTGGACGTGACGAGCACGGCATCCACCCGCCGGCCGAGCCTCGGGATGTCGAACTCAAGGTGGATCCAGGGGGTGGGCGTGGCGGTTTCCACGGTCTCCAAGGCGGTGCGGAGCACGGGCAGCTGCAGCCGCCATGCGGAGAGCTGCTCGGGGGCGAGCGTGTAGCCATGCGGGCTCGCAAGCGGCGCGTAGACCTCCTCGTCGGAAGCGCGGAGGAACGCGTCGACCGAGTCGTCGTAGAACGCAGCGTTGAGCCGAGGGCTCGGCGCGGCTGTCGCGGAGGTCATGGCGGAAGAGACTACCAGACCGAGGGGTCATCCTTGGTCCTGACGGGATTGACGGAATACGGTACGCCCGTACACTGATTGCGATGGATGCGGGCGTTTCGAGCGTGCTTCGGCAGCCGCGTATGATTTGATTGATAGAGTCGATCCGATGGCGTTTTTCGATTTCATCTGGGTCGATTCTGTGGTGAAGAAACTGGCGGAAAGGGACCTATCGGCCGACGACATCGAGGCGATCATCGCCACGCCGGAGGGACAGGACACCAGCCGCTCCACCGGCTTGCCGGTCGCCTTTGGGCATCTGGCCGACGGTCGCTTTGTTATCGTCGTGTATCGCTGGATCGATCAGGCCACCATACAACCCATCACCGCTTACGAGGTTCCCGAATGACGCCGCAGAAGCCCACCAGCGACGCCGATATCGAGGCTGCGATCCAGGCTGAGCTTCCGTGGCTGCTCGAGCGCGCAAAGGCTCGTGACGCGGCGGCAGCGGAGGGCACGGTAAGCGGACGGCTACGGCGGGCCGTGACTGCGATGAGGCAGCCCTACGAACAGGTCTCTCTGGCGACGGGCATCCCGTTTCAGGACCTGGTTGATTTTATGGCCGGAGGCCAGTTGCCGTCCGACGCCCTCGATCGGCTGGCGACAGCAGCGCACTGTGAGCTCGTGGCACGGGGTTCTGCGACATAACCGCTCTCTCGTTGACGCCTCCATCGCCCGCCGACTGATGCCCAGACGCCCCGCTGGCGATGCAATGGACCTTGCCGTTGCGTCGTATCACCGGCACGATTTTCTGCTAACGTGGAACTGCGAGCATCTCGCACAAGCGAACACGTTCGGGCACGTTCGCCGCATCAATACAATGCTCGGCACAGGCTGCTGCGGAAACTCAGTACCCCCGGCAGGGATCGAACCTGCGACCTACGGTTTAGGAAACCGTCGCTCTATCCACTGAGCTACGAGGGCGTGCCACGAACGCAACGCATCCACGGAAATAAACGCCGTAAAACCACGGCGATTCCTCGCAGTATCTTACGGCGACCGCCACGCGGCAGCAAGGATTCCAGCGATTCCCGCACGTCCACTCCCGTCACGCACGTCCCTGCAGAGAGGCTCTTCGGAGAGACAATTCAGCGGGCCCCTGCAGCGGGATATTGCGCGACTCTTCACTCACGACGACGGCGCCTGCGTTCCCGCCGCCGCTGCCGCTTCTCCTCGACCTCGTCGATCGCCGCTTGGGCTACTCGACACATCGCCTCGTGAGCCTCCTCCCTCGTCGCCACGCCCATGGCCACCAGCAGCGAGAGCCACCCCGCTTCGTAGTCGTGCAGACGATTCTTCGCCGGACCATTCATCGCGCGCTCCTTTTCCTGTGATGCTCCCGAGGGCCCCTCGTCCGGCCCTCCGGAGCTGCGGCTTCTTCGGAACCGTGCACGGGTATTCTTCCGGGCCGGACGGCCATCCTTGGTCCGGCTCTTAGCCCGACCCTTAGTCCGGATCTTGGTCCGGATCTTGGTCAGATCCGCGCCCGGCCCGATCCGTTCGCCCGTAGGACGGGATTCGATCAGCCGAGTCCCGCACAGCCGCCCATGCCGCACTGCGGCCGACCGCAGCCCTCGCCCGCGCCGGCATCCCCGCCGCCGCCCGACACATGGCCGCTCACGACGCTCAGGAGCTTCGTGAGCCTGATGCTGTGGCAGTGCGGGCACTCCGGAGTCTCGCTGCCGCGAACGAGCAGTTCGATTTTCCGACCGCACTTCTCGCAGGAATATTCGTACAGGGGCATCGCTTCGTCTCCACTCGCTTGGCCATCGCTCACCCCGCTGCAACCAGCCGGCCCCGCGCGACGACCATGTTACCACGCGATCCGCCGGCTCACCGCGACCGCGGAAACCACGTGCCTCGCGGCCGCGGTTTCACGTCCGCGGCTTCAGAAGAGCGTGCTCAAGGCTTCAGACCGCGCAGGCGGTCGTCGGCACGGCCGGACCGAGATCTTCGAGGGCGCCGGTGCAGATCGCCACGGCAGGCCCCATCCCGGCCGCCTCGACCGCACGGATCGCTACGGATCGCTGCACATGAAGCGTGGAAATGGGCGGGACCGGAAGCGAGTCCGCCTGGTTCTGTCGGGGACTCCATTGTGGGTTCCGTCGGCCTGCCCTATTCCATCTGACGGACCACTTGTTCCCGCCCCGCTTTCCTCCACCGGAGTCTCGCGTGTCCATGGCCCTCCATTCTGTCGTCTGTCTGCGCCGCTGCTCGACCGCAGTCCTCATCACGCTCGTCGCCGTCGCCTCGGGCCTGCACGCATCCGGGGCCGAGCCGAGGCGTCGGCCCAATATCCTCGTGATCTGGGGCGACGACATCGGGCAGTTCAACGTCGGTGCCTACAACCTCGGCATGATGGGCTACAAGACACCCAACATTGACCGCATCGCCCGCGAAGGCGCGCTGTTCACCGACTGGTACGGGCAGCAGAGCTGCACCGCAGGCCGTGCCGCCTTCATCACCGGCCAATCGCCCATCCGCACCGGCCTCACGAAGGTAGGCCTCCCCGGGGCGCCGGAGGGGATGAAGAAGGAGGATCCGACGATCGCCACGCTCCTGCGGGCCCGCGGGTACGCGACCGGGCAGTTCGGCAAGAACCACCTCGGCGATCGCGACGACATGCTGCCCACGAGCCACGGCTTCGACGAGTTCTTCGGCAACCTCTACCACCTCAACGCCGAAGAGGAGCCGGAGCACCCCGACTACCCGAAGACCCCCGAGTTCAAGAAGCAATTCGGCCCGCGCGGTGTGATCCACTCGTTCGCCGACGGCAGGATCACCGACACCGGTCCACTGACCCGCAAGCGGATGGAGACGATCGACGAGGAGGTCACCGCGAAGACTTTCGCTTTCATGGAGCAGTCGAAGCAGTCGGGCAAGCCCTTCTTCATCTGGTGGAACTCCACGAAGATGCACATCTTCACGCACCTGAAAGCAGGCGTGGCTGGCAAGACCGGGCTCGGCATCTACGCCGACGGCATGGTGGAGCACGACCGGCAGGTGGGCGAGGTGCTGGCGAAGCTCGACGAGCTGGGGCTGGCCGACGACACGATCGTGATGTACTCCACCGACAACGGTGCCGAGGCCTTCACCTGGCCCGACGGCGGGACGACGATGTTCCGCGGCGAGAAGAACACGCAGTGGGAGGGGGGTTACCGCGTTCCCTGCGCGCTTCGCTGGCCCGGCGTGATCAAGCCGGGCACTGTGATCAACGAAATCGGCGCCCACGAGGACATGCTCACGACGCTCTGCGCGGCGGCCGGCGACACGACCGCCAAGGACGAGCTCATGAAGGGCCGCCGCATCGGCGACCGCACCTACAAGGTGCACCTCGACGGCCACGACCTCGGCCCGGCACTCCGCGGCGAGGCCCCCTGGCCGAGGAAGGACTTCATCTACTGGACCGACGATGGCAGCGTGGCGGCGCTCCGCTACGAGAACTGGAAGGTGACCTTTCTCGAGCAGCGGGCCCACGGCATGCACGTCTGGCAGCAGCCCTTCGTGGAGCTGCGGGCTCCGACGCTCGTCAACCTGCGGATGGACCCGTTCGAGCTCGCGCAGGACATCGGCATGGACTACCAACGCTGGTACCTCGAGCACATGTTCGCCATCGCGCCGGCGGCCGCCCACGTGGGCCAGTGGCTGCAGAGCTTCAGGGAGTTTCCCCCGCGGCAGAAGCCCGGCAGCTTCAACCTGGAGCGGGTGATGGAGGCCGTCACCGCGCAGCGGGGCGCGGGCCGCTGACGCACTCCGTCTGCACGCCAGCCTGCGCGCCGGTACAGATCGACGCTCGAACGATGCCCTGACAAGGCCCAGACGATCAGGCCCGGGCCCGCAGCAGCGTCTGCGACGGCAGCTCGCCGAAGTGAGCGCGGTAGCGACCGGCGAAGCGGCCGAACTCCCAGATGCCGTGGCCCACGAGCACTTCGGCCACGGTCGCGTGTCCGGCAGCACCCGATGAGAGCACGCGACGCACCGCATGCAGCTCCCGCAGCATGAGGTACTTCTTCGGCGGCACGCCGAACGTTTCCTGGAACGTCCGCAGGAGCGTGCGATCGTTGACCCCGATCCGCTGAGCGATTCCCGACGCGGTCGGCAGCGACGGTGACGCATCGATCACATCCATGGCCCGCCGGACGATCGCCGTCCGATCGAGCCGAGGGCGGCCGATCGCCGGCCGGGGTGCCGGCGCTGGCATGCCGTCCAGGCAGGCCTCCGCGGCCGCAGCGAGTTCGCGGCCCGCGGCCCGGTGGGCGGCGGTCCCCGCCGGGCGATCGAGCAGGCTCGCGGCGATCTCCCGCGCCAGCCGGCCGAGCCCGCGGACAACTCCGGGCCGGCAAACCACCCGTGCGCTCGCGGCGCCGGCCATGCCGTGGCGGCTCTCGGGCAGCGCGATGGAGCACCATTCGTGGGCCCGGCGGCGGACGCGGATGCTGAAGTCGGCCCCGCATGGGATGAACAGCAGCGAATCGTCGTCGAGCGGCACGCCGTTGGCGACGTGCTCGCGGGCGTGCGACAGCGGCACGAAGAGGGTCGGGCCCGAGTGCGTGTTGCCGCCGTAGCAGAGGTTGCCGCCACCCTCCGATGCCATTTGGAGGATGACCCCACCGAGGTCGAGGATGCCCAGCGTCCACGCGGGCGTCTCGACGACGTCGCATACCAGCCTGAGGTGCGCACCGCTGACGGCGTCTCCCCAGGCGTCGAAGTTGTCGAAGGTGAGCATGGCAGCGCAGTCTCGTGAGGGCCGGGGCAAGTGCTCATCAAGTGCCCATGAGGATACGTCTGTCACGACACTCGGGGCAATCCAGCCGGCGCCGCAACGCAGGAGCACCTCCGAAACGCTGCCGCGCGTGTCCGGATCGCTGCGGCATGATGGGCATCACGATAGCCCAGGACGTCTGGATGCTCCTGCCCGCACATGGTGGCGTGCTTTGTCGGAGAACGCACGGATGGTGGGCGAATCATACGGCATCGCGCAGCGTGCGGTGCTCGATCGACGCGACGGCGCCGCGTCATTCTGAGGCCAATCGCTTCTGGCGCCTTTTGCATACCTCGTCGGCCGTCGTGCGGTCGATGCACGTTGGCCAATTCGTATTCCCACGCGCCGCTCGACGGTGCTATCAACCGCTTCGTACGTGGCACGATCCATTCCAGGAGACATCGCATGACGGCAACGACGAGAGATTCCGGACGAGTGACGCGCATGGGAGTGATCGCGACGGCGTGCGTGGTGGTCGCCATGACGACGTTCGCGGCACACGCCGGCCCGCCCGCGCTGAGCACCAACCCCGGCAACCTCGCGATTTTCCCGGCCAAGGGGCAGAGTCCGGATCAGCAGAAGGCGGACGAGTCGGCCGCCTACGACTGGGCCACGCGGCAGACCGGCTGGGATCCCTATCAGGCGAAGGCCGCCCTGGATCAGCAGACCCAGGCCTCCGCGACTGCTGCCAACGCAGCTCGCGGCGGTGCGATCAAAGGCGGTGCCGGCGGGGCCCTCGCGGGCGCGGCCATCGGCGCGATCGCCGGCGATGCCGGCAAGGGTGCAGCCATCGGCGCCACCTCGCTGGGCCTGACGGGCGGCGTTCGCTCCCGGCGCGCCGTGAAGACCGCCGGGGGCGCCACCGATGCGGCGGTGGCCACCTACCAGCAGCAGTTCGCCACCTGGAACCGCAACTTCATGGTGGCCATGGAGGCGAAGGGCTACACCATCCGCTGAGGATGGCAGAGCGGCGCTGGCCCGCGGCACGCCGCTTCGGCACTCGAAGACAACTCGTGCGAATGACATCACCCACATCGATTCCCTCCAGAGGAGACAGGTTTATGGTCATCAGGTTCAATGTCATGCGGATGACGGCGATCGCGTTCGTGGCGCTGACCACGATGGTGACGGTGTGCGACGGTGCGCAGGCCTGCCAGACGTGGCTCTGCTCCGTCGCGTCGGCGGTCGCGGTCGACGAGGACGGCACCGTGGGGCCGCCCGATCTCGGCGACCGCGAACGCCCAACCTTCTTTCGACTCGATGCCGACAAGAAGGAGCTGACACTGCTCGCCCCCGAATCGCGGCGTGGCGAAGTGACGAAGCTGGAATCGGTACGCCAGACGGACGGGCACCACATCTTCTCCGGCGTGGAGAACGGCCGCGTCATCAGCGTGATCGTGACGGCCGACGGCCGCATGACGCTGTCGATCATCAACGACGGCGTTGTTTGGTCGGTCTTCGGGCACGCGTTGGCCGACGGCCCGGCGAAGTAGGCCGCCACCGGCCATGCGGCGTGGGGGGGCGGCCCGCCCCCCCCCCCCCCCCCCCCCCCCCCGCCCCCCCCCCCCCCCCCCCCCCCGCGCCCCCCCCCCCCCACCCCCCCCCCCCCCCCCCCC
>JBILVO010000069.1:0-18928 GCA_044370415.1 Pirellulales bacterium
CGGCGGGGCGCGACGCCGGACCGGCGCACACCGCCGGATCCCGCGGCTCTCCGATCGGCCACCAGCCAGCGCGGCAACGGGCCGTCTGGCCGCCGATTCGCGGCCCGGAGCGGGCTTCTGCACGGCGTTTTCCGGGAAACTAGACTCGGTGGGGAAGCGCCCTCGCGGGCGATTGTCCTCGCCACCGCTGTCTGCCGAAGCCATGAAACCGTTCCTCATCCTCGCCTGCGTGTCGCTCCTCCTGCAGGCCTGCAGCCGCCCCGCATCAGCGATCGATCCCGCGACGATCACCCTCCCGAAAACACTCCGGATCGGAGACCAGGCCCCGGACATCGACGTCGCCGACTGGGTCCATCCCGGCACCCAGCGGCAGCTGCAGCCGCTCAAGCGACTCCAGCCCGGCACCATCTATGTGATCGAGTTCTGGGCCACGTGGTGCCCGCACAGCCGCGAGGCGATCCCGCTCCTCGCCAGCCTGCAGAAAAAGCTCGGCCGTGACGTCGCCATCCTCGCCGTCGGCGTCGACCCGCCGGAAGACCTCCGCGGCTTCCTTGCCGACGACGATCCGGACGTGCGCGAACTCGCGACACAGGCGGGCACCTACTGCATCGTGGCCGATCCGGACGGGTCGGTGTACGAGTCCTTCATGGCTCCCTTCATGGAGACCGAGCTGCCGACGGCCTTCATCGTGGGGCGGTCCGGTCTGGTCGAGTGGGTCGGCCACCCGCTCGAGATCGAAGAGCCGCTGACGAAGATCGTCGACGGCAGCTGGGACCGCCAGGCCTTCGGGACGGAGTTGGCACGGCGACAGGCGCCGATACGCGCGGTCGACAAGGCGCTGCGTCTTTTCGGCGCAGGCTCTGCCGACGAGGCTGTCGCCGTTCTCGACGCGTTTGCGACGGACGCCGAAACGACCCCAGCCGCACTCAACGAGCTCGCCTGGACGGTGGTGCTCCAGTCCATCTATGGCCGCCTGCCCGAGCCCATCCTCGACGCGGCCCAGCGGGCGGCGGCACAGAGCGTGGCGCGAGAGCCCACGAATGGCAACGCCCTCGACACGCTCGCCCACGTGCTGGCGGTACGGGGCCGTCTCGACGAGGCGATCGCCACCCAGAGGAAGGCGGTCGAGCACGGCGGCGCCGACGCCGACACGTTCCGCACCTACCTGCGGCAGCTCGAGGCCGGCAAGCGCTGAGGCCCCGCAATCGCTGAGGCCCGGCAGCGCGGTGGCCGGCAAGATCGCTCAGACGCGCCCTAGCGGCTGACGAGCGACCCGATGGGGCCGCCACCCGAGAACGCCTCGGGCGGCACGTGCGACGACGGGGCGACGTGAATCACCCGATCCTTCCGCCGCCAGCCGGCCACGAGCCAGCCGTCCTTGCGGGCGACGAGCTGGTTCATCGGCAGCGGTCCGGCCGCCGCGAGCTCACCCTGCAGCTCGAGATCTGGAATCTCGATCTCCTTCTCGAGCACCGCGTCGAGCCGCCGGTTCAGGCGGCGCCGGGCGGTCCGCTGCGCGAGATTCAGTTCCTTCTTCGCCCCCGGCTCCGTGCCGGCCGGCTCGATGTCGATGATTCCCTCGCGAACCAATCGCCAGCCCGACGGCGTCCGCTCGGCCGCGTAGGTCGCGGTGATGTCCATCGCCGGAAAGTCACGGTCTCCGGAAACGAACTTGTCGCCCCGCACCAGCAGCTTCACGCGGCCGTCGTCAACAGCGACCGAGATCGGCCGGTACTTCGCGAACGTGATCGCCCAGGGCTTCTGTTCGTCGTCGTCGCCCTCCGCGTTCTCCTGCAGCGTCTGCGGCATCTTGACGTTCCGCGCCTTGGCGAGCTTCTCGGCGTCGGCCTGGGTGACCGTGCGGCCGCCGAACTTCTGCTCGAGGATGTTGTTGATCGCCGACTGATGGATGCGGGCCGTGAGGACGTTCCCGGAGTCGGCGGCGGGGGATGACGTGCCGGCGGCGAGCTGGCCGGCGAGCGCCTTGCGGGCGACCACCCGCAGGGTGTTGTCGGTGGTGTGCATGTGGAACGACTCGGGGAAGAGGCCCTGCGCCTCGAGCGGGCCGCGGAGCTTGTCGCGCAGCTGACCGCGGATCTGGTGCACGGCCGGCTCGGTCTGCTGCGTGAACTCGCGGCCCAGCCGGTCGCGGGCCTTGCCCTCCGCGATCGCCTCGGCCTGCGGCCGGGTCTCGGCGATGCGGCGGCTGGCGACCTTGCGGATCATCCGCTTGCCGATCGGGGCGCTGATGCCGATGCCGGTGGTGTGCGAATCAGTCGAGACCGACACGGCCACCGGGTCGGCCTGCACGACGTCGCCGTCGATCGTGATCTGTCGGCGGGCGGAGAGCGCCGTGTAGCCCCGGCTGCAGACGGTGACCGGCCCCTGCGAGCCGTGGGTGTCAGACACGTTGCAGGCGTCGAACACGAGCGCGAGCACGGCACGGTTCGGCGAGGGCACGAAGTCGAGCCGCACGGTGCCGGTGGTCCGGCCGGTGCCGAAGATCCGCGTGCCGAGCACGACGTCGCGGATCGGCGCCACCTGGTCAACGGGGCGATTCACGGCGGAGGCGAGCAGCTCCTCGCGCACCTCCAGCTCGATGTTGGGGCGGGCGAGGGCGCCGCGGATGCCGGCGACGAGGCCGGCCGCCTGACCGGAGGCGACGAGCTGGTCGAGCCGCTCGGGCACCGGAGCGAGCGGCGCGACGCGGCCCGACGCCGATGCGGAGAGCAGCGCCGATGCGATGTCGTCGAGCCGACGATCGAGCCTACGGGCGCCGGCGGGAGTGCCGGCTGCGGCCAGCTCCTCATACCGCGTCACCGCGGTGCGCACCGCCGCGAACTGCGGCATTTCGAGGCCGTTCTCGTCGGCGGAGAGGCGGTCACGGAGGTCGGCGAGCGCGGTGGCGTCGGCGGCGCCGCCGCCGCTGGCCTGCTGCTCCAGCCGCGGCCAATCGAGGTATTTCCGCCAGTCTGCGCCGCTGGGGCTGCGGGAGAGCAGCTGATCAAGGGGCCGCAGCGCCGTCCGTAGGTTCGCCGCAGCCGCATCGAGCGCGGCCGGGCCGGCGGGCTTCGCGGTGCCGGTCGCGACCGCGGCATCTCGCGCCAGCCGCTCGAAAGCCGAGTCTTCCGCCCGGCACGCCATCGCACTGGAGCCGAGCACCGCGAAAACGAGTACCGAACGACCGACGAGGCCTGTCACGCGAATCATCGGGAGCCCCCGGGCTGGAGTGGCGAAATGAGCAAACTGCGGAGAGTCTAGCGGCTTTCCGCTGTGGGCAATACACCAGTCTCGACACCGGTCTCTGTCGTCTCTCGCAGTGGATTCACGCACGCCCAAGACCCGTGCATGAGCTGGCGAACAGGAGCCGGTGAACAGACGCCCAAACACGAGCCGGAGCAGGGCCGCCAGACATGCAGGCACGGCCGCAAGAGACGCCGAAAACCCCGGGAATTCCGGTCCGTGTCCCAGCGTCGTAGACTTGAAGCTCCCCCGGTCCGAAGCCTCCGCCTCCGCGGGCGCCACCATGGGAAGTGCGGCATGAAAACCGCGATCGTCACGGCCGTCCTGAGCCTCGCGTCGGTCCTGCCCATCGCAGCCGGCCGCCGCCTGTGCGCGGCCGATCCAGCCGACCTCGAGTTCTTCGAGAAGCGGGTGCGGCCGCTGCTCGCCACGCACTGCCTCGAGTGCCATGCCGCCGACACCGAGTCGAACGGCGGCCTCTTGCTCGACTCCCGTGCCGGCTGGGAGCGGGGCGGAGACTCCGGTCCCGCCATCGTGCCGGGCAAGCCCGACGAGAGCCTGCTCGTCCGCGCCGTGAGCTGGGCCGACCCCGACCTGCAGATGCCGCCGAAGAGCCGGCTGCCTGCCGCCGATCAGGCGACGCTGGCGGAGTGGATCCGCCGCGGCGCGTTCGACCCCCGGGAGGCGATCGCGGCGGCCGCGAGGCAGTCCACGGCGATGAGCCTGGAGGAGGGCAGGCGGTTCTGGTCCTACGCGCCGCTCGCGGATGCGGCCGTGCCCGCGGTGAAGAATGCCGCCTGGCCGCGGACCGACGTCGACCGGTTCGTGCTCGCCGGCCTCGAGTCGGCCGGGATCGATCCCGCGGCCGACGCCGACCCGGCCGCGCTGGCGCGGCGGCTCTCCTACGCGCTCACCGGGCTGCCGCCCACCGTCGTGCAGCTGGAGCGGTTCGTGGCGGAGTGCGGCCGGGATCGCGCCGCCGCGATCGAGGTGCTGACCGAGGAACTGCTCTCCTCCACTGCCTTCGCCGAGCGGTGGGCCGGCCACTGGCTCGACATCGTCCGGTTCGCCGAGTCGAGCGGCGGCGGCCGTACGCTGCTGTTCCCCGATGCGTGGCGGTTCCGCGACGCGGTCATCGACGCGTTCCGGGAGAACCGGCCGCTCGACCGGCTGATCAGTGAGCACGTCGCGGGCGACCTGCTGCCAGCCGCGTCCCGCGAGGACCGCACGCGACAGCTGGTGGCCACCGGGTTTCTCGCGCTCGGGCCGACGATCTACGAAGAGCAGGACAAGCAGCGGCTGCGGTTCGACGTGATCGACGAGCAGCTCGACACGATCGGTCGGGCGTTCCTCGGGCAGACGCTCGGCTGCGCCCGCTGCCACGACCACAAGTTCGATCCACTGTCGCAGCGGGACTACTACGCACTCGCCGGCATCTTTGCCTCGACCCGCACGCTCTCGAACTACACCGACAACGTCGTGGGCTGGGTCACGGCCCAGCTGCCGCTCGATGCCGACGACGAGCAGCGGTTCGCCGATGCCGAGACCGAGCTGACCCGCGGACAGGCACGGCTCAAGGCAGCGAAGAACGAGCTGGCCAAGCTCAAGGACACCGCGTCGGGCCTGGCGGCCCGGGCCAACCAGCCGATCCCGCTCTCCGACGTCGGCGGCATCGCCATCGACGACACGCAGGCGCAGGTGAACGGCACCTGGAAGCACTCCACGCACTCGCCGCACTACTTCGGCACCGGCTACCTGCACGACGAGCGGTCGGGCAAGGGCGAGAAGACGATCACGTTCACGCCCCGCCTGCCGGCGTCGGGCCGCTACGAGGTGCGATTCGCCTACGTCGCCGCCCCCGACCGCTCGGCCGCGGTGCCGGTGCACATCTTCCACGCGATGGGGGACGTGACCGTGCAGGTCGACCAGACGAAGCCGCCCGACGTCGAGGGCCGCTTCGTGTCGTTGGGCACCTACGGCTTCGAGAAGGACGGCGACGGCTACGTGATCGTCTCCACCGAAGGGACGCAGGGCTACGTCACGGCCGACCTCATCCAGTTTCTGCCCGTGACGGCTGCCGCCGCCGAGCCCAGCAGCGACGACAAGGATGCCGCCCGCGGCCTGCGGCAGGAGATCGCCGGCCTCGAGGCCCGGATCAAGGAGCTCAAGACCGTCACGGCCGCGCGACCTGTGGCCATGGCCGTCCGCGAGGAGGACCAGGTCGGCGACACCGAGATCCGCATCCGCGGCGAGGTCCACAAGAAGGGGGCGCGCGTGCCGCGGGGAGTGCCCGCGGTGCTCGCCACCGAGCCGCTTGCGGTTTCTCCCGACCACAGCGGCCGCGCGGAGCTGGCGGCGTGGCTCGTCTCCGCCGACAACCCGCTGGCGGCCCGCGTGATGGCCAACCGCATCTGGACGTGGCTCTTCGGCCAGGGGCTCGTGCGTTCGGTCGACAACTTCGGCACCACGGGCGAGCCGCCCACGCACCCCGAGCTGCTCGACCACCTGGCGCAACGCCTCCAGGAGCGATCGTGGGACGTGCGGGCGCTGATCCGCGAGCTCGTCCGGTCGCGCACGTGGCAGATGGCGGTCGCCGTCGAGCCCCGTGATCCCGACAACCGCCTCCTCTCGCACGCGCACCGCCGCCGCCTCGACGCCGAGGAGCTGCGCGACACGATGCTCGTGGTGAGCGGCGATCTCGACACGGCCGTCGGCGGGGCCAACATCGCCGGCGCCGGCCCGGCGGCGCCCGACGCCGGCGAGGCCTCCGCGGTCGAGTTCCAGTACCGCTTCACCGACACGCGGCGCAGCCTCTACACGCCGGCCTTCCGCAACAACCGGCTCGAGCTGTTCGCCGCGTTCGACTTCGCCGACATCAACTCGAGCCAGGGCCAGCGGCCCGCGACGACCGTGTCGACCCAGGCGCTCTACCTGATGAACCACCCGTTCGTTGTGGAGCAGTCGCAGCATGCCGCCCGACGGCTGCTCGCGTCGGCGGCCGACGGCCCCGGCCCAGCCGCCATCGCGGGCTCGACCCGCGACGCCGCGCTGCTTCGCCAGGCCTGCCTCACGACGCTCGCGCGGCCGCCGCGGGCCGCCGAGCAGGAGGCCTGCCTCACCCTGCTGGCCGCCGCCGGCGACACCGCCGAAGCCCGGACCGAAGCCTGGTCGATGATCTTCCAGTCGCTCTTTGGATGCATCGACTTTCGCTACCTCGACTGACCTGCTTCACTCATCGCACGTGCGTTCCTCTGCGGCGTTCCTCTTCGAGAGCCAGACGCCAGAGGCCCGCGGGGAGACAGCCATGCCGCTTCCGAACCTCACCCGCCGCCGGCTGCTCGCCACCGCCGGCTGCGGCTTCGGCTCGCTCGCCCTCGCCGGGCTCACGGCCCGCGGTGGACTCGCCGCCGCGGCCCCGGGCCTCCACCACCCGGCCCGGGCGAAGCGGGTGATCTTTCTCTTCATGGCCGGCGGCGTGAGCCAGGTGGACAGCTACGACTGGAAGCCAAGGCTCGTGCAGGACGACGGCCGCATGCTCGACTTCGCCGACGACCGCGCGATCGCCCGCGGGGGCACCGGCGCCAACCGCCGCGTGATGAAGCCGCTGTGGCAGTTCCGGCAGCGGGGCCAGAGCGGCCTGTGGGCCTCCGACCTCCTGCCGGAGATCGCCCGCCACATGGACGACCTCTGCGTGATCCGCTCGATGCAGACGGAAGGGGTCGCGCACGGCCCCGCCACGCTCTTCCTGCACACCGGTGCCGCCAACTTTCTGCGTCCCTCGATGGGCGCATGGCTGCTCTACGGCCTGGGCACCGAGAACGACAACCTCCCAGGCTTCGTGAGCATCGGGCCGTCGCTGGCCAACGGCGGCCCGCGCAACCACGGCAGCGGCTTTTTACCCGCGGTGCACCAGGGCACGGCGATCGGCCGCGCGGGCGTGCCGGCGGCGGAGCTGGCGTTCCGCAACGTCGCGCCCGGACGCGACCCCGCCGCGGCTCGCCGCCAGTTCGAGCTGCAGCGGGCGCTCAACGCCGCGCAGCTGGCCGAGCAGCCGGGGGAGCAGGAGCTGGAGGCCGTGGTGCAGAGCTACGAACTGGCCTGGCGGATGCAGGCGGCGGCGCCGGACGTGATCGACACCTCCCGCGAGTCGCCGGCCACGCTCGCCCGCTACGGCATCGGCACGAAGCCGACCGACGACTTCGGCCGCAGGTGCCTCATGGCCCGGCAGCTCAGCGAGGCCGGCGTGCGGTTCGTGCAGGTCAACTACGCCAACACGAGCTCCAGCAACCCCGCCTGGGACCAGCACAGCGACATGCCGAAGCACGCCGACCACGCCGCCGCCGTCGACCGGCCCGTCGCCGCGCTGCTCGACGACCTGAAGGAGCGCGGCCTGCTCGACGACACGATCGTCTGGTGGGGCGGCGAGTTCGGCCGCACGCCCTATGCCGAGAACAACGGCACCGGCCGCGACCACAACCCCGGCGGCTTCACCGTGTGGCTCGCCGGCGGCGGCTTCAAGGCCGGCCACGCCCACGGCGCGACCGACGACTTCGGCCACCATGCGATCGAGGGCAAGGTGCACATGCACGACCTGCACGCCACCATCCTCCACCAGCTCGGGGTCGACCACGAGCGGCTCACCTACCGCCACGCCGGCCGCGACTACCGGCTCACCGACGTGTACGGCTCCGTGGTCCGGGACATCCTCGCGTGACGCTCCGCTACGCAGACCTCGCGAAGATGGTCGACCACTCGCTCCTGGCCCCCACGCTCACGTGGGACGAGCTCGAGGCGGGCTGCCGGCTGGCGCTGGCCTACGACGTGGCGAGCGTCTGCATCATGCCCTACGCGTTGGCCCGTTGCACGGAGCTCCTGGCCGGCTCGACGGTGGGCCCGAGCACCACGATCGGCTTCCCGCACGGCGGCCATGCCACGGCGGTGAAGGTCGCGGAGGCGCAGCGTGCCCTGGCCGACGGCGGCGTCGAGCTCGACATGGTGGTCAACGTGTCGCTGGTGCGGAGCGGCCGCTGGGCGGACGTGCGGGCCGACGTCCGCGGCGTCACCGACGCGGCCCACGCCGCCGGCCGGAAGGTGAAGGTGATCTTCGAGAACTGCTTCCTCGACGATGCCCAGAAGATCCGGCTGTGCGAGATCGCCGGCGAGCTCGGCTGCGACTGGGTGAAGACGTCGACCGGCTACGGCAGCGGCGGCGCCACCGAGGCCGACGTGGCCCTCATGCGGAAGCACGCGCCGCCGCACGTGCAGGTGAAGGCGGCCGGCGGCATCCGCGACCTCGACGGCCTGCTGCGGTTCCGCGACCTCGGCGCCAGCCGCTGCGGCACGAGCCGCACCCGGGAGATGCTCGACGAGCTCAACCGGCGGCTGGGCCGCCCCGCCATCGACGTCGCCGCGACACCCGTCGCGGGATCGACGCCCGGTGCGGGATACTGACCACCTCCTCCCACCACCCTTTGGAGCCTTTCGCATGCGCGACGACACCCCGACGACCCCGACCTCCCGCTCCCAGCCAGCCGGCACGAGCCGCCGCCGGCTGCTCGCCGCCACCGGGATCGCCGCCGGCCAGGCGATCGCGTTGCCGCTGCTCGGCCAGCGGCGGGCGCAGGCCGCCGACGACCGCCCCGTGAACGTCGGCCTGATCGGCGTGGGCAGCCGGGGCGGCACGCACCTCAAGGTGCTGCTGGCCCAGCCGGGCGTGCGGGTCGTCGCCGTCTGCGACTCGAAGCCCGACCGCGTGGCCGCGGCCCAGGAGAAGGTGGTGCAGGCGGGCCAGCCGCAGCCCTTCGGCACGGCCGACTGGAAGGAGCTCGTGTCGCGGGCCGACATCCAGGCCGTCACCAGCGCCCTGCCTGTCGACCTCCATCTCCCCTGCTACCTCGACGTGCTGAAGGCGGGGAAGGACCTCTACGCCGAGAAGCCGATGTGCCTGACGCTCGCGGAGTGCGACACGCTCGTGGCGGCGGCCAAGGCGGCCCCTGACCGCATCGTGCAGATCGGCTTCCAGCGGCGGAGCGATCCGAAGTTCCTCGAGGCGATGGAACTCGTCCACGGCGGCGACCTGGGCCGGCTCCTCGAGGGCCGCGTGATGTGGTCCAACTCCTGGGGGCCGCTCTACGACTGGTTCGGCAAGCGGGCGCGGTCGGGCGACTGGATGCTGGAGCAGGCAGTCCACAACTGGGACGTGCTCAACTGGGCCGCGCGGTCGAAGCCGAAGCGGGCGATGGGGATGGGCCGCAGCGGCTTCTTCACCGACCAACAGCCCGACCGCGACGTCCACGACTACTACAGCGGCGTGCTCGAGTACGAGAACGGCCTGATCGTCAACATCGTGCACTCGTGGGTGTCGCCGCCCGGCCTCGACCGCGAATACACGCAGCTCGTGGGCGAGCACGGGGGCATCGACTTCAACACCGGCGTCGTGACCTACCGCAAGTCGACCGGCAAGCCGGAGCGGAAGGTGGGCCCGGAGAAGGGGCCCGACAACACGACGCTCGCCTTCCAGGCCTTCCTGCGGAGCGTCCGCGAGCGGATTCCCGCGATCGCCGGCCCGGAGCAGGGCCGCCAGGCGGTGCTCACCTGCCTCATGATGCGGGAGGCGGTCTACCGCGGCACCGTCATCACCCCGAAGGACATCGGCGCGTGACCAGACGAGCCACGCCCCGCCCCAGCACCCAGCGAGGACGACCCACCGTGCCACAGCGAGGACGACCCACCGTGCCACAGCGAGGCCGACCCACCGTGCCACAGCGAGGCCGACCCACCGTCCTGCGCATTGATGGTGCCCGCCGCGCGTCACATGGCCGCACATCGCATGAAGACGGGAGGCGAGGGGATCGGCGTGAGGATGCGGAGCGTGGCGTGCGGCCGCCAGCGACGCAACTCATGCCGGCCCCGAGCCGGGCCAGTCCGCAAGACTCTGCCTATCGTGCCTTGACGCTATCGCTCCTCCTCGCGCTGCTCACCAGCTTCCAAACCCACGCCGCCGAGCAAGCCGTCGCTGCGCCCGCCGCGCGGGCCGACCTCGCGTTCCCCGACCAGACGATTGACCGCTGGAACGGCCACGTCCGCCACCGGTTTCGTTTCGACGGCCGCGACGCCTGGGTCGTCGTGCCCGCCGCACCGCTGCCGGGCAACCCCTGGTCGTGGTGCATGATGTTTCCCGACGCCTTCGTGCAGCGGTGCGCCGCGCCGCAGCTGGTGGCGGCAGGGTTTCACCACGCCTTCCTCGACGTGGGCAACACGTTCGGCAGCCCGGCGGCGGTCAAGCAGCTCGATGCGTTTCGCGACGATCTCGTCCGCCGCGGTCTCGCCCCGCGGGTCGCGCTCATCGGCCTGAGCCGGGGCGGCCTCTACGCGCATCGCTACGCCGCCGAGCACCCGGAGAAGGTGGCGGTGATCTACGGCGACGGCGCCGTCTGCGACTTCAAGAGCTGGCCCGGCGGCAAGGGAAAGGGCAAGGGCAGCGCCAAGGACTGGGCCGCGTGCCTCGAGGCCTACGGCTTCGCCGACGACGCCGCGGCGCTGGCCTACCGCGGCAATCCGGTCGACACGCTGCCGACCCTCGCCGCGGCCGGGATCGCGCTGGTGCACGTGGTGGGTGATGCCGACGACGTGGTGCCGCCGGCCGACAACGCCGACATCGTCATCGACCGCTACCGGAAGCTCGGCGGCACGATCGAGGTCTTCCGCAAGCCGGGCGGCGGCCACCATCCCCACGGTCTCGACGATCCCACTCCGGTCGTGGAGTTCATCGTGAAGCATGCCGGCAGGCCGGCAGCCCCCGCCGCGATGAAGGCCGCACCTCCAGCCGCGCCGGGAGCCGCGCCTCAGGCCGAGCCGACCAACGCCGCCGAGACGGCCGCCACGAAGGCGGCGCAAGAGGCCGTGGTCAACGAGAAGTACGCGGCGCTCGTCGCCGGGCTCCCGCCGGAGGAACAGGCCTGGGAGCGGGTCCTCCAGGAGCAGCTCGGCAGCTTCTACCTCCCACTCCACAAGGCCGACAAGGTCGCGGGCCGCAGCAACGCCTGGGACTTCGTCACGGACGACCCGGCCCTGCCACGGGTGCTCCTCATCGGCGACTCCGTCTCCCGCGGCTACACGCAGGCGGCCCGCAAGGCGCTCGCCGGGAAGGCCAACGTGCACCGCGCGCCGGCCAACTGCGGCCCCACCGCCAGCGGCATCAAGAACCTCGACGTCTGGCTCGGCGACGGCCGCTGGGACCTGATCCACTTCAACTTCGGCATCCACGACCGCAACACGCCGGTGGCCGACTACGTCGAGCGTCTCGAGACGCTCGTGGAGCGGATGCAGAAGACCGACGCACGGCTGGTGTGGGCCACGACGACGCCGATCCCCGACGTGGCCAAGAGCGGGCAGACAGCCGCCTCGATCGTCGAGCGGAACTCCGCCGCGGCCGCGGTGATGGAGCAACACGGCGTCGCGGTCGACGACCTCTTTAGCTTCATCACGCCACACCTCGCGGAGGTACAGCCGCCCCACGACGTCCACTTCACGGGGAAGGGCTACGACCTCCTGGGCGGAAAGGTCGCGGAGTCGATCCGCGAAAACCTCGGCAGGGACCTCGGCGGCGCTGGCATCCCGAAGGCCGACTCCGCGGCCGCATGGAAGGCCCGCGGGCCCGACATCCGGCGGCGGATGCAGCAGGTGATGGGGCCGCTTCCCGGGCCCGCCGACACGGCGCGGCGAACGCCGCCGGCGTTCGAGACGCTCGCGGAGGAGCGGGGCGACGGCCATGTCCGCCGCAAGCTCCGCTATCGGGTCGACGATGGCGACCTCGTGCCCGCATGGCTGCTCGTGCCCGACGCCGCACGGCCCACGAAGGAGTCTGCGGCGATGCTCTGCCTGCATCAGACGAATTCCGTCGGCAAGGACGAGCCTGCCGGACTGGGCGGCCTTCCCGGCCTGCACTACGCCCGCGAGCTCGCGACCCGCGGCTATGTCTGCCTCGTGCCCGACTATCCGCGGTTCGGCGAGTATCGCTGGGACGCGGACCTCGCCTCGACGGGCTACGCCAGCGGCAGCATGAAGGCCGTCTGGAACAACATCCGCGGCGTCGATCTGCTCGCCTCGCTCCCCCTGGTCGACCCCGAACGCATCGGCGTGATCGGCCACTCGCTCGGCGGCCACAACGCGATCTTCACGGCGGCGTTCGACGAGCGGCTCAGGGCGGTGGTGACGAGCTGCGGCTTCACGCCGTTTCCCGACTACTACGGCGGCGACCTCGCCGGCTGGACCAGCCGCACCTACATGCCCAGGATCCGCGACACCTACGGCGGCGACCCGAAGCGTGTGCCGTTCGACTTTCCGGAGGTCGTCGCGTCGCTCGCGCCCCGCGGCTTCTTCGCCAACGCCCCGGTCAACGACGGCAACTTCGCCGTCGCCGGCGTCCGCCGCACGTTCGCCGAGGTCGCGCCGATCTACGCCCGCTTCGCTGCCGACGACCGGCTCGTGCTGGCCACGCCCGACGCCGGCCATGAGTTTCCGCAGCGCGAGCGCGAGCAGGCCTACGCCTGGCTCGACCGCACCCTTGCGCCGGCCACCGCCACGCCACGGCCGTAGACCCATCGCGCGATCATGCCGTGCACACAGCGCGCCCATGCCGCGCACAGAACGCGCACTCGGCCGCCGCGGCCCCTCAGCCCGGTCGCGGCGCGATCCGCTCCCAGGGCATCGCCTCCTCGAGCTCCCACGACAGCGCGAGCACGTCCCGCTCCGCGAACGGTCCACCGACGATCTGCAGGCCCATCGGCAGACCGGCAGCCGTGCGGCCCATCGGCAGCGACGCCGCGGGAAGGCCCGTCAGGTTGCTGATCGCCGTGAAGGCGCCCAGCCGCGCCGCGGCCGCGAACGCCTCGGCCCCCGGCAGGTCGCGAAACGCACCGATCCGCGGCGGTGGCAGCGCGACCGACGGCATCACCCACATGTCGGCTGCGGCGAAGGCTGGCGTGAACCGCGCGTTGAGCTCGTCGAACCGCCGATGCACGTCGGCGGTCTTGAGCCTGCGGCCCGCCTCACCCAGCCACCGGGTGACCGGCTGCGTCCGCCGCCAACTCCAGACCGGCACCTGCGCCACCTGGTGCTGCCAGAGCGGGAGGAAATCGTCGAGACCGCCCTCCGGCAGCGATCCTTCCTCGACGGTGTGCCCGAGGTCGGCGAGCACGCGGAGCGACCGCTCGAGTCCGGCGACGATCTCCGGATCGGTCGGCCCGAGCGGGGAGTCGACGAGGAAGCGGATCCGCTGCCGCGGGAAGCGGGCGGGACGGTCGCGAAAGGGCTGCGCCGGCGGCGGCGCCCAGTGCGGCCGGCCGTCGACGAGGCCCGCCATGACGTCGAGCATGGCCGCGGCGTCGGCGACGCACCGCGTGATCGGTCCCGACGTGTAGAGCAGCTTGCGGTCGGGCAGGCCGAACTGGTTGGGCAGCCGGCCGCGGGCCGGCTTGAGTCCGTAGAGCTGGCAAAACGACGCCGGGATGCGGATCGATCCGGCGCCGTCGGAGCCCTGCGCCACGGCGAGCATGCCGGCGGCGACGGCGGCCGCCGAGCCGCCGCTCGATCCGCCGGCGGTGTGGTCGAGCGCCCAGGGATTCCGCGTGGGCGGATGGATCTCGGGCTCGGTCACCGGCATCGTGCCGAACTCGCTCGTGGCGAGCTTGCCCACGATGACGAACCCCGCGCGCCGCAGCGACGCCACCGTCCAGTCCTCGACGGGCAGGGGCAGGGCGGGCACGGCCCGCGACCCGAACCTCGTCGCCTTCCAGCGGACCACGTTGAGGTCCTTGATGCCGATCGGCACCCCGTGGAACGGCGGCAGGTCGCCGCGGCCGCGCCGGCGTTCGCGGTCCTTGCGCCGGGCCGTGGCGATCGCGGCGTCGAACACCGACACGAATGCCTGGTAGGCCGGATCGAGGGCGTGGATGCGGTCGAGCGTCTGCGCCACCAGCTCCGCGCTCGACACGGCGCCCTCGCGCACGAGACGGGCCTGCTCGATCGCCGGCAGGTCGATGGGCTGGCTCCCGTGCTGGCCGCGGATCATATCTCCCGCTCCTGCAGCTTGTGCGTGACGTCGAGCGTCATCACCGCGTGCAGCGCGAACTGCAGCGACGGATGCGTGCGGAAGAGGCCGGCGAGCGCGTCCTTGCCCCACACGAGGCAGCGAACGGGTGTGATCGCCGTCACGGTGGCGTTGGCGGGGCTGCCGCTCAGATAGCTCAGTTCCCCCGCGAACCGCGGCGGACCGAACCGCGCCACCTCCAGCCGCCCCTTCTCCACGAGCAGCTCACCCCGCGTGAGCAGGTAGATGTCGGCCGGCGGATCGCCCTCGTGAAGGAGGATCTCGCCCTCCGCCAGGTCGCGCCACTGCCCGGCCTTGAGGAGGCGGGCGAACTCGTGGGGCTCGAGATGGGGAAAGAGGTGGTCCCGCAGATCGCCCTCCTCCTCGGAGAGCCGCACGCCCCGCTTCTCGAGCACCAGCTGCGCGATGCGGATCGAATTGATCGTGATGAAGACGATGTTCCAGAAGAGCGACGCGCCGATCAGCCGCCCCTCGCCGCTGGCCATGTAGCCGATCCAGACCAGGCTCGACGCGATGGAGAAGAGCCGCAGCCAGAGGATGTCCCGCACCCAGAAGGAGACGAGCGTGAGGAAGCAGGAGAGATGGACGAGCAGATCGATCATGCCGGTCGATGCTTCAGCACCACGAAGTCTGGACGGTCCCTGTGTCACGACAGGCCGCCGGCCGCTCCTCGGGCATCCCGCCGCGCGCGCCGGACGTGCCGGACATGCGGGGCGTGCCGGACAGGGCGACGGTCAGGCCGGAGCAGACCGACGGAATATCAGCGACGGAGCGTACCACGCGTGCAGGCGGTAGTCGCGGCCGTGCAGGTAGGCATACATCTCGCCCCGGAGAATCGCGTCGATGTCGCGGTCCGACTCCTCGACGATGATGACGTCGGGTTGCCGCACGTCGAGGTCGAGGGACCGCAGCACCGCGAAGTCGTGGCCCTCCGCGTCGATCGACAACAGGTCGATCTTCTCCGCGTGGAACGGGCTCGCCGCGACGATCTCCGCCAGGGTTCGCGCCGGCACCTCCACCGTCTCGCAGTCGGCGCCGTCGGGCCGGCTGCCGAAGGCACGGCGGGCCGCGGCCTCGTCGATCGTGGTCTCGAGTCCGAACGTCCGACTGCGGTACATCTTCACGGTGCCGGGGACGTCCGACACGGCCGCCACCACGTTGAAGTCGCGTGGCCGCGCCAGCTCGAACAGCCGGATCTTGGCGGCCTCCATGTCGACGTTGATGCCGTGCCAGCCGCGGCGGTGCAGGCCGTGGGTGTTGGAGAGCTTCCGCGGATGGTAACAGCCGACGTCGACGTAGAAACCGGTGCGGCGCCGGCCGAAGATCTCGCGCAGCGCGATGTCTTCGCCGAACTGCGAGTAGTGGACGCGCAGGTGGTTCGTGAGGAACGCCTTGCGTCGCGTCTTGACGGCATCCACCACACCGTGCAGCAACGTTCGCAGTGACATCTACGGACCTCCTCGGCCAGAACCAGCCGGCATCGCGCGGCCGCATCCGGGACGTGCGGAGGATAGCCCGAACGCCGGCCGCCGCACCACCCCGGCGGCGGCGGACCACCATCCGCGGGCTCCCCTCCATGCGCCGCTCGCCACGTGGCGACGCCGGCGTGCCGGGGCCAAGCGGCCGGAGTCCCGCTCGACGGCCGGCCGCTCGGCAGCCACCGCTCGGCCGGATTCGCGCATCCCGCGAAGCGGTGGTTCAGCCTGCTCATGAATCCGTCGGCGTGGATCGACGACGTGAAGGTGTATCGCGTCAAGTGTGAGTCGGCGAAGAGGCTGTGCATCCTCTCCTGATCGCGTATCCTTTCGACCGGTGTGAACCTTGCCGTTTCCCTTCGATGCGGAGCTCACCATGGCACGCCTCCACGGGCTCCAGATCCGTCTTCGTCCTGGCACCGTGCCGAAGACATCCGCCGTGGCGGTGATCACGGGGATTCTTCTTTCCACGACGTTCGCCGCCGTGCTCGCCACTGCCGACCCGCCGGACGTTCTCGACGCGCGCTATGTGATCGAGCCGGTCACCGGCGTGACTGACGTCGTCACCCCGGTCGGCTGCACCCACGACCACCGCGGCCGCCTGCTCGTGATCGAGTCGCACACGCACCAGCGGCCCGAGGGCTACGCGGGACCGCCGCACGACCGCATCCGACTCGTGGAAGACACCGACGGCGACGGCCGTGCCGATCGGTTCCGCACGTTCCACGAAGGCACGCGGTTCACGATGGGCATCCGGCGGGGCGCCGGCGACTGGATCTACGTGGCCACGCGTGCGGAGGTGTTTCGCATCCGCGACTCCGACGGCGACGACGTAGCCGACCAGCGCGAGCAGCTCCTACGACTCGACACGGCGGGGGATTACCCGCACAACGGTCTCGGCGGCCTGGCGTTCGCAGCCGACGGCACGCTGCGGGTGGGCCTGGGCGAAAATCTCGGCGCGTCCTACACGCTCGTGGCGGCCGACGGCTCGAGCTGGGCGGGGGAAGGGGAGGGGGGCAGCGTGTTTCGCTGCTCGCCGACCGGCACCGAGCTCTCCCGCGTGGCGACGGGCTTCTGGAATCCGTTCGGCCTGGCCTTCGACCCGGCCGGCCGGCTCTTCACCGTCGACAACGACCCCGACGCCCGCCCGCCCTGCCGCCTCATCGACGTCGTGGCCACGGGCGACTACGGCTACCGCTTCCGCTACGGCCGCAGCGGCCGCCACCCGCTGCAGTGCTGGGACGGCGAGCTCTCGGGCACGCTGCCGATGGCGGCCGGCACCGGCGAGGCGCCCTGCAACGTGGTGCCCTACGACGGTGGCCTGTGGGTCACGAGCTGGGGCCACAACCGCCTCGAGGTGTTCACGCCGGTGGTCGACGGCGCCACCTGCCGGGCCACGAGCCGCATCGTCGTGCAGGGCGACCACGAGTTCCGCCCCGTCGACGCCGCCCCGGCGCCGGACGGCTCGCTCCTCATCACCGACTGGGTAGACCGCAGCTATCCCGTGCACGGCCGCGGCCGGCTGTGGCGGCTGAGGCTCGCGCAGGGGCCGCCGCGGACCGGGGCCGAAGGCTGGCCGCCGCTCTCCGCGGGCGAGCAGCGGGCGCGGCGGCTCGCCGACGACGCCGCGCCGGCCGACCGCAGCGCCGCACTCCGGGACGCCGATCCGTTCATCCGTCAGGCCGCCGTGGCCGGCATCGTGGCGGCGCACGCCCCGCTGCCGGCATGGGAGCGGATCGACGACGGCCGGGAAAAACTCGGCGTGCTCTTGGCACGGCGCTGGCAGGACGACGTCGACAGATACGGCAGGCTGCCGGGTGGCGGGAAAACGGAGTCCCTCGCGACGGCCGACCGCGACACGCTCCTCGCCGCGGCGCTGGCCGACGCCGACGAACGGGTCGCGTCGTTCGTGGTCCGGTGGATCGCCGACGAGCGGATCACCGGCCTGCGGCCGGGACTCGAACGGCTGCTCGCCGCCGACGCGACGCCGACGCAACTCGTGCCCGCCGTGCTCGCGGCGCTCGACTGGCTCGACCAGGATTCCGCAGATCCCAGGAGGTACGACCGTGCGGCGCTGCAGCGCCGGCTCGAGGCCATCTGGACGGACGCGACGCGGCCGCCACGGGTCCGCCTAGCCGCGCTGCGGATGACGAGCGACGTTCCCAAGGGCAAGCCGCTGAGTGCGCTGGCCGCGATCGCGTCCGGGCCTGCGGGTGGAGACGAGCCGCTCGCCGGCGAGGCGGTGCGGCTGCTCGCCGCGAAGCCGACGGCCGACGTCGCGGTGACGCTCGAGGAGATCGCCGCCAATGCCGCGCTTCCCGCGGCCCGCCGCGCCGATGCCGTGGCCGGCCTGACCCGCCTCCCGCAGGGCGAGGCCCGCCTCGCCACCTTGCTCGCCGATGCCGCGCCCGAGGTGGCCGCCACCGCCCGCGAACTCGCCCCGGGCAACGCCGCGCCAGCGACCAGCCCGGCCGCCTCCACCGACCGTGGCCCGCGGCCCGCCGCGCACGACACGGCCGCGTGGACCGCGAGGCTCGGCGCCGGCGGCGATCCGGAGGCCGGCTGGCGGCTCTTCTTCGGTGGTCGGCGAGCCCGCTGCGCGGAGTGCCACGCCGTCGGCGGCCGCGGCGCGGCGGTCGGGCCGGAGCTTTCGGGGATCGCGCGGCGGATGGGACGCAGCCGAGTGCTCGAGTCGCTCCTGCAGCCGGCCCGCGAGGTCGGGCCGGCGTTCCAGCCCTACGCCGTCACGCTCACGGACGGCCGCGTGGTCAACGGCATCTCCGTCGCGACAAACGACCGCGACCGCACCGAGCGGTTCCTCACGGCCGACGGCACGGAGGTCACCGTGCCACTGGCCGAGATCGAGCACCGTGTGCCCCTGGCGACGTCGATCATGCCCGCGGGCCTCGAACAGGGCCTCAGCGACGACGACCTGCGGAACCTGCTTTCGCTGCTCGAGCAGTGAGAGACCCTACGACGCCGCTTCCGTGACTGTGTCTGCCTATCCTCGCGGACGGCGAGGGGCTGCCCGTGCCCCGGGAGCCGGCGTATGCAGACAAGCGAAGCAAGGATTGCGAAGCGAAGTCTGCATCCGAGTGAG
>JBILVO010000045.1:0-25964 GCA_044370415.1 Pirellulales bacterium
TCATTCCCATTCCACCACCGGCCTGCTGCGAGGCCGACCGGATGCGGCCCTTGGTCGCGCCTCCGACGACGTCCGTCGCGGCCGGATAGCCGATGAGCAGTTCGTTCACGACGGCGATCGCCGCGTTGTGGGGACCAGTGGCCGGCTTGTTCATGCGGGCGATCAGGTCGCACAGGACCCCATAAACCCGCAGTTCCTCCTGCGCCATCACGACCATCGTCGTCGTGGGAGGCGTCTCCCAGTCGAACCACTTGTAGAGCTGCTGCTGGTTCGTTTGATTCCACACGAGGTTGTAGGGGGACGTCTGCGGTTCGCCGCCCGGCCCTCCGGACTGGCCGCCGGAGAAGAGCCCCGGCCGCATTCCCGACTGTGACGGGTCGCCCGGCGGCGCCATGGACGCCGCGGGACGGGGGCGGCCCTCGCCTCCCGAGCCGCTCGTGTGCATCATGTCCTCCGCCCCCATCCGTCCGGGCAGTTCGCGCACCAGCGACCGCACCATGTTCTGATACCGCTCGAGCAGTTTCAGCGACAGCTTCCCGTCCGGCTTGAGGTTGGTGGCCGCCTTGACGAAATCGGCGCCGAGCGCGTCCGGCCAGGTGCGGAGAGACGCCTGGCTGTCCCAGAACCGCTGCCACTCCGCCAGGGTCTCCCGCTTGACACGCATGGTGCTGGTGTCGATGTCGTTCGACCAGGCGGGGTTCGGGTGCTGGGTGATCCCGCGCACGGACTTCAGCGAGGAGATGCAGGCCTTGATCTGCTCACGGACCACGTCGATCTGCTTCAGCAGGTGCCCGTGTGCCATGAACAGCGAGGGCACGATGATGCACGGCACGATCACGGCCAGCATCCAGAAGTGATACTTCGCGAAGATCTGCAGCGCGGGGCGAAGCTTGTCGGCGGCGGAGGTTTGTGCCATGGCGATGCTGACCGGAGGTGAGATTCAGGTGCGGACGGAGGATGCCATGCCGGGATGAAGGCATGACGATGGCAGGTTCATTGCGCCGGCGCCGGAGCGGCCGTCGGCGCCGGCCCCGGCACCTTGGGCTGCCAGCAGAACTGCAGCACGAAATCGTATCGCTTGAGCACGAGATCCTGCGGCTCCTCGGACGCCGCAGCGGAGCCTCCTGGGCCGGCCACGCCGGGCTCACCGGGAGCTCCTGGCCCGGCGACCGGCGCCGGCATCGCCCCCGGCATCCCGGCCCCCGACATGGCCGCCTTTCCGCCGGCGATCCGCACGGTGCGGATGGGCGACGACGACACGATCACGGGGAAGCCGATGCCGAGGTCGGCAACGCTCACCTCCTGGCCGGCAAGGGGGCCGGCCGTGGCCGTCACCTTCACTCCCTTGCCCAGCAGGTTCTTCACGATGGTCGACCGCAGGAATTGCGCGCCTTCGGTGGGCTTGTGGCGGGACTCATTGTGATAGTGGTATCCGCGCAGCTCGATCACCCAGCCCGGCCCGGTGGGGCCCGTCGATTCGGCGGGATTGGCAGCCGCCGGATCCGCGGCGGCCGGCGCCGGCTGCTCCGTCGGCGGACTCCCGTCGGCAGCGGCGGTGGCAGCGCCGTCCGCGGCCGCGTCGCCGGCCTTCTCGACCGCTTCAACTGGCTTGTCGTCGGCAGCGGCGTCGTCCGCGATGTGCGTGTCCGCCCACTTCGTCTTGACGCCTTCGAACCACTTCGCCAGGTCGGGGAAGTACTCGCAATCCATGCGGTCGATGTGCAGTTCGTTGCGATCTGCAGGATTCTCGACGGTCTCGTTGTCGGGATCGTGCGGCAGCAGGGCCTCGACGGCGCGGATCATATCCAGCGTCTGAAAGCGACGATCCTGCACCTTTCGCAGCCACTGCTGCTGAGCGATCGCGTCGGTCTGCCGCTTGCGGACCTCGTCCACGGCCGCGATCGCCGCGGCCGACCGCTTCTTCACGGCTTCGGCCTTGCCGAACGCTTCCGTGAAGAGGGACGGCGCATAGGCAGTCCACGCGGCGAACATGCCGAAGAAATTCAGCATGGCGGCGGCGAGGAGCCCCAGGATGGCGGCGACGGCCCACGGCTTCTTCGATTCGATGATGCGGTCGCGGACGATCTCGTTCGGGACCAGGTTGGTGGAGATCGAGGCCTGCGAGGCCGCCTGCAGGGCGAGGCCGTATGCGATACCGCAGGAGACCTGGTGGTCGCGATAGGTGGGCGACGACGCCACCACCGGGCCCTCGAGCCGCTCGAACTTCTCCAGCCGCTGCACGTCGAGTTGCAGTTGCTGTGCCACGAACTCCGTGAGGCCGCGGAGCTTCGTCGCATCCCCCAGCAGCAGCACCTTGCCGATCTTGGCGGTGCGGTCGGTGCCGGTGAAATAGTTGAGCGACCGCTGGAGCTCGCCGGCAAACTCGTTGAAGACCGGCCGCATGGTCTTGAAGACCGTCTTCGGATCCTCGGCCTTCACCGCGTTGCGTTTGAGCGTCTCGGCACGCGCGAACGTCAGCTTCATCCCCTGCACGAGCGCCTTGGTGAAGCTGCTGCCGCCGATCGGCATGTTCCGCTGCCAGATGCGGTGGCCGTTGGTGACCACGAGATCGGTGGAGTCGACGCCCATCGACACCAGAACGACCGACGGATGCGGATTGTCGGGATCGTGGGTCGTGATGTCGCCGAGCTGGTCGAACATCGCCATGTTGGCCAAGGCGATCGGCGCCAACTGCAGCACGTCGACGCGGATGCCCGCCTCCGTCAGCGGCGCCAGCGCCTTGTAGACCTGCTCGCGCTTCATCGCGAACAGGGCCACCTCCGAATCGATCACGAAACCGCTCTCCTCGACGCCGCCGGCGAGCCGCTGCCACCGCCAGACGACCTGTTCGAGCGGGAAGGGGATCTGCTGCCGGGCCTCGTACTTGACGATGTCGGGGATCTTCTTCGCCTCGATCGGCGGCAGCTTGATGAACTTGGACAGCCCGAGGTGCCCCGGCACCGCCACGGCCACCGTGTCGTTCCTGAGGTCGTGGCGGCCGAGCAACTCCTCCAGCGCGGCACGGATCAGCTCGGGGGCGTCGGCCTCCGGCTGCGTGAGGATCATCGGGTATTCGATGTACTCGAACGCCTCGGCGATCAGCGTGCCGGGATCGGTGCCGGCCCGGCACCGCAGTGCCTTCAGGCCGCACTTCCCGATGTCGATACCCCACACGTACTGGCTGCGGGCCATGACCCTTGTCCACGAGGTCCAGCGGAAGGGCTTCTGCCAGTCTGTCGACGGCCTAAAAAGCTTCCCTATAACACTTTACGATCGCCGTCTGAGGGGTGTCAAACCACCACCCCGCGCGCGGCCCGCGGGGCCGCTGCCGGAAGGACGCGCCGAGGGAACGACGGTAGACTTCTGGGCATGCGCCCCGAACGGATCACCGTCTTCCTGCCGTGCCATTCGCTCGACGATTTTCCGACCTGGCTCGATGAAGCCGACGCGGAGGCGCTGCTCTCCGCGTGGGTGTCCGCCTGGCATCCCTGGCTGATCGCCTCGGTCGGCGCCGCGCCGTGGTGGGCCAGCGTCGACCTGCCGCCCGTCGTGGATGGCAGGGTGCTCGGCATCGTGCCCGCGCCGTGGGACGACCGGTTCGCGACTCAGGCCGACGCGATCGCCGCCCCGTTCTCCCGCTGGGTGCGCGGAGTGACGGAGCCGGAGGCGATCGTGGCCGCGGCGGCCACTGCGCTCGCCGGCGACACGCCGCCGGAGAGCCCGCTGCCGGGTGACGCCATGGCCATGGAGTTCCAGGCGCTCGGCCTGGCCACGCTGCTCGCGGAGCTGCTCGCGAGGCGGATGCGGTCGCACGCGACCGCGGCCGACGACGACTTCAACGCCGCGGCCGTGGCCGCCGCACGGGCCGCCGTGGCGGGTGACGAGGCCGGGGCCCGCGGCCGTCTGGCGGAGTGCTACGGCTGCCTCGAGGCGGCCCGGGCCCGCTACTATCCCGTCGACGTCTGGCTGGTCGACCTCGCGCTGCTCGCCGAGTCGACGCTCGGCGCTGTGCTCGACCGGGAGCTCGACTCACCCGTCCCGCTCGCCGTCGTGGCCACGGGGCAGGTCGTCGAGAAGATGGCGGCGGCGAATCCCGCGGCACTGTCGCGCATCCGCGACCGCATGGCGGCCGGCACGCTCGAGCCGGCCGGCGGCCGGTACGACTCCCGGCCGCTCGACGCCTGCGCCCCCGAGGAGATCCTCGATTCGTTCGCCCGCGGCATGGCGGCCTGGCGCGAGCTGGTCGGATCGGCGCCGTCGACCTACGCGCAGTGCAGCGGCGGCTCCTCGGCGATCCTGCCGCAGCTGCTCGTCGGCCTAGGATTCACCGGCGCCGTCTGGCCGCTGTTCGACGGCTCGCCGCTGCCCGACCCCGGCGCGGGGCGGATTCGCTGGGAGGGTACGGGCGGCGGCTGCATCGACGCGATCGCACGGCCGCCGCTGGACGCCCGCGCCGCGAAGACGATCCTGTCGCTGCCCGGGCGGCTCGGCGACGCAATGGATCACGACCACACCGTCGTCGTTCAGTTCGCCCACCACGCCGGCACCGCCAGCCGCTGGCACGACGTGCTGCGGCGGATCGGCGCGGCGACCACTGCGCTGGGCACCTTCGTCACGCCGCAGCAGCTGTTCGCGAAGACGGAGGGGACGGGCACGACCGTCTCGTTCGAGCCGGACGCGTTTCCGATCATGGTGCCGCCCGCCGCCGGCGACACCGTCGCCGCGCACGTGGCCGCGGCCCGCGACGAGGCGGTGCGGCTGCTCGCGGCCCGCGCGCCGCTGGCCGAACTGCTGCCGGCCGACGACACCGAGCGGGCGGCCGGCGGATCGCCGCCGGATCGCGCCGTCCGCCGCTCGTGGCGGCTTTCCACGATCTTTTCCGGTGGCCGTCGCGACGAAGGGCACGTGCTCGAGCACGGTCTGCTGCGGGTGCAGGTGCACCCGCGGACCGGGGGTATCCTGTCGGTGCGGCGGCCCGAGGACCGAGGCAACCGGCTGTCGCAGCGGCTGTCGATCCGCTCGACGCGGCCGGCGCCCGCTGTTGGCCAGCCGTGGGAGGATCCCGCCGAGCGGGCCGAGCATGCGGACATGGAGGCCGATTCGATCGAGTGCGTGCCCGCCGCAGCCGCATCCGCGGCGGCGATCGTGAGCCGCGGCCGGCTCCGTCTCGGGCAGCGTGAGGTGGGCCGGTTCACGCAGCGCGTCGAGCTGGTCGCGGGGCTGCCGTTGGCCGTCGTCGACGTCGACGTGCAGGGCGCCGCACAGTCCACGGGGCCGCTGTGGGAGCATCACGCGGCCTGCCGCTTCGCCTGGCACGAGAACGACGATGTCGAGGTCCGCCGCAGCCTGCACACGCAGTCGGTGGCGACCGAGCGGGGCAGGCTCACGGCGCCGTGGTTCATCGAGCTGGCGGATCCGGGGCTCTCGCCGCGGGCCGCCGCGGCAGGCGAGTCGTCCGCGGGCGTCACGATTCTCACCGGCGGGCTGCCGTGGCACGTCCGCTCCGGTGGCCACATGCTCGACTCCATCCTGCCATTCGGCCCGACATCCGGCGGCCCGTCCGCCGGCGTCCGGCTGGGGGTGGGCGTGGGGCTCGAACGCCCCTGGGACGCCGCCCTCGCGCTGCTGGCCGCAGCGCCGCCGGCCCAGCGTGCCTGCGGGCCGGCCGCCGGGCCGGAGAACGTGCGGCTGACGGTCGGTCCGGTCCGGTACGACTCGGGGCGGCTCGTGGCCGCCAGGATCGGCCTGCTCGAGTCGCATGGCCGCGCCGGCGAGGCCCGGATCGAGTGGCGGGACCGTGTCGCCCGGGCCGTCGTCTGCGATGCCGCCGGACGCGTGCTGCCGGCGGGTAGCGGCGCGGGCGCGGTGGTGGTCGACGGCCGCGTCACCACCGTCTTCCTGCGCCGATACGAGTGGTTGCACCTCGACCTGGAATTCTCCCCATGATCGTGACCCTCGACGGCCCCGCCGGTGCGGGCAAGAGCTCCGCCGCACGCGCGCTGGCCCGCCGCCTCGGCTGGTGCTACATGGACACCGGCGCGATGTACCGCGCCGTGGCGCTCGTGGCGCTCGAACGCGGCATCCCGCTCGACGAAGCGGCCCGCGTTGCTGCGGTCGCCGAGGAGGTGCGGATCGAGTTCCAGGACGGCCGTGTCGTCGTCGACGGCCGCGACGTGTCCGAGGAGATTCGCACCGAGCGGATCACGGCCGCGACCAGACCGGTGGCCGACGCGCCGCCGGTGCGGGACGCAATGAAGCGGATCCAGCGGCGGATGGCCGCGGGCATCGACGTCGTCACGGAGGGCCGCGATCAGGGGTCGGTCGTCTTCCCACAGGCGGAGCTCAAGGTGTTTCTGACCGCGTCGCCCGAGGAGCGGGCCCGCCGCCGGCATCATGAGGACGTCGCCCGCGGCCGGGAGTCGACGCTGGCGACGGTGCTCGAATCGCAGGCCCGACGCGACGACGGCGACCGCACGCGGGCCGTGGGCGCGCTGCGGGCCGCCGTCGACGCGGTGCTGCTGGAGACCGACGGGCTGTCGGCGGAGGAGGTCGTGCAACGGCTCGTCGATCTCGTCGAGGCCCGGGGCGGCGCAGGGGGGACGTCATGAGCAGCACCTTCAGCACGGCCGGCCGCTGGCTCTACGACACGCTCTGGGTGCTCTGCCGCACGCTCGGCGTGGCGGTGTTCGGCTTCCGGGTGCGGTTCGCGGAGCCGCTGCCGCGGCAGGGGGGGCTGCTCGTGCTGTCAAGCCACCAGAGCCACCTCGACCCGCTGCTGCTCGGGCTGGCGGCCGACCGCAGGCTCTCCAGCCTCGCCCGCGCCTCGCTCTATCGCTTCAAGCCGTTTGCCGCCGTGATCACGGCGCTCGACGCCGTGCCGATCGACCGCGAGGCGTCGGTCGTGAAGTCGATGAAAGCCGTGATCGGCAGGCTCCGCAGCGGCGCAGCGGTCGTGGTGTTTCCCGAGGGCACGCGGACGGCGGACGGCCGGCTCGGCGAGATCAAGAGCGGCTTCGCGCTGCTGGCGAAGAAGGCTGAGGTGCCGATCGCGCCCGTGGCGATCGTCGGGGCGTTCGAGTGCTGGCCGCGGACGAGGCTGCTGCCGCGTCCGGGGCGGATCCGCCTGGAATTCGGACGCGTGATTCCGGCCTCCGAGGTCGCCAGGCTCGACGAACGGCAGCTCACCCAGTTGTGCGCCGACGCCCTTCGCGACCTCGACGCCGCGGCCCGGCGGCGGCGGTCGGGGCGGAGCGCTGCCCGAAACGGCGCCGCGGGGCTCACTGTGGCTGCGCCGCCCGTGCCCGCTTGAACGGGTCGACCGTGCCGCCGCCGGGGCCGGCGGGCGGGGCGTTGGGTGACTGGCCGAATGGGAGCAGCTTCGGCCATTCGAGGCTCATGCCGGGCCACTGCTGGCCGGTCTGAGGCTGCGCCGCCTGGCCGGCAGTGGCCGGGGCCGTCGCCGGCGCGGCGGGAGTGGGTGAAGTGACGGGAGCAGCGGGAGTCGCGGGAGCAGCCGCGGCATCGGGGGCCGGAAGAGCGGGGGGCGTTTGTTGCGGCATGGCTCCGGCCGGGGCCGCGAGCAGGTCGCCCGGCCCGGGGAAGCCCGTCGCCGGGGCGGCCGCGGGCGCCGAGACGAGGGCGGCGGGAATGCCGGGGACGCCCCGCTCCAGCACGCGGACCGAGACGTCGTCGATCCGCGCCTCGCCGATCCCGGTGAGCGCGAACGTCACGGTGAGCGGCTCGTCGACCGCGTCCGGCGGCGCGATCCTGTAGAGCACGAGCCTGCGCCAGGCTCCCGTCGCTCCGATCCGCTCGGCGAGCGCCGGGCCGCCGAGCGAATCGAAGACCAGCAGGCCGTCGACGCTCCCCTTGATCGGCGCTGGCACCCACACCCGCGCCTGGATCTGCAGCAGCTTTCCGGTGGGGACGCGCACGCCGGGCGTGGTGACCCAGACTGGCGGTGTCTCGACGACGACCGGTGGCTCGGTGTCCTTGCTCGGCTCGGCGCGGATCGTGAGACTGCCGCGGCCCGCGGCGGGCTGCGCCCGGTCGATCTCCACCGCGGTGCCGATCTCCTCCTGCGCCAGCGCGAAGTGCCTCCAGCCGTTGCCCGCGAGATCCTCGATCCGTTCCATGCCTCCGCCCGGCAGCAGCTCCTCGCCCGGGCTGGTGGCGGCCAGCGCCTCGATGAATCGCCAGTGCTCCGCGAGCGTGGCGTCGGACGTCGACAGCGGGCTGGCGACCATCGAGCCCGTGGCGAGCACGCCGCGCTCCCATGCCAGCCGCTGCACCTGGCCGGCGACGGCGGCGCCGCGATCGAGCGCCCCGATCGCCTGTGCGGCATCGGCGGCCGACGCTGCCATCTGGACGCTCCGCTGCGCCTCCGCGAGCATCGCCGCCACCGGAAGCGTGCCGAGCGCCGCGGGGGGCAGGCGGCCGAGCAGGCTGGCGTCGTCGGCGAGCGCGACGTCGGCCAGCGCCCGTGCGGATGCCAGTGTGAGCGGTGCGAGTTCGCGGACGCGCTCCTGCAGGTGTGCCGTGACTCCCGGATCGCCGCTGAGCAGCACCATCGAGTGTGCATGGAACGACTCGAGCGTGAGCGAGATGCCGCCGGTCACCCGCTTGTGCCGCAGCGGCCGCAGGCCGCCCGCCGCGACCTCCCAGGCCTGATGCGCCTCCGGCACGCCGGGCACGAGAAGCGTGAGCGGCTGTGAATCCCGCGGGATGTCGCCGTGGTAGTGCCTGGCCACGACCTGGGATCCCTGGACGCACCGCCAGGCCAGCAGCAACCGCGCCCGCGACGCCTCCAGCACGACCGCCTGCACTTCCGGGTCGCTGGACTGCGCCTGGACGGAGAACCGCCCCGCCGCGCCCCAGGGCTCGAGCAGCCGCAGGTCGAGGTTCATTCCCTGGCACGCCGCCGCGCGGGCCCGGGACTCGCGATCATCGCCGTCCAGTCGGTGGGCCGACGAGAAGAGAATGCCGCGGGTGCCGGCGGCCACGGCGGAAAAGGCGGCGAGGCACAGGCTCTCAGGATCGACCGCCAGGCCCTGCCCGCCGATGCCCGACAGCGCGGCGGCCTGCCGCGCCGTCCTGGCGTCCACCTCCGTGGAGAGGGCGGCGAGGAACGGCGTTCCGGGCCGCGCGAGCCGGGGCCGCTCCCGCAGCCACGACAGGTAGTCGGCCAGTTCGAGGCTGGTGCCGAGCACCGTCCTGCGGGCGACCATCATGTCGACGTGCCTCGACACCGTCCGCAGGCCGGAGTCCGCGGTGGCGATCAGAGGCCGGCCGCTGCGGCTGTCGCAGGTGCGGACCCGCCGCCCGCGTTCGGCGAGCGTGGCGGCATCGGCCTCGGAGAGCCCCGCCCCCATGTCCCAAAAGAGCACCCGATCCCAGCGGGCGGAGAACGTCGGCAGGGACTCCGGGTCGCGGATGTCGACGTCGGGCAGTTCGGGCGGCGGGCAGATCAGCCAGACGCCCGCCCGGCGTGCCTCGGCCAGGAGGTCGGCGGAGGCCGGGGAGGACAGCCGCACGCAGTTGAAACCGAGGCGGGCGAGCAGGTCGAGCGGCTCGCCATTGTGATCGATCGACCGCGGGAAGAACGGCCGGCCACCCACTTCGAGCACACCCCGGGCGAGCGCCGCCTGCGGTTCGGCAGCCGCGAGCCCGGCGGGCTCACCGGGCTCGGTCAGCGCCGCGGGCCGCACCGCGGCGTCCCGCACGGCGCCGCCTCCGTATTCGACGATGCCCTCCACCTTCAGGTCGTCGATGGCCAGGTCGTACAAGCCGGGCCCCGAATAGGCGTCGAGCACGACGTGGGTCACGATCGCGCCTGCGGTCGATCCGCCGGTGCCGTGCTGGGCGCGGATCGCGGCGAGTTGCCGGTCGAGCGTGGCCGCGATGTCACGAATCTCCAGGAGCTCCCAGCGATCGGCGCCGTGCGACGTCCCGCCGGGGACGAGCAGTTCGACGGGCCGTCCGGTGCGGGCCGCGGGAAAGCCGGGCAGGACCACGCGGGCGGCGAGCCGCAGGCCGGGGCGATTCGCCCGCACCCACACGGCGGCGTGGAACTCGTCGATCACCCTCGCGGCACCGACGGGAAACTGCAGCCGCAGCGTGGTGCCGGTGGCTGCCTCGATCACGACGTGCTCGCCGCCGCTTCCCCGGTGCGCCGCCTCCTGCTCCACCGCGTGGCGGGAAACGCGCGGCCGGCAGTCGGCGTCGACGATGCTCCAGCCGATCGCCCCCTGCTCGAAGCCGGCGTCGATTTCCGCGGCGCCGCAGGCCGCCGCGGTGGCCAGCGCAAGGCAGCAGGCCACGGCCACCACGAGCGGCATGGCGAGGGGATGATGTGGCGGAGGCAGGGGCTGCCCGGGCATGGCGAGTCGCTGCTGGGGCTGGAGGGGCGGACGTGGGCGTCCGGGCCGGGGCTTGTAGCAGCTGAGGCCTCCGGGGCTCCAGAGCGTCCCGAGCAGAGCGTCCAGGTCGGGAGGGCCGGAAAAACCATCCTCGATGGGAAAAATGCCTGAGAAAATCGACGTTTCGACGTTGTTTCCCGCGGCGGTGGACGGGAAGAGGGCGGCGGTCCGGCAGCCTCGCCGGCGACGGGCGGGGGCCGTTTGTACCGGAAAAAACAGCCACGGCAGGGAGAATCCGCCGCAAACATTCAGCTATGATGAACGTAGTAGCCATGGCGGGCGCCCTCGGGGCGTCGGCCGTGTGGCTTTCGCCGCCCTTCACCCCCCCACAAGGAGCGGCCATCCACCCGGCGTTCGCCGCGGTCCCGCCTCCACCCGCCCCCTGTCACTCCCATGAAGCCGTCGACGGCCGATGACCTGGCGCAGCGGTGCGAGCAGCTGGAGCTCGTGCAGCAGTCGCAGCTCGACGCGGTGTGGAGCGAGCTCGGCGGCCGCAACGTCCCGGCGAAGGATCTCGGTGCCGCCCTGCTGCGGCGGGAGCTGCTCACGAGCTACCAGCTCGACCGCCTGATGCGCGGCGAGCAGCAAGGATTCTTCTACGGCCGGGCGAAGATCCTCTACCAGGTCGGCGCCGGGTCGTTCTCGCGGGTGTATCGCGCGATGCACGCCGACAGCGGGCGGATCCTCGCCGTGAAGGTGCTGCGGTCCCGGTTCAGCTCCGATGAGGAGAAGTGCAAGTCGTTCCAGCGCGAGGGCGAGGTCGGCAAGCTGCTGCGGCACCCCAACATCGTCGCCATCGAGGAAGTGGGCCGCGAGAACAACACCAGCTACATCACGATGGAGTTCGTGGAGGGGCAGACGTTGCGCGAGCTGGTGCGGGTCCGCGGCGCCATCGATCTGCAGCGGGCCCTGGGGCTGATCCACCAGATCGTGGATGGGCTGGACTATGCGCATCGCAAGGGCGTGACCCATCGCGACCTCAAGGCCTCCAACGTGCTGATCTCCTTCACGGGCGAGGCGAAGCTCGTCGACTTCGGTCTGGCGGGCGGCGACACCGCCGGCAGCAGCAAGGCGGTGCGCCGGATGGGCCCGCCGCGCACCGTCGACTACGCCGCGATCGAGAACATCGCCGGCCTCAAGGATGACTCGGTCCGCAGCGACATCTACTTTCTGGGCACGATCGCCTACCTGGCGCTGTCGGGCTCGTCGGCGCTGGTCGAGTCACGCGACCGCACCGTCCGCGCGGACCCGAAGCGGTTCACCAGCGTGGAGCCCCTCGCCGCCCGGGCGCCGCATCTGCCGCGGGACGTGGTCGACTGGGTCTCCAAGATGATGCAGCTCGATCCCAAGGAACGCTGGCAGACCATGATGGAGGTCCGCCGGTCGCTCGAGCACCTGATCGCGCGCCACTCGGGTGGCGCCGCGGAGGCCGGCACCACCGGCGGTGCCGCGCCGGCCGCGGCTCCCGCCCCCGCCCTCGCCCGCGCGGCCGCGGCCGCGGCTGCCTCGGCGCCGGCCGCTACGAAGGGCACGCTGATCCTCGTGGCGACGGCGTCGCCCGAGCAGGCGCCGCTCCGCGAGTTCTTCCGCAAGCTGGGCTACAAGGTGCTGTTGACCGAGAACCCGGGTCGGGCCGTGGCCTGCTGCTCCGCCAAGCCCCCTGTGGCTGACTGCCTGCTCATCAACGTGGCCTCGGTCGGCGAGGAGGGCATCGACATCTTCAACTCGCTCGCCCACGACGAATTCCTGCGAAACGTTCCCGCCGTCCTGCTGGTCGACGAGCAGCGGCAGGATCTGGCCGCCCGGGCCCGCGTCGACGACCGGCGAAAGCTGGTCGAGGTGCCGCTGCGGACCGAGGACGTGAGCGGCGTGCTCGAAAGCCTGCTCGGCAGCAGCTAGCCGGCTGTGGAAAAAGCCGAGCCGGGATCGGCGGAAGCTCGACGAGCCTGGAGGATTTCGCATTTCCAAGACGGGAGTGCTGCCACCGACGGTCGCGCGAAATCATCCCGCGAGGAGACTTCCGCCGGCCCGGCGGCGATCGCCCCTCCCGGGGGCCGGAGCCGACGCGGGTCGGCGGCGACGGCGCGACAGACAGTCAACCAGTCAGTGATCGCGCGAGTGGAGCCCGCACTCCGTCTTGGCCGTGCCGCTCCAGCGGCCCGCCCGTTCGTCCTCGCCGAACGTGACCTGCCGCGTGCACGGCCAGCAGCCGATCGACATGTAGCCCTGGTCGTGCAGCGGGTTGTAGGGGATGTCCTCGCGGACGATCGCCTCCCAGACCCTGGCCTTCGTCCAGTTCGCCAGCGGTGAGATCTTGACCACGCCGAACTTGCGGTCCCAGCCGACGATCGGGGCGATTGACCTGTCGGCGCTCTGATCGCGGCGGATGCCGCTCATCCAGGCGTCGAACCTGGTCAGCACGCGCCGGATGACGGCGATCTTCCGGTCGGCGCAGCAGCGATTGGGATCGGTGCCGTGGAGCGGGCCGCCGTGCAGCCGCTCGTAGTCCTCCACGGAGAGGTCGGGACGTTCCAGGGAGACCTCGATGCCGTACCGCCTGGCGATGCGGTCACGCAGTTCGAGCGTCTCGGCGAACTGGTAGCCGGTCTCGAGGTTGAAGACGAACGTCTTCGGGGCGATCGTCGCCAGCCAGTGGATGATGAGGCAGCCCTCCGGTCCGAAGGCAGTCGCCATCGTCAGCCGGTTGCCGTAGCGGTCGGCGGCCCAGCGGACGATGTCGGCGGGGTCGGCGGTCTCGAGGGCCTCGCTGGCACGGGCGAGTTCGTCCTGCACGTCCTGGGACGGCATGGCGGGCGCGGTGTCGGCGGCGTTCGAACCCATGGACGAAGCTTCCGGCGGGAGCCGGAGTGAGGCGTGGTTCCGGCGGATCGCCTGAAACCGAGGCTGGAATCGAGGACTGCCTAGGTAACGATAGGCGTTCCGGACCGATTTATCGACCCTGCCGGCCGCGGGACTCGGGGGCTCGCAGGGCAGGCCGGAAACTCGCCCATTTTCAGGCCGCGCCGGCGGTCCGAACGCCCCCTCGTATCCGCCGGGAAAAAGGGAACAATGGCAGCGGTTGCGTCGGCACGCGGCCGATTGTCCCACGAGGTCGAGGAGAGGGCTCAGGATTATGACGCGGTCCGTGGCGCTGGCGATCGACCTGGGGGCGTCGGGTGGGCGGGTGGTTGCGGGGGGCTATGACGGCCGGATCCTCGAACTGGACGAGATCCACCGCTTCGACAACGGCCCCGTCATGATGGGCGGCGAACTGGTGTGGGACCTCGTGCGGCTGTGGCAGGAGGTGCTGGTCGGCCTGCGGGCCGCAGCGGCCCGGCACGGCAGGGCGGTGTCGAGCATCGGCGTCGACACCTGGGGCGTCGACTTCTCGTTCGTGACCGCGGACGACGCCCTGCTCGCCAACCCGGTCTGCTATCGCGACGCCCGCACCCGCGGCATGATCGCCGCGGCGGAGAAGATCGTGCCCCGCGACGAGATCTTCGCCGCCACCGGGCTGCAGTTCATGGAGATCAACTCGCTCTACCAGCTCCTGGCCCTGAAGAAGCGGCATCCGACCGTGTTGTCGTCGGCCGACAGGCTGTTGATGATGCCCGACCTCTTCCACTGGCTGCTCTGCGGAGAAAGGTCCAACGAGCGGACCAACGCCTCCACGTCGCAGTGCTTCGATCCGCAGCGCGGCGGCTGGGCGTTTTCCCTGCTCGAGCGGTTCGGACTGCCGCGGCACGCCTTCGGGGCGATCGTGGAGCCGGGCGCCGACCTGGGCCCGCTGCGGCCGGAGGTGGCGGCGGAGACGGGGCTCTCGGGCGTGCGGGTGGTGGTGCCGGGCACGCATGACACGGCCAGCGCCGTGGCGGCCGTGCCCGCCGCCGAGCCGCCGAGCAGCCGGCCTGACTGGTGCTACGTCAGCCTGGGAACCTGGGCCCTGGTGGGGGCGGAGCTCGACCGGCCCCTCGTCACGCCGCAGTGCCTCGCCCGCAACTTCACCAACGAGGCGGGCATCGGCGGCACGACCCGCCTGCTCAAGAACGTCTGCGGGCTGTGGCTGGTGCAGCAGTGCCGGGCGAGCTGGCAGCGGGCGGGCAAGGAGTGGAGCTGGGATCAGCTGACCGGCCTGGCGGCCGAGGCCGCGCCGCTCGTGACGCTCGTCGACCCCAACGACTCGTCGCTCGTCGCGCCCCCCGACATGCCGGAGGCGATCCGCAGCCTGGCGCGGGCGACGGGCGAGCCGGTGCCGGAGACGACGGCGGCGGTCGTGCGGGCGGCGCTCGAGAGCGTGGCGGCTGCCGTCCGTCGGACGATCCTCGAGCTCGACGTCCTGGTGGGGCGGCGGATCGGCCGCGTCCACGTCGTGGGCGGCGGCGTGAAGAACGCGCTGTTGTGCCAGATGATCGCCGACGCCACCAGCCGCACCGTGGTGGCCGGCCCCGTGGAGGCCACCGCCATCGGCAACCTCCTCGTGCAGCTGCTCGCCAAGGGCGGCGCCGTTGACCTTCGGGCGGTCCGCGCCGTCGTGCGAGACAGCTTCGAGCTGGGCCACTACGAGCCGCGGGATGCGGCCCGCTGGGACGCCCGGCTCGGCGGCTGACGCGGTGGCGGAAGCCCTCGACCCCGCACCGCACCAGCCACGCATGCCGGAACGCTGATCCGTCGTGCAGCGGGTGTGGGCGTGTCGATGACCGATGTATCGACCGAACGTCCCGCCCGAACGCTGGGCACCCCTCTCCTCCCGTTGTGCCGGGGGCCAGCAGCGCTCAGGCGGCGCGGTGCTGCGCGGCCGGCACCTTCGTGACCCGGCCGTGCTCGACCTGGAGGATCGAGTCGGCCAGCGCCAGGGTGCTGGCCCGGTGGGTGATCATGATCACCGTGCGGTTCTCGACGTAGCGGGCCAGCGACTCGTGGATCAGCCGCTCGCTCTCGGCGTCGATCTGGCTGGTGGCCTCGTCGAGCACGAGGATCTCGGCACCGCGCAGGATCGCCCTGGCAAGCGCGATCCGCTGCCGCTGGCCGCCGGAGAGGCGGAAGCCGTTCGGCCCCACCATCGTCCGGTAGCCGTCGGGAAAGTCGGAGATGAACTCGTGCGCGTGTGCCTGCCGGGCGGCGGCCACGATCTCCTCCTCCGTCGCGTCCCAGCGGCCGTAGCGGATGTTGTAGAGGATCGACTCGTTGAACAGCTCGGTCTGCTGGGTCACGATCGCGATCCGACGACGCACGTCGTGCAGCGCCATCTCGGTGAGCGGGATGCCGTCGAGCAGCACCTGGCCGGCGGTCGGGTCGTAGAACCGGCAGACGAGGTTCACGAGCGTGCTCTTGCCGCCGCCGTTGGGCCCGACGATCGCCACCCGCTCGCCGAACGCGATCGACACGTTCACGTCCCGCACGACCGTGTCGATCCCGTCGTAGCTGAAGGAGACATCCCGCAGCCGGATCTCGCGGTGGGGTGAGGGGGCCGCCCGTGGCACGGCGGGGTCGGCGAGCTTCGACGGGGTGTCGAGCAGCGGGTAGAGCGCCTGGGCGCCGACGATGCCGACGTTGAAGCCGGTGAGCACTCCCGACAGCTTGCGGACCGGATCGCTCGCGCCGATGAGCATGCCGAAAAAGACCATGATCCCCGGCACGGTCATGGGCCTGTCCGTCATGGTGATGCCGAAGATGTGCGTCTCCTGGTTGATCACCAGCCAGGCCCCGACGGCGATCGACGTGGCCACCATGCCGATGCCGAGAATCTCGGTGATCGGGTTGGCGAGCGCGGCGTAGAAGGTGTGCCACATGCCGGTGCGGAGCATGTCCTGCGTGCAGTCGCGGAACCTCCGCCGCTCGAAGTCCTCCATCGTGTAGGCCTGCACCGTGAGCACGTTGTTGAGCGTCTCGAGCAGCACGTGGTGGAAGCCCTTCGACCGGGCCAGCAGGTGCTTGGAGATGCCGCGGATCCTTCGGTTGAGCCAGACCATCAGGAAGCCGACGAGCGGCGCGAGCGTGAGGCAGGCCAGCGTCAGCTGCCAGGAGATGCAGAAGGCGCCCGTGAGGCAGGCGGCGATCTTGAGCGGCTCCGTCACCGCGCCGCCGTAGACGGCGGTGATGCCGCTGGCGAGCATGTCGGAGGTGTGCGTCAGCTGCGACATGAAGCCGGCGGAGCCGTGCCGCATGAACTGCGCGCGGTCGAGGGCGAGCGCCTTGTCGAAGACCTGCATCCGCAGGCTGCGGCTGACGTTCATCGCCACCCAGCCGACGAGGAGCGTGCTGATGAGCAGGAGCACGTGCTTGAGGAAGGTGCTGACGACGATCAGCCCCACCACCATGAGCACCGTGCGGAACGGGTCGGTCGGCAGCAGCCGGTCGATCCAAGGGGCCAGCAGCCGCGACGAGCGGACGAGCCCCTCGTCGGCGTGGCGCTGGAGGGCCAATCGGTCGATGCGGGTCCGGGCGCCGGCGGCGGCATCGGGGGCCAGGGAACCGGCGGCGAGGTGCGTTTCGAGTTCCGCGACCTGTGCGTCGGTGTCGGCCACGCGGGCCTCGGCGGCGGTGAGCCGCCGGGCGTTCCACGCCTGCAGCGACTCCCCGTTGAGCGTCACTTCGATGACGGGGAAGAGAGCGGCGATGTTCGCCCCCCACAGCGCCGCCACGCCCGTCGAGCAGAGCACCGCCGCGACAAGCAGCGGCCAGTTTCTGGACGCGTCACGGAGGGCTCGGAGGAAGTGCGTCATGGACCGGTGTCTGCGGCAGGCCTCGGGGCGCGGACCCCGAGGTGATCGGAATGGACTCGATGGCCACCCCACACGGCGGCCGTCGAGGACCGCACGCGGGGGATGCGGCGGGCCGGCAGCCTGGGAGGTTCTTCCCGGTGCGCGGCTCCGTGCGGGCGGGGAGGATACGGATCGCGTTTCGGGCGGGCAAGGCGAGGTTTCACCCGCCGCCACCGCGGAGTTCCGCGGCCAGAAGCGTGTTGGCCAGCAGCATCGCCACCGTCAGGGGCCCCACGCCCCCCGGCACCGGCGAGATCCAGCCGGCCACTCCGCGGACGCCGTCGTAGTCGACGTCGCCCACGAGCCTGCCGGCCCCGTCCGGCCCCGCGACGCGGTTGATGCCGACGTCGATCACGGCGGCGCCGGGCTTCACCATGTCGGCGGTGACCAGCCCCGGGCGGCCGACGGCGGCCACCAGGATGTCGGCCTGTCGTGTGATCTGAGAGAGATCGGCCGAGCGGCTGTGGCAGAGCGTCACCGTCGCGTCGCCGCCCCGGCCCCGGGACGCCAGCAGCAGCGCCAGCGGCTTGCCGACGATGTCGCTGCGGCCGATGATCACGGCGTGCCGTCCGGCGGTCTCGATGCCGGCGTCGATCAGCATCCGTTGCACGCCGGCGGCGGTGCAGGGGATGAACCGCGGACGGCCCTGCGAGAGCAGCCCGGCGTTCACGGGATGGAAGCCGTCGACATCGCGGTCGGGCGGGACGGCGTCGAGCACCGCGACGGCGTCGACGTGATCGGGCAGCGGGAGCTGCACGAGGATGCCGTCCGCCGGCCCGTGCGCGTCGCGGGCGATCGCGGCGACGAGGGCCACGAGATCCGCCGTCGTCGCGGTCGCGGGCACGCGGATCACCTCGGAATCGATGCCCACACGGTCGGCGGCGGCGGCCTTGCTCTTCACGTAGGAGCCGCTCGCGGCGAGATCGCCGACGAGCACGACCACCAGCCGCGGTGGCCGCCGGAACATGGACGAGAAGGTGCCGACCTCTCCCCGCAGCGATTCCTCGATGCGTGATGCCAGGGCGCGGCCGTCGAGGATGGACGCGGTCATGATGGCCCGGACTCCGTCCGGTCGCCCTCCTGCGCGGCCATGAACATCATCCGCAACTGGTGCTGCAGTTCCTCGAGCAGCCGCCGCTCGTCCTCCGTGAGGTTGCCGGCCGTCTTCTGCTCGAGCATCCCCAGCGTGTCGATGAAGTGCCGCGCCGTCGGCAGGTTGCGGTGCGACTGCTTCGTGATGGGATTCGGGATGCGGCCCAGCGCCATGAGGGCCTGCGTGAAGAGCGTGTGGATGAGGAACTCGAACGTCGCGGGAGGCTGGCCGACGCCGGCGTCGGGTCCGTCGGTCATGTCGTGATCGGCTGCTGCCATGCCGTGCTCCTCAGACCTCGGCAACCCAGGCGCTGCCGGCGTGCCGCTCGACCGCTGCGGCCACGAGGCCGGCGAACAGGGGATGCGCGGCCGTGGGCTTGCTCTTGAATTCCGGATGGAACTGCACCGCCACGAACCAGGGGTGGTCGGCGAGTTCCACGATCTCGACGAGCGAACCGTCGGGGCTCGTGCCCGCGATCACCATGCCGGCCCGCTCGAGCTCGGCACGATACTTCGGGTTGAACTCGTAGCGGTGCCGGTGCCGCTCGGAGATCCGCGTGCGGCCATAGGCCGCGGCCGACTTCGTGCCCTCGGCGAGCACGGCGGGCTGGGCGCCGAGCCGCATCGTGCCCCCCTTCTCCTGAACGCCCCGCTGCTCCTCCATCAGGCAGATGACCGGATAGGGGGTGTCGCGGGCGAATTCCGTGGAGTGGGCCCCGGCGAGGCCGGCGCAGTTCCGCGCGACGTCGATGACGGCGCACTGCATGCCCAGGCAGATGCCGAGGAACGGCAGCCTGCGCTCCCGCGCGAAGCCGATCGCCTCCACCTTGCCCTCGATCCCGCGCTCGCCGAAGCCACCGGGCACGAGCAGCCCGTCGAAGCCGGCGAGCAGCCGCTCCGCCCCCTCCCGCTCGATGTCCTCGCTCTTGATCGGCTGGACGCGGACCTGGGTGCGGTGGGCGATGCCGCCGTGGTCGAGCGCCTCGTAGATGCTCTTGTAGGCGTCGCGATGCTCGGCGTACTTGCCGACCAGCGCGATCGACACCTCGTGCTCCGGATTGCGCAGGCGGTGGAGCAGGTCGTGCCACTGCTCGAGGTCGGCCGAGCCCGCCTGCAGGCCGAACCGCTTGAGCACGATGTCGTCGATCCGGTTGGACTGCAGCGAGAGCGGCACCTCGTAGATCGAGAAGTCCTTGTCGCGCTCCTCGATGACGGCGTCGAGCGGCACGTTGCAGAACAGCGCGATCTTCTCGCGGTCGGAGATGTCGAGGGCCCGCTCCGTGCGGCAGACCAGCACGTCGGGCTGGATGCCGATCTGCCGCAGCAGGCCGACCGAGTGCTGCGTGGGCTTGGTCTTCAGCTCGCCGGCGGCCTTGAGGTAGGGCACGAGCGTGAGGTGGATGAACATGCAGTTCTCACGGCCGACGTCGAGCGGGAACTGCCGGATGGCCTCGAGAAACGGCAGGCTCTCGATGTCGCCCACGGTGCCGCCGATCTCGGTGATCACGACGTCGGTGTCGGCGTCGGCGAGTCCGGCGATCACCTCCTTGATCTCGTTGGTGACGTGCGGGATCACCTGCACAGTCTTGCCGAGGAACTCACCGCGGCGTTCCTTGTTGATCACCGAGAGGTAGATCTGGCCCGTCGTGTAGTTGCTCCGGCGGGTGAGCGGCGTGGAGGTGAACCGCTCGTAGTGGCCGAGATCCAGGTCGGTCTCGCTGCCGTCGTCGAGGACGTACACCTCGCCGTGCTGGTAGGGGCTCATCGTGCCCGGGTCGACGTTGATGTAGGGATCGAGCTTCTGCATCTTGACCCGCAGGCCGCGGGACTCGAGCAGCATGCCGATCGAGGCGCTCGTGAGACCCTTGCCCAGCGAGCTGACCACGCCGCCGGTGACGAAGATGTGCCGTGTCACGCTTGGAGCTCCTTCCCGTGCGTCTGCCGGCCCGGTTGGCCGGCCGGTGCCAGCCCGACCGTCGCGTGTCGAGGACCTTGCGGCCGTCACGTCCATGGCCCTTCCGGAGCGGATTGAAGCAGCCGCGCCGCGACCGGTCAAATGACCGTGCGGTCTCGGCGGGAAAGTCACGGTCGGTGGCCCGCCGGGGCGGCGCGGCGGGCCGGTCGGGCTGCCGCGTGGCCGGCGGTCGGTGCCGGCGGTCAGTGCTGGTAGACGGCGTACCGGAGCTCGCGGAGTTCCTGCGCCCACGCGACCTCGGTGGCGACCGCGTCCTCCCACGTCATCGTCGGGAAATCGGCGTAGAGGTCGGGCCGCAGCCGCACGCCGTAGACCCGCACGAGCGGGCAGCCCTTGTGCCCCCGGAGGTGGTTCTCGAACCGGGCCTCCGGATCGAGCCCTGTGGAGCCCACGTACAGGCAGGTCGCGTCGTACCGCGCCTGCGGGTTCTGCCGACGAAACCGGGCCATCCTCCGGACCGCGGGCGCCAGTTCGACCACGTAGACGCGGTGGTGCAGCCTGCGCTGCCGACCGATCGGGCTGCGTCGGCGGGTCGGCATCGGCGGGCTGTCCCGAAAGGGGGGCGGGTGATCCTGCAACGGCGAGCCATCAAGTCTGGACCGCGATTTCACGCCGCGGGCGAAATCGCCGCCGGCCGCCGCGGCACCGCCGCGGGCCGCGGTGCCGCCGCCCCGACGTGGTGTAGAGTAGGGGGATGCACTCTCCAGCCAGCGCCCGCCCGGCCGCCGTGCCGTCCACGTCGAACCTCCGGATCCGCAGTCTCGAGCCGCTCGTGCCCCCGGCGCGGCTCTCGGCCCTGCTGCCGCTCGACGCCGCCGCCACGCGGACGATCGTGGAGGGCAGGCAGGCCGTCGAGCGCGTGCTCGCCGGCGAGGATGCCCGGCTGATGGCGATCGTCGGGCCCTGCTCGATCCACGACCTCGACGCGGCCCGCGACTACGCCGCGCGGCTGCTGCGGCTCGCGGAGCGGGTCGGCGACCGGCTGCTCGTCGTGATGCGGGTCTATTTCGAGAAGCCGCGGACCACCGTGGGCTGGAAGGGGCTCATCAACGACCCGCACCTCGACGATTCGTTCGACGTGGGCACGGGCCTGCGGCTGGCCCGCGGACTGCTCATCGACCTCGCACGGATGGGGCTGCCCACCGCGACCGAGTTCCTCGAGCCGATCACACCGCAGTACATCGCCGATACGATCGTGCTGGGGGCGATCGGCGCCCGCACCACCGAGTCGCCCACGCATCGCCAGATGGCCAGCGGCCTGTCGATGCCGGTCGGGTTCAAGAACTCGACCGACGGCTCGCTCCAGGCCGCCGTCGACGCGATGCAGTCGGCCCGTGCCGCGCACAGCTTCCTCGGCATCGACAACGAGGGCGGCACCTGCGTCGTTTCCACCGCCGGCAATCCCTGGGGCGTGCTGATGCTCCGTGGCGGCCGCAGCGGCTCCAACTATGCACCCGAGATCCTCCACGAGGCCCGCACGAAGCTGGAGGCCGCCGGCCTGCCCGCCTGCGTGATCGTGGACTGCAGCCACGCCAACTCCGGCAAGGACCACCGCCGCCAGTCGGTCGTGTGGCGCGACGTGCTCGCCCAGCGGGTGGCGGGCGACCGCTCGATCGTGGGCATGATGCTCGAGAGCAACATCCATCCCGGCAACCAGCCGGTCTGCAGCGACCGCAGCCGGCTCCAGTACGGCGTGTCGGTCACCGACGGCTGCATCGGCTGGGAGGAGACGGAGCAACTGCTCCTCGAGGCGCACTCGCGGCTGTGATCCGCGGCTCGGGCGGGCACGGAGCGAACGTCAGGCGACGGGCCTCGGGCGAAGCAGCCCCACGCGGCTGGCCATCCGTGGACGCCGACCGAGGCCGGTGGATGCGTCGCCCCGCCCGTTTCCCGCGGCAAGGGCCGGTTTTCGCCAGCGAAATTGCCGTCGACCGCGACGGCACCGGCCGCATACCCTCCCGGCTCTGATCCATCTGCCGAAAGGGATGCCTCATGCGAACGGCGACTGCGAGGAACGTGTTGGGAGTGGTGTGCCTGTGCGCGGCGGGGCTCGTCGCCGCCGACCCCGTGGTCGCCCTCGGCCAGCAGCAGGAGGTGCAGACGGTCGCGACCGCCCGCGAGTCGCTCGACCAGTTCTTTGCCAATCCGAACCAGTCGCTGCCGACGAACATGCTCGAGAAGGCGGAGGGCGTCGCCATCTTCCCGAACATGATCAAGGGGGGCTTCATCCTCGGCGTGAACTTCGGCCGGGGTGTGCTGCACGTCCGCAACCCCGACCGCACCTGGAGCCCGCCCGTGATGGTGACGATGGGCGGCGGCAGCCTCGGATTCCAGGCGGGGGTGCAGTCGGCCGACATCCTGCTCGTGTTCGCCACGCCGCGGAGTCTCAACGGCGTGCTGCAGGGCCAGAAGGTCACGCTCGGCGCCGACGCGTCGGTCGCCGCGGGACCCGTCGGCGTGCAGGCCAACGCCGGCACCGACGCCAGGCTCGGGGCGGAGATCTACTCCTACGCCCGCAGCCGGGGGCTGTTCCTGGGGGTCTCGCTCGGCGGCGCTGACCTGTCGGTCGACAACAACGCCAACTCGATGCTCTACGGCCGATTCGGCGTGACGCCCGCCGACGTCTTCCAGAGCCGCGGCATCGGCATCCGCCCGGAGGTGCAGCAGCTCGTCGACGACCTGAACTATCGTTCGCGGGCGCTGGTGACGCAGGCCGCCGTGCCGAACGCCGGCTTCCCGCCGATCTCCACGGTGTCGCAGCCGGCGTCTGGATTCCCCCAGCCCGGGCAGCCGGTGCCCGTGCCCCTGCAGCCGGCCGGCCCGCTGCCGGTCGCGGTGCAGCCGCAGCCGGCGCCATTGCAGCCTGCACCAGCGCAGCCCGTCCCGGTACAGCCGGCGCCAGCGCAGCCCATTCCAGTGCAGCCGCCCCCTTCGGCGCCGCCCCTCGTCCCGGTCAGGTGACCAACGGGGCTCGGCCTGGCAGGCTGTGGATACAGTCATCCGCCGCGGCGGACGTCGACACGCATCATCCCGTGACGATGCCGAGGCGGATGATCTGCGGAAGGCTCGAGGTGACGAAGGCGTCGCAGGCCGCCTCGACCATCCTGCGTCGGTCTTCGGCACGCTCCACCGGCTTGCCGTCTTGAAGGAGCGTCCGGCCGGCTGACTCCAGCCGGGCCGCGACGCGGTCGGCGAGGCCGTCCCGGCCCCGCTCGACGAGCTCGTGCAGGATCGCGGCGTCGAGGTCGCCGATCGCATGTCCCGTCCCCGTCAGCTCGCTCGCCAGCGAGAGTGGCCTGCCCCCGAGGGCATCGGCGGCGAGCAGTGCGCGGTTGAAGGCGTGCGGCATGGAGCATCCGGCCGACGGTCCGGCTGACGGCCCGGCCGACGGCCCGCCGACGTGCGGCCCGACCGGCGCCGAGGTCACATCGAACAGCCCCATGGCCACGCCGGCGTCGACGGCCCGGATGACGTCGGCCGGGGCCGTGCCGCGCAGCCGCTCCGCGGCGACGACGTCGGAGAGACGCATGCTGCGCGTGCCGAGCAGGTCGATCAGCGTCTCGTAGAGCGGTCCCTGCACCGTCGAGGTCACGACGCCGAGGTTCGCCTCGAAGGGGAGCTTCGTGCCCGGCCTGGTCAGCACGTAGTGCAGGTCGTCGACCTCGCGGAGCCGTGCCTCGGGGCCGTCGAGCCTCCGCGGCGCCTTCGCGTAGAGGTCCCAGCGGAACGCCGTGTTGGCGCAGAAGTCCTTGTGCGACTCGGTCACGAGCCGGTTCGTCGTGGTGCGGAAGAGCTCCTGGAACTCGGGCCGTACGCACAGGTCCCAGAAGTTCGTGTGCACCGGCAGGCTGCCGGTGAACGAGAGCCCCGCCGTGCCGAAGGCGTCGGCCACCTCCGAGAAGTAGAAGCTGGTCCAGTGCTCGTTGAGGTATTCGTGGGCGAGGTAGCGCGGATCCTGCTGCCGCAGGGCATCGACATAGGCCGCGGCCCGGGGGTTGTCGTCGAAGTACTTGGCATGGTTGTCCCGTAGGAAAACCACGTAGGCGAGGGCGTCACGAATCCGCTGCATGCTGTCCCCCTGCCGCAGCGAGGCATAGTGCTGGAGGATGCCGCGGATCGGCTGCAGGTGTGCCCAGCCCGGCATCGCGTTGTAGCTGACCAGCAGCAGGCCGCCGGGATTGAGCCGCTCGCGGGCGATCGCGATCACCTCCTCGCGGACGCTCGGCGCGACCCAGCTGTAGACGCCGTGCAGCGACAGGAAATCGAAGGTCCCCAGATCGTCCGGCAGGTGGCCGAAGTCGGCGGTCACGATGCGGCAGTTGCCGAGGCCGCCTGCGGCGATGTCGCGGGCGACCGCCGCCGTGTGCTCGGGGTTGACGTCCACGCCGACGAACTCGCCCCGCGGGTTCGCCGCGGCGAGCGTCGTGAGCGAGCGGCCAAGGCCACAGCCCAGTTCGAGAACGCGAAAGCCGGCATCGGTCCGGGGAGGCAGCACGCCGTTGAGCGCCGCGACGTGACGCATGGCCACGGGCGACAGGTGGGGGTAGAAGCCCGGGATATAGGCGACGTCGGTGACGTATCCGGCGGCGGTCATGGCATCTCTCGTGGTGCGGGGCTGGTGCGGGGCGATCGGCCGATCAGCCGACGGCGACAGTATGGGCCGCGGCCCTGTCGCCGACAAACGCCGCTGCCGTCAGGCGTTGCGGGTGAGTTTCCAGTACTTGCGTCGCAGCCGGCGGCGGACGCTCGCGATCTCCGCGGGAATGCGGTCGAATCCCAGCGCGTGCACGAGCGTGCGCCGGCGGGCGACCGGCTCGACCGGGGTCGTGAAGATGTGTGTGAAGCGGTCGAGGATCGCCCCGGCGTCAGCCGACATGGGCACGCGGTTGTCGCGGTACCACGGCCGGCCGAGCAGGGCGAGATGGAGCGACGGGTCGCGGTCCACGGCCACCACGCGGTCGACGAGGTCGTCGCTCGTGGCGGAGTCGTGGGCGGAAAGGAAGCTGCGGGTGTCGAAGTCCCTGCCCACCAGGGGATCGCCCCAGTAGATCGGGATGGAGTCGGCCAGCATCGGCTCGACGACCTTCTCCGTCGTGTAGCCGGGATGCGACTCGTTCTCGAAGGCGATCGTGAACTTGAAGTCCTGCAGGAATGCCTGCTTGTCGGCCACGCGGTGCCCGAGCGTGTTGAGCACGCGGCCGCCGGAGTCGACGGGCTTGTAGCGGGAGAGCCGCCGGAAGAAGTCGTTCCGCATGCGGCACAGTGGATTGGAGACCACGAACGCGCAGAAGCGGCTCTTGCGGGCGAGGATGGCGGCGGGATCGTAGGAGGGCGGCTTCACGAGCGCCGCTGGATCGACGTAGAAGGGCCAGTGCGGCAGGCGGAAGTGGCGGGGGTGTCCGCAGTGCTCGAAGGAAAACGCCCAATCGCAGGCGCTCCAATCGGGCGCGATGTTCTCCCCGGTGTAGAAGATGCGCACGCAGTCGTAGCGACGGTAGTCGCGGCGCCGCCGGCCGACGTACGCGAAAATGAGGAAGTCGGGATCCGCGCAGAGTTCGAGCCGGTAGCGGCGGGAGAGGAGCCGGGTGAAGAAGGATAGCCCGGTCAATGGCACCTCCGCACCGGTCTTCCGGCTGATGAGCGACTCGTGAGCCTCGGGAGGAGCGGCCCGGGCGTCGGGAACGGGTTTCTCGAAACGCCCCGCATCCGCTTCGGTGG
>JBILVO010000152.1:0-8660 GCA_044370415.1 Pirellulales bacterium
TGCGGCGGGCGTGCGACCGGCTCGGCGTGGCCGTGAGAGCTCCCCGCCCGGACGCACGCGACTTGGGGTGACGGCGGGGCGGGACGAAGGGTACGCTCTCCGCTCCGGCCCGCCCGGCGGCTCTGCCACGCTGTCGTGCGCCGCCAGCACCCGCGGATGGCACAGCGGAATACGGAAGCTCATCTCAGGAGATTGTCCGATGAATCGACGAGTGCGCAGCATGCGATGGACGCCATCGTCGGTGGTGGCGATGGCGGCGATGGTTCTCGCGGTGGGAGCCATCCATGCCGCCGAGCCTGCCGGCGCCATCGACCCCGACGCGATCAAGAATCTCGATGCCGCCTATCCACAGCCACCCGCGGGCATGGAGCGGAAGGTGATCCTCCTGCCCCACAAGGAGCGTGATGCGGAAGCGGGCTTCCGTGTCGAGGTCGTCGTTGGCAAGACGGTGGTCACCGACGGGATCAACACCTACGGCTTCGGCGGAGAACTGCGCGAGGTGGAGATTCCTGGCTGGGGTTTCTCCTACTGGCGGGCCGAGGGCGGCTTCGACGCGCCCGCGCAGACGCGGATCGGCGGGCCGACCACGTCGACGCCGGCATTCGTCGCCGGCCCTAGCCGGCTCGTGGCCTACAACAGCCGGCTGCCGCTGGTGGTGATGGTGCCCACGGGATGCGAGGTGCGGTGGCGGATCTGGGCGGCGTCCTCGGGCTTTTCGCCCGCCGAGAGCCGCTGAACGGCGCCACATGGATCGCAGGAGCCTGCGGCTCGAACTCCAGCCGCCGCAGCCGCCGGCGACTACTTCTGCTTCGGGTCGAGGTTCGCGTTGAGGTCGTCGGCCGAGACCCGCGACTCGACGCCGGCCTCGGGCACCTCCGCCTTCGCCAGCCATACGAGGGCGTTGAGAACGACCTTGCGAAACTGGTCGTTGCCCCAGTTGTCGTGGAAGTGGCCGCCGGTGAAGCCGAAACCGCGGCCGCCGTCGGGCCGCTCCACGGCCCAGAGCATCGTCTCGGCGCGACCCTTCGCGGCCTGGATGTGCGGGTAGGGGCCCTTCGGGTAGACGTAGGGGCCGTCGCGGACCTCGTCGGCGGGGGACGCTGTCAGGATCGGGACGAACGTCGTGCCGCTCACCGCCTGCGCCGAGCCGCCGTCGATGTCGCCGATGAACCGCATGTTGAAATACCACTCGTCCTTGATCTGAAACGGCTGCACGCCGCGGGTGATCGGGTGGTCCGGGAAGCGGGCGAACGCCGGCTCCCACGCCGGATTGCATGAGAACATGGTTTCGTAGTGGCCGCCGATCCAGCGCTTGAATTGGCCGCCCGCCTGGTCGGCCAGCACCTCGACGCCGTAGTGCATGCAGCCGATGCCGACGCCCTTCTGTGCGAGTCCGTCCACGAGCGCGAGCCGCCGCCCGTTCTCCTGCACGACCTCGTGCCGGACGCCGCCGTCCATGTAAAACACCACGGCGTCGGCCTCCCCCAGAGCCTTCTCGTCCTGAGGCCAGCCGTTGAGCGACACCTGCACGGCCACGCCCGGAACATCCTGGAGGCACCGGGCCAGCAGGAGCGCGCCGGCGTTGAACTCGTGCTGCCGCTGCGGATGCGACGGCTTGCCGGCGACGATGAGCAGCCGCTGCGGCGCGTCATCAGCGCGGGCGCAGACCGTGGCGGCGAGCAGCACCGCGCAGGCGGCACAGAATCGAAAAGCCGGGGCGGTCATCCTGGGCCTCGCTTCAGGGGGAACGTCGCTTCATGGGGAACGTGGGAACAGCTGGAACGGCTTGCAGGAAAACGGCATGCAGCAAACCTGCAGGAAGCAATTGGACGGACACGTTCGAAAGGCACGGGTGGCGGACTACCGTGATGCGGAGAACGTCTTCAGACGCCGGCCAGCCGGCGCAGGTCGGCCTCCAGAGCGTCGAGTCGCGCCGTGAGCACCTGTTTTACACCCGGCAGCGCGGCGGCGTCGCAGGGGGCCGCGGACGCAAAGAGGTAGAACTTGATCTTAGGTTCCGTGCCGGATGGGCGGGCCGCCACGCAGTTGCCCAGCGGCGGGAAGCGGCCCGCGGCCGCGTCCGCGTGGCTCAGCGACGGGGCGGGGCCTGCCGTCGGCGCGAGGTCGAACATCACGAGATCCCCTTTCGCGCCCGCGAACGGCTGTGGTGGGCCGCCCGCGGCGACCGTCGTGAGGCCGCCGTAGTCACGGACGCGGACGACGTCGAGCCGGCCGAGCGCGGCGGGGGGCCGGGCCCGCAGGCCCGCCATGATCTCCCGCATCCGGTCCATGCCCGCGGCGCCGGGCAGCGTGACCGCCACCTGCCGTTCCTGGTGGCAGCCGTGCGTGCAGAAGATGTCGTCGAGCCGCTCGTGGAGCGTGCGGCCACGCGGCTTCAGGTCGGCGGCGAGCTCGGCCAGCAGCAGCGCGGCCACGCTCGCGTCCTTGTCGCGGACATGCGTGCCCGCGAGGTAGCCGTGCGACTCCTCGCAGCCGAAGGCGAAGTGCTCCGGCCCGGTCGCGTCGATCGCCTCGCCGATCCACTTGAAGCCGACCTGCAGCGTGTCGACGCAGCGGGCCCCGTACGACTCGGCGATTCGGCGGACGAGGCCGGTCGTCACGAGCGTCGTGATGACGTTGTCGTCGGCCCCGAGCCGGCCGCCGGCGCGGCGGCGCGAGAGAACCCAGTCGACCAAGAGCGCCGCCAGTTGGTTGCCCGTGAACGTCCGCCAGTCGCCCCCGGCCGTCAGCGGGGCCGCTGCGCCGAGCCGGTCGCAGTCGGGGTCGCTGGCGAGCACGAGATCGTCACCGCGCGAGCGGGCCTCGGCGATCGGCCCGGTGAGCACGGCGGGATTCTCGGGATTGGCCACGTGGCCGGGCACGTTGGGGAAGTCGCCGTCGGGCTGCTCCTGGGGGCCGTAGAGCCGCAGCCGCCCGAAGCCGGCGCCGCGCAGCACCGGCACGACGGCGCTGGCGCCCACGCCGTGCAGCGGCGTGTAGAGGATGGAGACGTCGCGCGGGCCCGGCGTCGCCTGCCGCAGCACCGCGGCCACGAAGGCGGGATCGACCTCCTCCTCCACGAACTGCACGCGGCCCGCGGCCACGCCCGCGTCGAACGATTCCCTGTGCACGGCGTCGCACCGCATGACGCGGTCGATGATCCCCTTGTCGTGCGGCGGCAGCACCTGCACGCCGCCCGCCCAATACACCTTCACGGCGTTGTCGCTCGGCGGATTGTGGCTGGCGGTCACCATGATCCCGCAGGTGCTGCCGGTGTGCCGCACCGCGAACGACAGCTCGGGCGTGCTGCGGAACCCGCGCAGGAAGAAGATCCGGAAGCCGGAGGCGAGCAGCACCTCCGCGCACAGCCGCGCGAAGTGCTCCGAGCGATGCCGGGTGTCGTAGGCGATGGCGCACGAGGGCTCGGCGCCCGCGGGGGTCACGGAGCGGACGTACTCGGCCAGACCCTGCGCGCTCTCGCCGATCGTGCGGTCGTTGATGGCGTTGGAGCCCACCGGACACATCTTCCCGCGGCGGCCTCCGGTGCCGAACGGGATCACGGTCCAGAAGACATCGTCGAGCTCCGTCCACACAGCGGGCTCGGTTGCGGCCCGGTCGATCCGCGTCGCGAGTTCCGCGGCGAAGTCGGCGTATCGCGGCTGCGTGAGCCAGTCGCGCATCATGTCGGTGGAGTGCGCGGTGATCGTGCCGGCGGCACGGGCGGCGTCGATGGCGGCGAGACGGGTGGTGGTGTCGGCCGGCGGGGCGGGCATGACGGGCGGCTCCAGTGGAGGTCGGCGGGCAGGCGCGGAGGTCGGCGAAATGTCGGCGTTATACAGTCGGAGCACGGCGGCTGTCGCGGGCCGCGGCGCCGGGCCGTGATCGTTCGGCGGCCGGGTGTGGCTGCCGAAATCCCACGTGCCTCCTATACTCGCCGGCCACGCCACGGCGATCGCGCCGAGGCAACCGCACGTTCGCAGGACCGGTCGCGTCGATGGCCAGCACTCCCACACAGCCCGCCGCCGACACGCTCATCGTCAGTGTCTCGGGGCTGCGCGGCATCGTCGGCGGCAGTCTCACGCCGGAGGTGGCCGTCCGCTACGTGGCCGCCTTCGCTGAGACGCTTCCCCCAGGCCCCATCGTCATCGGTCGCGATGGCCGGACCTCCGGGCCAATGCTTGCCGCCGCCCTCCGCGACCACCTCGTGCGGTCTGGCCGCGACGTGATCGACTGCGGCATCGCGGCCACGCCCACGGTCGGCATCGTCGTGCGGCAGGAGCGTGCCGCCGGCGGCGTGCAGATTTCCGCCAGCCACAACCCCGCGGCGTACAACGGTCTCAAGCTCTTCTCCGCGGAGGGACGCGTGCTGCCGGCCGCCGCCGGGGCCGTGGTGCTCGAGCGGTATCGCGCAGGGCCGGCCGGAGCGACGGCTGCGGCCGTGCCGGGATCGGTGCGGACGGTCGACGGCGGGCCGGCCCACGTGGCGCTCGTGACGAAGATCGTCGATGTCGGGGCGATCCGCCGCTGCCGGCCGCGGGTCTGGCTCGATGCAGGTCATGGCGCCGGCAGCCGCGTAGCCCGGCCGCTGCTGGAGCAGCTCGGCTGCGAGCTCGTGATCGAGGGGGCCGAGCCGGACGGGCTCTTCGAGCACCTGCCCGAGCCGACGGCCGAAAACCTTGCCGGCATGCTGCCCCGGATCAGGCACGAGGGGGCCGCAGTGGGATTTTTCCAGGATCCCGATGCCGACCGGCTCGCCGTCGCCACCGCCGACGGCAGATACATCGGCGAGGAGGCGACGCTGGCGCTGGCGGTGGAGGCCGTGCTCACGAAGACGCCCGGGCCGATCGTCACCAACTGCTCGACCAGCGGCATGGCGGCGATCATCGCGGCGCGGCACGGGGTGCCCTGCCACGTGTCGGCGGTCGGCGAGGCGAACGTCGTGGACGAGATGCTCGCCTGTGGCGCGGTGCTCGGCGGCGAGGGCAACGGCGGCGTGATCGACCCGCGGGTCGTGCTCGTCCGCGATAGCTTCGTGGCGATGGCGCTGGTGCTGGAGCGGATGTGCGGCGATTCCGGCCACGGAGCACCGGTGCGCAGCGTCGCGTCACTGGCCGCTGCGCTGCCTGAGCTCGTCATGAAAAAAACGAAGGTGGAACTGTCGCCAGCGACCCAAGGCCCCGCGCTCGCCGCCGCCCTCGACCGGATCGCCCGGGCCTTTCCTGAGGCGGCGCCGAGTCGGCTCGACGGCCTGCGGCTCGCCTGGGACGGGGGCTGGCTCCTGGTGCGGGCGAGCAACACGGAGCCGATCGTGCGGATCGTCGCGGAGGCGGCCGACGACGCGACTGTGGATGCGGCGATCGCGCGGGCGTCCGCCGCGCTGGGATGATCGCGCTGGCATGATCGCGCTGGCATGACACGGAAGGGCAGGGCGTGATGAACGCGCAGGCGGATCGACAGGGCGATGCTCGCGTTGGGGTCAGGCCGGGCTGGCTGCGGAACGAGGATTGGATGGCCGTCGTCGTCGGCGCGGTGGTGCTCGTCGCCGTGGCGGCGGGATGGCAGGTGCGGCTGCCGAAGCTGGCGTGGTCGGGGCCGGGCGACGCCGCCGCCGTCTTCTCGGCAGGAAACCTTGACGCCATCGGGACGACGTCGCTGGTGATCCTCGGCCTTTCCGTGGCGGCGCTGGGCCTGGCCGCGGGGCGGCCCGTGCTGCCGCTGGCCGCCGGCACGGCCGTCGTGCTCGCGCTCGCCTGGCTGGCGCTCGGCATCGCGGCGAACACGCGCGCGAAGTCGTATGGGATCGAATACGTGGTCTTCGCGCTGGCCGCAGGCCTGCTCTGGCGGCAGGTGCTGCCGGTGCCCGCGTGGCTGTCGGCGGCGATCCGCACCGAATTCTTCATCAAGGTGGGGATCGTGATCCTCGGCGCGGGCATCCTCTTTCCGGAGCTGCTCAAGGCCGGCGTGCCGGGGCTGATCCAGGCGGCACTCGTGATCCCGGTGGTCTGGCAGATCACGTTCCTGCTGGGCAGGCGCTTGGGCGTGGACGACGAGTTCGGCGTGATGGTGTCGAGCGCCGTCTCGATCTGCGGCGTCTCCGCCGCCATCGCCGCCTGCGGGGCGATCCAGGGAGACAAGCGAAAGCTGTCCTACGTCACCTCGCTCGTGCTGCTCTGTGCCGTGCCGATGATGCTGGTCATGCCGTGGAGCGCGCGGCTCATGGGGCTCTCGCAGGCTGTCGCCGGAGCCTGGCTGGGGGGCACGCTCGACACGACGGGCTCCGTGCTCGCCGCCACGGAGATGATCGGCGAGACGGCCTCCAAGACCGGCGCCGTGGTGAAGCTCTCGCAAAACGTCTTCATCGGCATCGCGGCGCTGGCGATCTCCACCTGGTGGGCCATGCGGGGAACTCCGCACCCCGGCGGGGGATCGCGGCTGGGCCTGCTCTGGGAGCGGTTTCCCAAGTTCGTGCTCGGGTTCCTTGCCGCGTCGCTCGTGTTCTCGTTCCTGCTCGACCCGAAGCTCGCCAAGGATCTCGACAAGCCCCTCAAGGGCCTGCGGGAGGTGTGGTTCGCCGCCGCGTTCGTCTGCATCGGGCTGGAGACGCGGTTCGACGACCTTCTCACGCTCGGCCGCGGCCGGCCCGCGCTGGCGTTTCTCGGCGGCCAGTGCGTGAACGTCCTCTGGACGCTGCTCCTCGCGTCGCTGCTGTTCGGTGCCGCGGCGTTGTGACCGCGGTCACTGCCGCACGAGCACCCGCGAGCCCGGGCCGAGGATGTCGACGAGCTCGTCGAGGTCCCTCGCCGCCACGACCAGGGTTCCGGGCGGCACGGCCTCCTCGCCGATGACGGCCGGGTCGGCGGCGCCCGCGATGGCGAGGCCGTCCGACAGCGCGATCGACCTCGGGCCCGGCTGGGACCAGGCCACCTGGGCGGCTGGCCCCTGCGGCTGCGCCGGAGACTCGCCGCCCTGCACGGAGACCACGGGAAGCGTGCCGCCGATTCGCTCGCGGACCTGGCGGCCCACGACGACGGGAAAGCTGCCGGCGTAGTTGCCGCCCACCTGGAGGCTGAGCCGGCGGCGCGACACGCTCACCACGGCGTCGAAGGGGCCGCGGAGCACCTTGAGCGACTCGCCGGGAACGAGCCGGTTCGGGTCGGGCACTCCGTTGATCTTGGCCAGGAGCTGCCACGGCACACCGAGCGGTGCCGCGATCGACGGCAGCGTCTCGCCCGCCTCCACGACGTGCGGCGGCTGCAGCAGGTCCTGCTGCGAGTAGACCACGCTGCCGGCGAGCTGGTTGAGGACGTCCTCGAGACGCTGGCTCTCCTCGGGGCCGAGCGACGGGTCGTCGTACCACGCCGACAGCACGGAGAGCGCCTCGGCGTAGCGGCCTGCGGCGAGCTTGTCGTGCGCGTCGGCCCAGGAGGAGGCGAAGGCGGCTCCCGCGGCGGGCCTGCCGCCGCCGACGGCCGTCCCGGACCTCGCGGCATCCGACGGCTCGAGCCCCGTCGGCGGCATGACGGGCGGCTGTGTCGACGCGGGCATCGGCTCGGCGACGGGCGGCGGTGCCGAGACGGCGCTGAGATAGGTGGGCGGCTGCTCGGCAACCGCGGCGGGCGCGACGGCGGGCGCGGCGGCCGCCAGCGGCGGTGGCGCGGCGAACGGACCTGATCCGGCCGCCGCGGCCGGGAATGCGACAGAAGCCGACGCCGTCGGCGCCGCCGCGGCCGGAGCCGGAGCCGTGGTCGGAATTTCCACCTGCGGCGCGAACGGCGCCGCGGTGCCTGCCACGTCCGGCGTCGTTGGCGAACCGCTCGGCGACTTCGCGACGACCGACCAGGCCCCGTAGAGGATCGTGCCCAGGAGGGCCAGCACCACCAGCGGCTTGAGCGAATCCCCGACGTCGGAGTCTCGTTCCCGCCTGGATGACGCCTTCGAACGGGTGGCCATGGCAACGGTTCCGTGGTGTCCGTGGGGGACCGGCTGCGCGGCCGTGTCCGGACGGCGGCAGGGGACGGTCGGGCGGGGAGCGTAGACGCCGGCCGGGATCGGTGCCAGACCGCTTCACCGCCCGCAAAAGGGGGTTTCGGATCGCCGGGCGGGGCCCTTCCGGCGTATAGTCACGCCGTGGCGCCGGACCGTGGCGGTGCCGGTGCCCGGGAGCTGCCGATGCGATCACAGCACGTCGACCAGAGGCGGGTCCGCGACGTCGTGGCGGTGGTGCTCGCCGGCGGCAAGGGGGCGCGGCTCGACCCGCTCACCCGCGATCGGGCGAAGCCGGCGGTGCCGTTCGGCGGCAGCTACCGCATCGTCGACTTCGCCCTCTCCAACTGTCTCAACAGCGGGCTGCGGCGCGTGCTGCTTCTGACGCAGTACAAGGCCAGCAGCCTCGACCGGCACATCAACGTCGGCTGGCACCGGTTCTTCTGCCGGGATCTCGGCGAGTTCCTCGACGTGCTGCCCCCGCAGCAGCGGGTGGACGAGAACTGGTACCTCGGCACGGCCGACGCGGTCTACCAGAACATCTATTCACTCGAGATGGCGGCCCCCCGGCTGGTCGTGGTGCTCGCCGGCGACCATATCTACAAGATGAATTACCAGACGCTGATCGACGCACACGAGCAGAGCGGCGCGGACGTCACGATCGGCGCCCTGCCGGT
>JBILVO010000153.1:0-8614 GCA_044370415.1 Pirellulales bacterium
CGAGCAGTCTCGTTATCGGATGCGATTGAGGAGGGGCTGCCCGTGCCCCGGGAGCCGGCGTATGCAGACAAGCGAAGCAAGGATTGCGAAGCGAAGTCTGCATCCGAGTGAGCAGAGGGCACGATGCCCTCTGCGAACGTCCGGCGACGGGGCACGGGCAGGGCCGCGCGGCCCGCCAGTGTCACTTCCCCAGCGGATGGTCCTGCTCGCAGTCGGGGTCCTTGGGCGATTCCGCGCCCACCTCGGCGACCGGGTGCGTGAAGAGGTACTTCCAGACCGGCTCGTAGAGGAATTCGCCCTTGGCGTTCTTGGGCGACCCCTTGCCGGGCTGCACGGCGGAGTGGGCCCTGTCGGCCCGCTGCTTGTCGTCGGCGCCCCCGGCGTCGGCGGCGGTGATGAGCCGCCGTGAGTTCTCGAAGGGCGCCGGCACGTCGTCGACGTTCACGATTCCTCCGTAGGCGTTCATGCCGAGCAGCTCCCACGAGCGGCAGTAATGGTCGCCGCTCCAGCCGCCGTCGAGCACGTGCGAGAAGCCGAAGTAGCGCTCGCCGGGCGTCTCCGACGGGAGCGACTGCCAGTCCTGATCCTGGTCGCGCGGCCCGCAGAGCATCACCACCCGCTCGACCTTCACGTGCTTGGCGAATCGGGCCGCCGTGGTGGCACCGTGCGAGGCGCCGGCGACGATCACCTTGTCCCAGCGGACCTTGTCGCCTCCCGGCGTGAGAAACTGCTTCCACTTCCCCTGCGGCTGGTTCTTGGCGAGCCCGAGGAGCATCATCCGCACCCGCTCCATCATCGAGTCGGGTGGCGGGATGTCGAGCTGGTCGCTGACGTTCTCGCCGGTCGCCGCCTCGAGCCGCACGTTGCCGCGGGCCATCCGGTCGGTCGGCTTGAGGATGCCGAACCACTTGTTGGCGTAGTGCGGCTGCACGGCATGCAGGCCGTAGGAATTGAGCCGCTGGAAGAGATCCTGGTTGTAGCCCATCAGCCAGACCACGAGCCGGCCACGGGAGGTGACGCGGGGGTCGACCGACGCGTGCTCGAGATCCTCGGGCTTGCCGTCCTTCTCGAAAACGAAGTCGATCTCCGGATGCGGCTTGGCCCGCGGATCGAGCTCGCTGGCGCGGGCCTTCGCGAGGAGCCACGTCGGGCCGCCGAGCGCCGGCTCGGCCGCGCGGGCTGCACCGGCCGCGATCGTCATGCAGACGGCTCCCGTCCAGAGAACCGCCGTCCAGACCATGCCTGATCTCCGCCCCATCGTCGCGGTCGTCGCCATCGCTGCTCCTCGGCTGCTCCTCGGCTGTTGTGTGCCGGCGACGTGGCCGCCGCCCCCGCTACGGCAGCGGCGTCCGACACACGTCGCAACTGGCCCGCCGCCACACCGGTCTGTACAACAGAAATCCCCGTAGAACATAGCGGCGATGGCCGGCGGCCGACAGGTCCCGGCGGTCCGCGCTGCGTGGATTCGGCAAACGCGGATCGGAAGAACTATCCAGGGAACACAGATCCAGGAAATCGGCCACCATGCCCCAGCCTCGGCACGCTCTTCGCGCGGATCGCTTCGTGGCGGCGACGCTCTTCCTGCTCGCCGTGGCCGGAACCACGGCACGCGGCGCAACGCCGTCGTTCACCGCGGATGTGAAGCCCCTGCTCACGAAATACTGCCTCGACTGCCATGCCGGCAAGGACGCCGAGGGGGGTGTCGCCCTCGACGAGTGCACCGAGGCTGCCGCACGCAGCACCGATCGCAGGACCTGGCTCAAGGTGCTGCGGCAGGTGCAGGGCCACGCCATGCCCCCGCGCGACGCGGAGCAGCCGACCGACGCGGAGCGGGCAACGCTGGCCGCCTGGATCGGCGGCTTCGCGCTGAAGCCCGACTGCTCGAAAGGTGAGCGGCCGGGTCACGTCACACTGCACCGGCTCAACCGCGCCGAATACAACAACACGATTCGTGACCTCTTCGGCGTCGAGCTCACTCCGGCCGACGAGTTTCCGTCTGACGACGTCGGCTACGGATTCGACAACATCGGCGACGTGCTCACCGTCTCGCCCGTGCTGCTCGAGCGGTACCTCCTCGCCGCCGAGGAGGTGGCGCAGGCGGTCATCTGCGCCGCCGACGCCGACACCGCGCCGGTGCGGAAGCTCGACGGCAAGCAGCTCAACACGACCTCCGATTTCGGCCACGACGTGGAGATCGAGGATGCCGGCGCCTACATCATCCGCGTCCGGGCCGCCGGCGATCTGGCGGGCCCCGAGCCGCCGAGGATGGGAATCGCGTTCGACAAGAACAAGAAGCAGGCCAAGATCTTCGAGGTCCGCAACGGGAAGCCGCTGTACCGCGAGTTCGAGGTGCGGGTCAAATCGACGGCCGGCACGCACCGCATCGACGTGGGGTTCCTCAACGACTTCTCCGGCACCGACCCGAAGACGAACAAGAAGGTCGACCGCAACCTCTCCGTGGACAGCATCCGGCTGATCGGGCCGATCGGCGTGATGCCCGACCCGCTGCCGGAGGCTCACGTGCGGTTCTTCAAGAAGCCGATCGACCCGCAGGCCGACCCCGATCAGCAGCTCGCGCAGGCCCGCGAGATCCTCTGGCCGCTGGCGTCCCGGGCCTTCCGGCGCACCGCCACCGACGCGGAGGTAAACGCGATCCTGAAGGTCTACGAGTCGGCCCGCGAAGGCGGGCAGTCGATCGAGCGGGCGATGCAGGCGGCGGTGACGGCGCTGCTCGTTGCGCCGTCCTTCATCTTCCGGGTGGAGAAGGAGCCGAGCCCCGGGAAGATCCGCCGGCTCGACGGCTTCGAGGTGGCGTCGCGGCTCTCCTACTTCCTCTGGAGCACGATGCCCGACGACCGGCTCCTCCGCGCGGCGGACCGCGGCGAGCTGGAGACCGACGAGCAGGTGGTGGCCGCCGCGCTGCGGATGCTCAAGGACGACAAGGCGCGGGCGCTGGTGGAAAACTTCGCCGGCCAGTGGCTGCAGCTCCGCAGCCTCGACGAGGCCACACCCGACCGGGGCCGGTTCCCGGGATTCGACGACGAGCTGCGGCGGGCGATGCGGCGGGAGACGGAGGAGTTCTTCTGGCACATCGTGCGGGAGGATCGCAGCGTGCTCGACTTCCTCGAGGCCGACTACACGTTCGTCAACGAGCGGCTGGCGAAGCACTACGGGCTGCCGGGCGTCACGGGCGACGCCCTCGTCCGCGTGGCGCTCGACCCCGACCGCCGCGGCGGCCTGCTGGGGCAGGCGAGCGTGCTCACCGTCACGAGCAACCCCACGCGCACGAGCCCGGTGAAGCGGGGGAAGTGGATCCTCGAGAACCTCTTCGCGGCCCCGCCTCCGCCTCCGCCTCCCAACGTGCCGGAGCTGAAGGATGCGGGCGGCGAGAAGCTCACCGGCACATTGCGACAGCGGATGGAGCAGCACCGTGCCGACCCGGCCTGCGCCGCCTGCCACCAGCTGATGGACCCGCTCGGCTTCGGACTAGAGAACTACGACGCCGTGGGTGCCTGGCGGACGAAGGACGGCGACACCGCCGTGGACGCCGGGGGGGAACTGCCGGGCGGCAAGAGCTTCCGGGGGCCGAAGCAGCTGCGGCAGGTGCTCCTGGAGCGGCGGGACGAGTTTCGCCGCTGCCTGGCCGAGAAGCTGCTCACCTACGCGATCGGCCGCGGACTCGAATGGTATGACGCATGTGCGGTGGAGCGGATCGCCGAGCGGTCGGCGGCCGGGGGCGACCGGTTCTCGGTCATGGTGGCGGAGATCGTGAAGAGCCCGGCGTTTCGCAAGCGCGAATCGACGGCGGCACGCTGAGGCTGTGTTCCCGAAAAACATCGCCTGTTGGTTCACGAAAAACATCGCATCGTGCGATTTTTTCTTGGCGAGCGCCGCTCGCTGGCCTTGGGATGGCTCGCGCTGCACCACGCTTGACGAGGGGCTGCCGGTGCCCTCGAGCGGGCTGTGGAAGCAAGCGCAGCAAGGATTGCGAAGCGCAGCTTCTACTGCAGTGAGCGAAGGGCAGGATGCCCTGAGTGAACGTCCGACGAGAGGGCACCGGCAGCCCCGGGGACTCGTTCACGAAAAACATCGCGTTGTGCGATTTTTTCTTGGCGATCTCCGCTCGCTGGTGCTGCGGTCGGCATCCTGCCGAGCAGCCTTTTTCCAAGGCGCCCGGCACTTCCCGCCCAGTGCGGCACCGCGGTAGGCCGAGGGCTATACTAAAGGGATCGTTCAACGGACTCGGGTGATGAGCTTTCGCATCGAGGAGGCATCGATGGGGATGATTCTCTCGCGACGAACGGTGCTCCGCGGCGTGGGCACGACGGTGGCCCTGCCGCTGCTCGAGGCGATGCTGCCCGCGACGGCGCTGGCCGCGCCGAAGAAGGCCTCCGGCAAATTGCCGCTGCGGATGGCGTTCCTCTATTCGCCCAACGGCATGCACATGCCCGACTGGACGCCGTCGTCCGAGGGCTCGAGCTTCACAGTCCCGTGGATCCTCGAGCCGCTGGCCGACCTCCGCGGCCACTGGAGCGTGCTCACGGGCCTGGCCCACAAGAAGGCCAACGCCAACGGCGACGGCGGCGGCGACCATGCCCGGGCGATGACCACGTTCCTCACGGGCGTGCAGGCCCGCAAGACGTCGGGCGCCGACATCCATGCCGGCGTGTCGGCCGACCAGATCGCGGCCAGTGCGATCGGCAAGCGAACGCGGCTGCCGTCGCTGGAGATCGGGGCCGAGGCGGGCGGCCAGTCGGGCTCGTGCGACTCCGGCTACAGCTGCGCCTACTCCTCGACGATCTCCTGGCGGAGCGAGACGCAGCCGGTGCCCAAGGAGACCGATCCCCGGCTGATCTTCGAGCGGCTCTTCGAGAACGGCCGGCCGGAGGAGTCGGAGTCGGCCCGGGCGCGGCGGGCGGTCGTGAGCCGTAGCGTGCTCGACTTCGTGCTCGAAGACGCGAAGCGTCTCGACAAGTCGCTCGGCGTGGCCGACCAGCGGAAGCTCGAGGAGTATCTCTCGTCGGTCCGCGAACTGGAGCGGCGGATCGAGCGGTCGAACAAGAACACCGCCGGGCTGGGAATCAAGAAGCCGGAGGAGATGCCCGAGACCTACCAGGAGCACCTGCGGCTGCTTGCCGACCTCCTGGTGGTGGCCTTCCAGACCGACCAGACCCGGCTGGCGACGTTCGTCTTCGCCAACGAGGGAAGCAACCGCAACTACTCCTTCATCGGCGTGCCCGAGGGGCACCACGAACTGTCGCACCACGGCAACGACCCCGTGAAGCACGAGAAGCTGCGGAAGATCAACCGCTTCCACGTGGAGCAGCTCGCCTACCTGCTCGGGCGGCTGCGGGGCGTGAAGGAGGGGGACGGCACGCTCCTCGACCGCTGCATGATCGCCTACGGCAGCGGCATGGGCGACTCGAACCGCCACGACCACGAGGATCTCCCGCTCCTCTTGGCGGGGGGCGGCGGCGGCACGCTCACGCCTGGACGGCACGTGCGGTTCAAGAAGGGCACGCCCGCCGCGAACCTCCACGTCGCGATGCTCCACCGCCTCGGCGTCGCCGTTGAATCGATCGGCGACAGCAGCGGCATGCTCGAGGACATCTGACCGTCGTCGGTCATCCGCACACACATCCCGTCGTGTGAGGGGGCGGTCCGGAGCGTCGACCGTGGCTGCACAACGACTGCCGTGGTGCCTCATACGCACCGGCATCGATCCACGGCGTCGCACTTCGACAAAACATCCCTTTTGACAAAACAACCGGCCGATCTTAGCCTCGAATCTCTTTCCTTCCTGCAGGAGACCGCCACCGTGATGCTCGCCCGTCTCGTCGATCGCCAATCATTCGCTCGGCTGCTTCCGCTGTTCTTTGTCGCCGCCCTAGCGATCGGCTGCGGCGGCACGGTGCAGGACAAGGTCATGACCGGCACCGGCACCGGCCCCGGCCCCGTGGACGAGGCCAAGGCGCTCATCAAGCGCTACGCCGACGGCGAGCCGATGGGCAGCGAGGCGATGGTGTTCGACGATCTCGCCCAGCGGGTCACGGCCGCCGACGCCGGGAAGGGTGCCAAAGTCAAGAAATTCCTCGACGACGCACAGAAGAAGGGCGTCGACGCGGCCGCCGCCAAGGCACTCCTAAAGGACCTGTAAGGACCTGCGAGCCCCCTCGTTCGTCGGGGTCCCGGGCTGGCGCACGCAGAAAAAGCCGCTGCCAGCACCGCCAGCACCGAAGGCATCCCGGCTGAGGCGGCAGGTGGCGTTGTTTGCTAGAATCAGATGAGTCTTCGGTGGGGGTTTTATCAGTGACTGCTCCACCGGAGCGATGCAGTCGATTTTCTTGTCATTCTGTCTTCATCCAGCAAGCCTCCTGTCTCCATCCAGCACGCTTCATCCAGCACGCTTCATCCAGCAAGGGCTCTTCCACATGCACACCTCAGCCATTCGTGATCGCCGCGCTCCGGCGGTCCGCAGCGCCGCGGGCTTCACGCTCGTCGAACTGCTCGTCGTGATCGCCATCATTGGTATCCTGGTCGGCCTGCTTCTGCCGGCCGTGCAGTCGGCCCGCGAATCGGCACGCCGCAGCGCGTGCCAGAACAACATGAAGCAGCTGGGCCTCGCGGCCCATTCGTACCTGTCCGCACAGAAGACGTTTCCGGCCAACCATTTCGGGCCCCGGATGAACGTGACCTCCAACGGCTGGGAGCGACTCAGCGGGATGTACGCCGTGCTGCCATACATGGAGGAGCAGCGTCTCTACGACAGCATGCAGCAGTTCATGACCGGTGCGACAGCCTGGAACTGGGGCACGCTTCTCGGCCTCGCCCGCACCCGCATTCCAGCGCTGGCCTGCCCGTCGGAGATTCCCCCGGCAACGCTCACGAATGGCTGGACCAATTACGGCTGGTCGCTGGGAAGCTATCCCCACGGCACACCGTGGCGTTCGGTTGCCAACGGATTCACGCATACCGAGGCCCGCTGCAATCCCGCGGCCAGTCCTGGCACGCGTACCTGCCCCGAGGTCAGCTGGCCGGGCCGGGAGCCTAGTGACTTCCGCGACGGCCTCACCAACGTGCTCATGGGAGCGGAGATGCTCGTCGGCAGCAACACGAACGAAGCCCTCTTTCCGCGGAACGTGATCTTCGGCGCAAGCGACGCCTTCTCCGTCGTCCCTGACCCCAAGGACTTCGCCACGCAGGCCCAGATCGACGCGATGGGCGCGGCCACGTCGGCGGTGAATGGCACGAGCGGCACGGGCGCCGGCTGGCGGGGCAACAACGGCGGCTACTTCGGCTGGTATGGCGTGTCGTCATCGAGCATCAACACGACGGTCCCGCCCAACTGGAGGTTCCCCTCGGGTGGCACCGGCACGCCGGGCATGTCCTATGACGGCGGCTGGGGCGTCTTCCCGCCGCGCAGCAGGCACTTCGGCATGGTCAACGCCGTGATGGCCGACGGCGCCACCACGACCGTGGCCGACACGATCGATCCGCTCACGTTCCAGCGGATGGGCCACCGCCGCGACGGGGCGAAGTGGACCCGCGACAACTAGTAGGCTGCCGGCCACCCGCTCGGGTGGCGTGACGCCGCGTCTGCGATACATTGGCACACGGCCGCCCCGCGGGGCGGCCGTGTGTTTTTCTGTTGATCCGCGTTCTGCAGCATCCCCGTTTTGCAGCGTCCACGCCGCCGGAGACCCGTCATGGATCGCAGTGCGCCGCGGGGTCGGAAACGAGTCTCGGTTCGCGGACCGATCGCCCGCTGCCTCGTGGCCACCGTCGTGGCCGTCGCGACTGCGCCCTTGGCCGCCGCCGAGCCGCTGCAGCGCCGCCCCGGACCGCAGGCCGACGGCTCCGTCATCCTGCCCACCCAGTGGTCGCTGCGGCCCGTCGGCAAACAGACGGTCGTCGGCGATTTTCCCGTCGCGATCGCTCTGCATCCCGACGGCGATACGGCCGTCGTGCTCCACTGTGGCTACGGCCCGCACGAGCTCGCGGTGATCGACATGAAGACCCGCGGCGTGCTCTCGCGGACGCGGGTCGACGAGGCCTTCCAGGGACTCGCGTTCTCGCCCGCGGGAGACCGGCTCTACGTGTCGGGAGGCGGTGCCGAGAGCATTCTCGTCTTCCGGTTCGAGAACCGGGCGCTTGTCCCCGCCGGCAGCCTGGCCATTCGGCACGCCGCCGTCCGCGGCATTCCCTGCGGCATGGCGGTCTCGGCCGACGGCCGCACGATCTACGTTGCCAACGTCTGGGGCCACAGCGTCTCGCGGATCCGCCTGCCGGATCCAGACGGGAAGCCGGACACCGCCGGAAAGCCCGACGTCGTCACCCTGCTCCTCTCCGACAAGGCTCCGGCGCCCGCGCCCGCCAAGCCCGCCACCACCGACGAGCCCTCGATCACCAAGCGGGCCGACGTGCTCCTCGAACGGATCATCGCCGACGCGCCCCATCCCTGGACGTGCGTGCTCGACGAGCCCCGTGGCCGGCTCTACGTCTCGCTCTGGGCCCAGGCGGCGGTGGCCGTGATCGACACGCGGGAATGGAAGATTGTGGGCCGCGTCGAGGTGGAGGAGCATCCAAACGAAATGCTTCTCTCACCCGACGGCCG
>JBILVO010000154.1:0-8569 GCA_044370415.1 Pirellulales bacterium
TCTCGACGCCGCGGAGTTCGTACTTTCCGCAGTAGTCGTCGGAGCTGTAGAAGGCGCCCTTCTCTCCGACGACCAGCACGCCGCTGTCTGAGACCTTGTCGATGCCCCACTTGGTGAACAGCTCCGCCGGCGGCTTGTTGCCCTTGCGGTCGTACCACCAGAACGGGATCGCCGGCCGCTCCGACGTGGCGGGGAACTCGAACTTGATGATCGAGCTCGCCGGGAAGCTGTCGAAATCATGGCCGGTCGTCCGGGCCACCACCGACACCGGGTCGCGGAGGCCGCAGGCGGCGAAGGGCACGGTCAGCTGGTGGCAGGCCATGTCACCAAGCGCCCCGGTGCCGAAGTCCCACCAGCCGCGGTGCTGAAAGGAGTGGTAGAGTCCCGGCCAGAACTCGCGATAGGGCGCCACTCCGATCCAGTTTTTCCAGTCGAGGCGCTCGAGCGCCTTTGCGATCTCCGCTTTCTTCTTGTCCACCACTTCGGCGACGAGCTTCGACACCTTGTCGGCCGGCGCATCCTTTCCCTCGTCGTCGAGGATCTCTGTGCGGGCGGCATCCTCGAACTTCTTGAGGTTCATCCGCCGGTTCGGTCCCTGGGCCCACACCGGCCGATTCGACCAGGCGTAGACCTCCTTGAGCGGGCCGAGCACGCCCGACTTGATCTGGGCGATCGCCTCGCGGGAAGAGTCGAGCGCTGTGCCCTGGTTGCCCATCTGCGTGCAGACGCCCTTGCCGGCCATCTCGGCGGCGACCTTCGCCAAGAGCCGCGCCTCGTAGATCGTCCGCGTCAGCGGCTTCTGCGTGTAGCAGCTGATCCCCATCCGCATGGCGTCGAGCGTCGCCGGCGCATGCATGTGGTCGGGCGTGCTGATGGTGCAGATGTCGATGTTCTTGCCGTGCTTGGCGAGCAGCTCGCGGTAGTCGGTGAACTGCTCGGCGTTCTTGAACTTCTCGGAGTTGCCCTTCTTCTCGAGCGTGTTGCGGTCGACGTCGCAGATCGCGACGACGTTGCCGAAGAGCGAGGCGTTGTCGGAATCACTGCCCCCCTTGCCGCCCACGCCGATGCAGGCGACGTTGAGCTGCTCGTTGGCGGCGTTGCTCCAGGCGGTGCGGTTGCCGGCGGCGACGAAGTAGCCGGCCCCGGCGATGGAAGCCGTATGGAGGAAGGTGCGGCGGGAGGCTGCAGGCATGGGAGGCTCCTTCTGTGTCCGAGGGCGGGCGGTGTCGCTGACGATGTCGGGCCGGATGACGGTCCGGAACCGCGGAGAGGGATTGTTTGGAGTATGGGATTCGGCCCCCTCCGCCGAGAGTCTAGCCGAAACAGGCTGTTTTTTGGAGAACGTCCGTCCCTCCTCAGCGGAGGCACGGACGGCGGGCAACGCCCGTGGGGCTTGTTTGTGCATTGCGCGGATTGCGCGGGCGGTTTGACTCTCCCCACAGTGAGCGGTATCAAACCAAGCCCGGGGTCTGCGGTGCATTCCCCCCGGTTCCACCTCTCGCGGAGACTCCGAACATGATCCTGGGCAAGCTCTGGAAGACGCTCGCCGCGCAGATGAACAAGATCGCCAACTTCTTCTGGACGGCCGATCCGATCGCCCAGTTGCAGTACGAGTACGACAAGGCGGTCGACCAGATGAAGGAGGGCCGCGAGGGGCTCGAGCAGTACCGGGCGCTGGTAGAGCGGGTGGCACGCCAGGTGACCGGCTGCCGCGACCACGTTGCGTCGCTGGAGGCCCGCGTGAAGGCCTACCTGCAGGCCGGCGAGCGGGAGACTGCCGCCAAGTTCGCGCTCGAACTGCAGAAGGCCCGCAAGGATCTCGCCGAGAACGAGGCCCAGCTCAAGCTGCACGAGACCGCGTACGACAACAACGTCACCAAGGTGAAGCACGCCACCAAGAAGCTCGGCGAGCTCAAGCAGAAGATCATGAAGTACGACGCCGACCTGAAGCTCTCGCGGGCCGAGGCCGAGCTGGCGAAGCTGGCCAACAGCTTCAACTTCGACATCACCACCGACTTCGGCCAGATCGAGGACGTGATCCAGGACAAGATCGGCCTGAACCGGGCGAAGGTCCGCGTCGCCGCCGACCTCTCGGGCGACGGCCTCGACAAGATCAAGTCCGAGCAGGCGGTCGAGAAGAACATGGCCGACCAGGCGCTCCGCGAGTTCGAGATCGAGATGGGCATGGTCACGCCCGAGACCGCCGGCGTGAAGGCCGACGACAAGGAGCTCGGCGGCGGTGAGAAGGTGCGGCAGACGGCCGGCTGACGGGCCGACCGGCTCCTTCGCTCCCAGGACGTTCCGCCACAGCCCCACCGGAGTCACCGATCGTGCCCGATTCAGCGTCGCCAGCGGTCCAGTCCGCGGCCGTGCAGTCCTCCTCCGCACACAAGGCGGCCGCGCCGCAGGGCGAGCAGGCCGGCGCGGCTCCGGCGGCCCCCGCCTTGGGGACGTCGGGCGGCCGAGGGCCGTCGGCAGCCCTCGCGGCATGGTGCCCTGCCTGGGCCGAGCGTCTCGGCGACGCCTACCTCTCCGGCACGAGCTGCGTCTTCCTGCTGCACGGGAACGTACGTGACCTGGTCGCGCTTGGCCCTCCCGACGCCCAGCCGCAGGCGGGCTGGGGAACGGCGGCCGACTTCCTGGCCCGGGAGCTCTTCGGCCGCTGGGACGTCGTGCTGGCCTACGACGTGGGGAAGGGGCTGCGGCCGCTGGCCGGGCCCGACGCCGCGCGGCTGCGCACCATGGCGCAGTGGCTCACGGAGCGGCTGGGAAACGCCACGAACTGGCCTCGGGATCCCGACCAGGCGATCGCCGCGATCGACGCTATCCTCGAACGCAACCTGATCGATCCACCAGAGCAGCGGAAGCGGATCGCGGTGGTGCTCGACTACGCCCAGTACCTCGTGCCCGCCGGCGACGCAGGGGCCGGCGCCCGGGCGGGCGCTGGCCGGCTCGTGCGCGTCCTCGGCTGGGCCACCAACCCGCTGCTGCGCCGCGTGAACGTGGCGATCGTGATGCTCGCCGACGGCCTGGCTGAGGTGCATCCGCAGCTCGTCACCAATCCGGCGGTGACCACGATCAACCTGCCGCTGCCCGATGCCGATGAGCGCGAGCGGTTCGCGGTCGCCACGGCCGAGGCGGCGGGCATGCCAGCCGGGCAGATGGACGCCGTGAAGCGGACGGCGGCGGTCGCCGGGGGGCTCACGCTCGAGAGCCTGCGGGCGGTGATCACGATGTCGGCCCGCGAGGGTTCGGCCCCTGACGGCCCGGAGTTCGCCGCCAAGAAGAAGGACCTGATCGAGCGTTCCTGCCAGGGGCTCATCGAGTTCATCCAGCCGCGTCTCACGCTCGACGCGGTGGCCGGCCACGCCGAGGCGAAGAACCGTCTGGAAGCCGACGCCCGCGCCATCAAGCGCGGCCAGTTCGAGAGCGCCCCGATGGGCTACCTCATCTGTGGGCCGGTCGGCACCGGCAAGAGCTTCATCGCCGAGTGCTACGCGGGCAGCGTGGGCATTCCCTGCGCCGTGCTGAAGAACTTCCGCAGCAAATACGTCGGCGAGACGGAGGGCAACCTGGAGCATGCGCTCGACGTGCTGCGCGGGCTCGGGCCGGTTGTCGTCGTCATCGACGAGGCCGACGCCGCCCTCGGCAACCGGAAGTCGGATGGCGACTCCGGAACGTCCGCCCGCGTCTTCTCCATGATCGCCAGGCAGATGGGCGACACCCGCTACCGCGGCAAGATCGTCTGGATGCTGCTCACGAGCCGTCCCGACCTGCTCCCGATCGACCTGAAGCGGCAGGGCCGCGCCGAAGTGCACATCCCCCTCTTCTATCCCCACGACCAGGAGGAGATGGAGGCGATGTTCACGGCGATGGCCCGCAAGAGCCACGTCAAGCTGGCGCCGGGCCTGCCGGGGCCGATCGACCTCGGCCTGGGCCTGTCGGGTGCCGACATCGAGAGCGTCGTGCTGGCCGCCCGTCGCAAGGGGCTCGAGCGGGCGGCCGATGCCGGCCAGCCCGCGCCCGACACGATCGCCGCCCAGGATCTCGCGGCCGCGATCGACGACTTCATGCCTTCGGCCCAGGGACTCGAGAAGGAGATGCAGGAGATCGCCGCCGTGCTCGAGTGCACGGAGAAGCGGTTCCTGCCCGATCGCTGGAAGGAGCAGGTCGTCAAGCCCGGCGGCCGGGCGCACCTCCAGGAGCGGCTCGCGGCGATCCGCGAGGTCATCGGCGGCTGAGCCGCCGCGTGTGCGGCCGGCGACCATTCAGCATACGAGTCAGCAGTCCCCAGATCCCAGTCACGAGATTCCAGTCACCGCAGCAAGGAGAAGACCGTCATGGCGAAGGCATCCGCAGGCAAGACCCCGTGGTTCGACGAGGCGAGCGAGACGCCCTTGCTCGGCGAGTACGCGCGCAAGCTCGACTCCTTCCTTGACGTCGTGGCCGACGGCCGCGTCGACACGAAGGAGATCGAGTCGCAGGAGCAGCGGGTCGTCGCGCTGATGAAGGAGGTCGAGCCGCTCCTTTCTCCCGAGGCCCACGAGAAGGTCACCCGCCTGCTCTGTGAGGTGACGGCCTACGACCTCATGAACGCCTTCCACATGGCCGGCAAGTCGCGGCCGCGCACGAAGTTCCGCGGCTAGGTTCCCGGCAGGGTTCCCTTCTTCCAACTCCTCACGCAACTCCTCAAGAGGCGCACGATGTCAGGCCCAGGTCAGCCCAAGGCTCCGTTCTGGCTCGCGGTGTGGATGGTCATCCTCGGCCTCGTGGGGCTGGCCGCCTGGCGGGCGGGCATGCTCGACCAGTTCGGCCTGGGCCGTCCGGGCGGTGCGGGGCAGCGGCCTGTGGCCGGCGGTGGCGGGCCGGCCGGCCCCGCCGGCGGCGCGGCCGCCGGGGGCGGAGGAGCCGCGGTCGAGGGAGGCGCCGAGGGGATGACCGAGGCTCCCGACGGGTCGGTGTCCACGACGGTGAAGGAATACACGTTCCGTCCGGCCGACAAACTGCCGCCGGTGAAGGGCGTCAGCGCATACAAGCCGCTCGAGAACGACACGGTCCGCTTCGCCCTCAACGTCTGGGCAGGCTGGAGTCCGATCATCCTCGCCAACGACGGCTTCAAGGCCGGCCGGGTCTGGCAGGCGCCGGGCGGCAAGCCGTTCAAGGTGGAACTGGTGCTCATCGACGATCCCGTGCAGATGCGTGACGCCTACGCCGCCGGCGAGGTGCACATCGGCTGGGCCACGCTCGACATGCTGCCGCTGTTCGTCGACAGCTTCGCCAAGGATTCGCGGATCATGCCGCGGGTCTACCAGCAGGTCGACTTCTCCAATGGTGGCGACGGGATCGTCGTCCGCGACACGATCAAGACCGTGCGGGATCTCGCCGGCAAGAAGCTGGTGATGGCCCAGAACTCGCCCAGCCAGTTCTTCGCGCTCAACATGCTCGTCGCAGGGGGCGTCCAACCGGCCGACGTGCAGATGGTCTACGTCAACACCGCGTTCGAGGCGGCGGCGGCCTTCAGCCGCGACAAGAGCCTGGCCGGCTGCGTCTCCTGGGCGCCCGACATCTACAACCTGGCCGACGCCAAGGGCAACCGGATGCTGGTCACGACGCAGACGGCCAACCGGCTGATCGCCGACCTGTGGTTCGCCCGGGCCGACTTCGCCAAGGATCATCCCGACAAGATCGAGGCGATCGCCCGCGGCATCTTCGACGCGATGCAGGAGCTCAAGGGGGAGGGGGCGCGGAAGAAGGTCGCCGACCTGATGGCCTCCGGCTACGCCATCCCCGCCGACGACGCGATCAAGATGCTGGGCGACGCCCACAGCACCAACTGGGCGGAGAACTACCAGTTTTTCCTCAACCGCAACAACCCGGCCAACTTCGAGCAGCTCTGGAAGCAGGCCTATTACCTCTACCGCAAGGTGGGGGCGATCTCGAACAGCCCGGTGCCGTTCGATCAGGTGATGGACTTCTCGGTGATCCAGAAGCTCGGCCAGGAGCCGAAGTATGCGGAGACGAAGGACGAGTACGTGTCGGCGCTGCCGCCGAAGTCGGTCCGCGAGATCCGGGCCGAGAGCGAAGAGATCCTCACCAACACGATCCGCATCCAGTTCTACCCCAACAGCTGGGACGTCCATTTCAAGCGGAGGAACCGGCAGCCGGACGGCACCGTCGTCGAGGAACTCTACGACCCGAAGGTGGACGCCGTCCTCCAGGAGGTCGCGCGGCTGGCCAGCCAGATGGGCAACGCGCGGGTCATCGTCGAGGGGCACACCGACGCTTCCATGAAGGGCCGCGTGCCGGTGCAGGACGTCCGCGAGCTGTCGCTCAACCGCGCCAAGGCGGTCAGGGACTCGCTCGTGAAGCAGTTCGAACTGGAGCCCGCGCGGTTCGCCGTCGACGGCCTCGGCTGGGACCGGCCGGCGGACGACGACCACCCCGACAACGACCAGCTCAATCGGCGGGTCGAGATCAAGATCTACACGCCGGAAAAGGAATGATGACGCCAGCGGCACCGTCCGGTTCCCCGGCCGCGGCGCCGGCGAAGCCGCTGCGGGGCGACAGCCCCGTGGCGACCGCGGTGTTCTGGGGCGTGACCTGCATCGCCGCCGTGCTCGCCCTGTGGTTCATGGCCACGGCCGGCGAGGCGGAGACGAGGATGATCAGCCCGGCCACGCTGCCGAGCCCCGCCGAGACGGTGCGGGCAGTGCCCGCGGTGTTCGGCGAGCGCCGGCTCGTCGCGAACACGCTCGTCACCCTCGGCCGCGTCTGCCTCGGCTTCGGCCTGAGCGCCCTGGTGGGGGTGCCGCTGGGCGTGCTGGCGGCCTGCTTTCCGGCGTTCCGCTCGTTTCTGACGCCGCTGACGATCTTCGGACGCAACATCCCGGTGGCGGCGCTCATCCCCCTCACGTTCTTCTTCTTCGGCATCGGCGAGATGCAGAAGGTGATGTTCCTCTTCATCGCCAGCGTGGCGTTCGTCGTCAGCGACACGACGGCGGCCGTGCTGGAGGTGCCGCAGCGCTACGTCGACACTGCGCTCACGCTCGGCGCGTCGCGGCTGCAGATCATCCTTAAAGTTCTCGTGCCGCTGGCGGCGCCCGCGATCGCCAACTCGTTGCGTCTGCTCTTCGGCATCGCCTTCGGCTACGTGATGCTGGCCGAAGTGGTGAAACTCGGCGGCGACACGGGCGGCCTGGGCGACCTCATCAACGTGTCGCAGCGGCGCGGCGAGCGTGAGCCGATCCTCATCGTCCTCGTCGTCATTCCGCTGGTGGCCTACGCGATCGACAGGGCGCTCTGGTGGCTGCAGTGCGACCTCTTTCCGCACCGCTACGGCGGCCGGGGGCTCGTGCCACGACTCTGGCAGGGTCTGTGGCACGGCTTTCCGAACCCGCGGGAGGGCGTGTCGTGAGCGCGGACAGCGGGCGGACGGACGCAGGCGTGCCGCAGGATGCGGCGCAGGACGCGGCTGCGCCGGCGGGGGCCGCGCCGGCGGCCGCACGGCCGCCCGCCATCGAGTTTCGCCACGTGACGAAGGTCTACGGCGAGGGCACGCCGCGGCAATACATCGCCATCTCGGACGTGAGCTTCACGATCGAGGACGTCGTCGGCCATGGCGAGATCTGCTCGTTCCTCGGGCCGAGCGGCTGCGGCAAGAGCACCGTGCTGCGGCTGGTGGCCGGCCTGGAGCCGCAGCACCCGCCGAGCATCGGCCGCGTCACGGTGCTCGGCCACGAGGTCGCCGGGCCCGGCGCCGACCGTGGCATGGTGTTCCAGGACTACACGAGCTTCGACAACCGCACGGTGCTCGACAACGTGACCTTCGGGCTGGAGTGCCGGGGTATGCCCCGGCGCGAGCGGCACGCGCTCGGGCTCGAGTGGATCGCGAAGGTGGGGCTCGACCCGCGGCGCGACGCGCGGAAGTATCCGCACGAACTCTCTGGCGGCATGCGGCAGCGGGTCGCGATCGCCCGCACGCTGATCCTCCGGCCACGGATCATCCTCATGGACGAGCCCTTCGGCGCCCTCGATCCGGCCACGAGGCTCGACATGCAGGACCTGCTCGTCAAGCTCTGGCGAGAAGTCGAGGCGACCGTGCTCTTCGTGACGCACTCGGTCGAGGAGGCGGTCTACCTCGGTGACCGCGTGTTCGTGATGGCGACCACCCCGGGCAGGATCGTCGGCGACCTGCGGCTGCCGCCCGCGTCGGCCCCCGCCCGCGAGATCCAGTCGCAGCCATGGTTCCGCGACAACGTCCGGTCGCTCCACGAGCAGATCGAGCGGATCGAGTCGGACGCCAAGCGGCTCAATGGAGGCGCGGTGTAACATGGCCACACGGCTCGGATCCTACTTCCGCACGGCGTTCGCGAACCGGTGGAACCTGCTGTTCGTGGGGGGCGGCGTGGCCGCGGCCCTGATCAGCGGCTTTCCCGGCGTGCTCCTGCCGCTGGTGGCGGCCGGCGAGATCTACTATCTCGCGAGCATGCTCGCCAACGACCGCTTCCGCAGCGCCGTCGAGGCGCAGGAGGCGAAGGCCCGCCGTGCCGAGGAGGCCGTGGGCGCCCGC
>JBILVO010000155.1:0-8548 GCA_044370415.1 Pirellulales bacterium
GCATCCAGCCCTGGTGCGAAATCGTGACGTGACTTTCCCGCCGCTTTTTCCGTCAGCACGCCGCCGCTCCTGATGCTGAGGAGCGGGTCGGAGGCACGCGCAGTCGACGGTGAACTTTGACTGAAAGAGTTGACGCACCACGCCCGTGGAGGCTGCAACGTCAAAGTCCGCCGGCGACGAGCATGTCTCAGACCCGCGAACCAGTGCGGTTTAGCTTCCGGTTCAAAGGCCTTCCAAGCCGACCCGGCTTGGCGAGCGCAGCTCGCTGGTGCTCACACGGGCCTCCTGCCCTGGCATCGAGGCGTAGCTCTCGGAAGCTGGTGCGCTCTGCTTGCAGCACTCCGTCACACCCGATGCTGAGGAGCGGGTCGGAGGCACGCGCAGGAGCCGGTGAATTTTGCGACTCAGAGATGGCGAACCATCGTCCCGGAGTCTCCCGTAGCAAAATCCGCCGGCGACGAGCATGTCGCAGACCCGCGAACCAATACGCGTGACCGAGCCTTCCCTCACGAAGATCCTGCTTCGCTTGGCTGGGCTCAGTGCCCGGCCGGCCACGAGAAGAGCCGGATGCGGTTGCCGTCGGGATCGACGATGCGGAGTTCGCGGAAGCCTTCGTGGTGCGTCTGCGGCGGAGTGACCGTCGCACCGGCAGCGGCCAGCCGATCGTGGGCCGCATCCAGGTCCTCGACCTCGAAGCCGATGCTCCAGCGTGCGCTCGGCTCACCCGGCGTCGGACGGCCCAGGATCGCCAGCCGGGTGTCTCCCGCCTCGAAGAGCGCGTAGCCATCGTCGACGACGCGGACCAGCACCCGCAGACCGAGGACGTTGCGATACCACTCGACGAGCTCTGGCCAGCGTGCGGTCCGCAGCTCGACGCTGAACAGGCTGGGGCGATGTGGCACCGACATGATGGCCGGGGTTATACCCTCCGGCCTCGCGCCACACGGGCGTCGTCGCGGCCGGTTCGCCGGCGGCTCCTGCAGGCCCGCGGAATCCCGGCTTCACGAAACAGCCGAAAAAACCGACAATCATCGCTTTCGTCGCGTTCCCGGTCTGGCGGTGGACGCGGCCCCAGCCCTCCTTCCCCGGCACCCGAGACCCACGTGTCACAGCCCACGGACCACAATCCTGCGCCGGCCGGCGGACCGGCCCCCGGCACCGGCACCCGCGGGGCGCTGGAGAAGGCCCGCCGCGACAAGCTCGAGAAGCTGCAGGCGCTCGGCATCGATCCGTGGGGCCGGCGGTACGACGGCGTCACGGCGATCGCCGCCGTCCGCGAGGCCGGCACGGCCCTCGACCCGTCGCCCGACTTCACCGGCGGTCCCGCCGTCCGGGTCGCCGGGAGGATCATGCTCCTGCGGAGCGCCGGCAGCCTCGTGTTCATCGACCTCGTCGACCGCACGGGCCGCATCCAGATCATGCTCGGCAAGAAGCAGGTCGGCCCCGACACCTGGAAGGTGATCGATTGCCTCGACCTTGGCGACATGATCGGCGTCGACGGCCGGCTGGGCCACTCGAAGACCGGCGAGATGACCGTCTTCGCAACGGGCGTCGAGTTCCTGACGAAGTCGCTGGAGACGCCTCCCGACAAGTATCACGGCCTGGTCGACGCCGACCTCCGCCAGCGGATGCGGTATCTCGACCTCATTCACGGCGAGGGCGTCCGCGACCGGTTCGTCGCTCGCTGCCGGATCGTCGAGGCCGTCCGCAAGACGCTCACGTCACGGGGCTACCTCGAGGTGGAGGGGCCGACGCTCCAGGAGAGCGCCGGCGGCGCCGCGGCCCGGCCGTTCAAGACCCACCACAACGCGCTCGACATGCCGCTGGTGCTCCGCATCGCGCTGGAGCTGCACCTGAAGCGGCTGCTCGTCGGCGGCATGGAGCGGGTCTTCGAGCTCGGCCGCGTCTATCGCAACGAGGGGGTGAGCCCGCGGCACAACCCCGAGTTCACGATGATGGAGGCCTACGAGGCCTACGGCGACTACGGCACGATGATGGACCTCACCGAGGCGATCTTCCTCGAGGCCGCGCAGGCCGCCGGCACGCCGACCAGGTTCGAGTGGATGGGGCACACGGTCGACCTCACGCCCCCCTTCCGCCGCGCGAAGTACGACGACCTGCTCGCCGAGGTGGCGCAGTGCGATCCCGCCGACCCCGCCAGTGTGGCCAAAGCGGCGGCGGGCCTGGGTATCGAGACCGCGGGCCGGCACCCGGACGTGATCAAGAGCGACCTCTTCGAGGCGACGGTCGAGAAGACGCTCTCCGGGCCGGTGTTCGTCATCGACTATCCCGCCGCGATCTGCCCGCTGACCAAGCGGAAGGCCGGCGCGCCGCACGTCGCCGAGCGTTTCGAGCTCTACGTGGCGGGCATCGAGCTGGCCAACGCCTACACCGAGCTCAACGATCCCGACCTGCAGGAGGAGCTCTTCCGCACGCAGCTCTCGGGCCTGCCGCAGGAGGAATCGATGGCCCGGATGGACACCGATTTTCTCCGCGCCCTGCGGCACGGCATGCCGCCGGCCGGCGGCCTCGGGATCGGCATCGACCGGCTGGTGATGTTTCTCACCGCCGCGCCCTCCATCCGCGATGTGATCCTCTTCCCGATCCACCGGCCGCAGGCGGAGGGCTGACCAGCCCTGCCGAGCCCCATGTACAAGCTCCTGCTCTGCTGGCGGTATCTCCGCACCCGCTGGATCGCGCTGGCGAGCGTGGTGAGCGTGATGCTCGGCGTGGCCACGATGATCGTGGTCAACGCCGTGATGGCGGGCTTCTCCCACGAGATGCAGACGCGGATCCACGGGATCCTCTCCGATCTCGTCTTCGAGAGCCACTCGCTCTCCGGCTTCCAGGACCCGAAGTGGCACATGGAGGAGATCGAGCGGGCGGCGGGCGATCAGATCGCCGGCATGACGCCGACCGTCGCGGTGCCCGCGATGCTCAGCTTCCAGGTCCGCGGCCAGTGGCTCACCCGGCAGGTGATGTTCATCGGCATCGACGAGAAGACGCATGCGATGGTGAGCGACTTCGGCAGCTACCTGCAGCACCCAGCCAACCGGCGGCAGCTCTCGTTCGCGCTCCGCGACGGCGGCTACGACACCAGCGACAGCCAGGCGGACGGCGCCGCGGGAGAGAACGGACCGAAGCGGCCCGCGCTGGAATCCGCCGGCTGGCCGCACCGGCGGATGCGGGTGGCCCGCGAGAAGCTGTGGCGGGAGCGGGAGACGGCCCGCGGCGCGGCGGCCGGGCAGCCCGCGCGACCGGTCGACCAGCAGGTCGACGCGGTGCTGGCCGCCACGAGCCCCACCGCCGACCCGGCGACGGTGAGCCCCACCGCCGACCCGGCGGCGGTGAGTCCAACCGCCGATGGCACCGCGGCGAGTCCGGCCGCAGATGGGGCGCCGGCAGCGCCGCCGGCTGCCGAACGCCGTGATCCGTTCCGCGCCGCCCGTCCCGACGAGGGCCTGACCATGGATCCGGCCAAGGAACAGTTCACCGGCATCGTGCCAGGCATCGGCCTGGCGAGCTTCCGTGATTCGGAGGGCGTCGACCGCTTCCTCGTGCTGCCCGGCGACGACGTGAAGATCACCTTCCCCACGGCCGGCACGCCGCCGAAGGCGGTGAGCGACACGTTCACGATCGTCGATTTCTACGAGAGCAAGATGAGCGAGTACGACTCGAACTTCGTCTTCGTGCCGATCGCCGCTCTGCAGCGGATGCGCGGCATGATCGACCCCCAGTCTGGCATCGCCAGCGTCAACTCGATCCAGATCCGGCTCAAGCCCGGCGCCAACCTCGACGCCGTCCGCGACCGGCTGCGGAAGGCCTTCCCCGCCGAGATGTACGCCATTGCCACCTGGCGCGACAAACAGGGGCCGCTCCTCTCGGCCGTCGACATGGAGATGGCGGTGCTCAACATCCTCCTGTTCATGATCATCGCCGTCGCCGGCTTCGGCATCCTGGCCATCTTCTTCATGATCGTCGTGGAGAAGACCCGCGACATCGGCATCCTCAAGTCGCTCGGCGCCGGAGCGTCGGGCATCGCCGGCATCTTTCTCGGCTACGGGCTCTTCCTGGGGCTCGTGGGGGCAGGCGTGGGGCTCGCGCTCGGCCTGGCGATCACCTGGAACATCAACACCATCCGCGCCGGCGTGGAGTGGTGCACCGGCCAGCGGGTGTTCGACCCGTCGATCTACTACTTCTTCAAGATCCCCACGATCGTGAACCCCGTGACGATCGCCTGGATCATCGCCGGTGCCGTGGCGATCGCCGTCGCGTCGAGCGTGCTGCCCGCCCTGCGTGCCGCCCGCCTCCACCCGGTGGAGGCGCTCCGCCATGACTGACGCCGCCACGGGCGAAGCGATCCTGCGGGTCGTCGACGTGCGGAAGAGCTACCGCTCCGGCGGCGGCACGCTGGAGGTGCTCCGCGGCGTCGACTTCACCCTCGAGCCCGGGGGCTTCGTCGCCGTCGTCGGTCAGAGCGGCTCCGGCAAGAGCACGCTGCTGCACCTCATGGGTCTGCTCGACGCGCCCGACTCGGGCGAGGTGCACCTCGGCGGCGAACGGATCGACAACGTCTCCGCCTCCCGCCGCGACCGGCTGCGCAACACCGCCATCGGCATGGTCTTCCAGTCGTACCACCTGCTGCCGGAGCTCGACGCCCTGGAAAACGTGCTGGCGCCGCTCATGGTCCGGCACGGCGTGTGGGAGTGGCTGCGGGTGCGGGCCGACGCCCGGGAGCGGGCCCGCGGCCTCCTCGACCGCTTCGGGCTCGGCGGCAGGCTGCACCACACGCCGCGGCAGCTCTCCGGCGGCGAGATGCAGCGGGTGGCGATCGCCCGGGCCCTGGTGGCCGAGCCCCGGGTGCTCCTGGCGGACGAGCCGACGGGGAATCTCGACGAGGCCAGCGGCGCCGGCATCCTCGACGCACTGTGCGAGTTGAACGCCCGCGACGGCCTTTCTATAGTGCTCGTGACGCACGACGCGGCGATCGCCCGCCGCGCTGCGCGTGTCGTGCGGCTGGCGGCGGGCCGCGTCGCCGGAGCCTGACGCTCCGGCTGCGCGGGGGGCGGGCCGGCCGACGCGACCGAAGAGCGTCCGATCGCGGGAGAATCCTGCAGCCACCGAGAGCCATCCATGCCGCGCATCATCTTCATGAACGATCGCCTCGTGCCCGAGGACGAGGCCCGCGTGAGCGTGTTCGACCACGGGCTGCTCTACGGCGACGGCGTGTTCGAGGGGCTACGGAGCTACTCGGGCCGCGTGTTCCGGCTCGACGCCCACCTCGACCGGCTCTGGGCCAGCGCCCGGGCGATCTGCCTGGAGATCCCGCTCTCGAAGGAGCAGGTGGCGAAGGCCGTCGTCGACACGCTCGCCGCCAACAAACTCCCCGACGGCTACGTCCGCCTCGTGGTGACCCGCGGCGCCGGCAGCCTCGGCCTCGACCCCAACCGCACGGCACACCCGCAGGTGATCGTGATCGCCGACACGATCAGCCTCTACCCGCGGGAGTTCTACGACAAGGGGCTGCGGATCGTGACGGCCGCCACCCAGCGGGTGCAGTCGGCAGCGCTCTCCCCGCGGATCAAGTCGCTCAACTACCTGAACAACATCATGGCGAAGCTCGAGGGTCTGCAGGCGGGCTGCGTCGAGGCGCTCATGCTCAACCACAAGGGCGAGGTGGCAGAGTGCACGGCCGACAACGTCTTCGTGGTCCGCGGCGCACGGCTGCTCACGCCTCCGCCCGACGCCGGCATTCTCGAGGGGATCACCCGCGGCGCGGTGATGGACCTCGCCCACGCGGCCGGCATCGACTGCCGCGAGGCCACGCTTGTGCGGCACGACCTCTACACGGCCGACGAGTGCTTCCTCACGGGCACGGCCGCCGAGGTGCTGCCCGTCGTGGAGATCGACGGCCGCAAGGTCGGCACCGGCCTGCCCGGCCCGATCACGACCCGGCTCATCGCCGATTTCAACCGTCTCGTCCGGTCGTGACGACGGTTCGGACGAATGCGACGAACCTTCGACGTGGCTGGATAGCGACCTGTCACGTGAGGAAACGACGAGCCGGGCTGGATGCACGCGAAACACCGCCTCCTGCGGTTTTCGCTTGGCGGGCATCCGCCCGCTGGTGCTGCGCTCGGCATCATGCCGAGCCGGGATCGGCGGAAGCTCGACGAGCTTGGTCTCCGCAAAACACCGCATCCTGCGGTTTTTGCTCGGCGGGCATCCGCCCGCTGGTGCTGCGCTCGGCATCATGCCGAGCCGGGATCGGCGGAAGCTCGACGAGCTTGGTCTCCGCAAAACACCGCATCCTGCGGTTTTTGCTCGGCGGGCATCCGCCCGCTGGTGCTGCGCTCGGCATCATGCCGAGCCGGGATCGGCGGAAGCTCGACGAGCTTGGTCTCCGCAAAACACCGCATCCTGCGGTTTTTGCTCGGCGGGCATCCGCCCGCTGGTGCTGCGCTCGGCATCATGCCGAGCCGGGATCGGCGGAAGCTCGACGAGCTTGGAGGATTTGGCATTCCCAAGACTTCTGGAGCGGCACGGGCCGTTGCGCGAAATCATCCCGCGAGGAGACTTCTGCCGGCCCGGCGGCGATCGCTCCCTCCTGGAACGCCACGCGTCTCTCGCATGTGATCTACCCGCGCGGCCGCTGTTCCTCGTCGCCCATCGCATCGTACCGCGAGACGTAGCCCGGCTGGCGAGCCCGGATGAGCTCGGCCTCATACTCGCTCACGACCCGCCGCTGGATGAGGTCGCGACAGGCGGCGTTGATGGGGTGGGCGATGTCGGCGTGGAGCCTGACGCGGCCGTCGCCGTCGCGCGGCGGCGGGCCCTCGGGCAGCTTCGCGCCGCAGTGGCTGCAGAAGCCCGACTTGAGCGGGTTTTTGCCGCCGCACGCTTGGCAGTTGCTGGAGAGCTTGCGGCTCGGCATCGCGACGAACGGCCCGCTCGGCCCTCCGATGATCTTCAGGTCGCGGACGACGAAGGCGGAGTCGATCGTGATCGAGCAGTAGGCGAGCAGCCGCTCGGCCACCTGCTGCACGAGCTTCACACGGACTTCCGTGATCTCCATGCCCCGCCCCCCGCTGCCTGCCCCGCCGATCCGCCCATCCGTCCCCGACCATGCGACCGCCGGCCGGCCGCCAACCGACCGTCAGGCCACCCGTCAGGCCACCCTGCCCGCCGGCGCGAGCCGCACGGCATACACGCCCGGCCAGCCCGCCATCCGCAGCCGCGCCGCCACCAGCCGTGATTCGGTCGCTGACCGCATGACCGCGAAACAGGCGCTGCCGCTGCCCGTGAGCAGCGGGTGCGCTGCGCCGGCCCGTACGAAGGCGTCGAGCAGCCTGTCCACCTCCGGGCAGAGGCCGCGGGCGGCCTCCTGGAGCGCGTTGTGCATGAGCGGAAAACCGTCGCGCAGCCGGCCGGACGCCAGCGCCGCCGCGAGGCGTGCGGCCTCGCCCCGGCGGGCGGGGTCGGGCGTGCAGTGACCGTAGACGGCGGCCGTCGAGAGGCCCGCCAGTGGCCGGGCGATGACGACGTGCAGCGGCGGGATGCCTGAGACCGTCTCGATCCACTCCCCTCGGCCGCCCACGACCGCGGCACCGCCGGCGAAGAACACCGGCACGTCGCTGCCGATGCGGCCGCCAATGGCAGCGAGCCGGTCGTGCGGCCAGGCGATGCCCCAGGCACGCGCCGCAGCCACGAGCACCGCGGCCGCATCGCTCGACCCGCCGCCGAGGCCGGATCCCGAAGGAATGCGCTTGACGAGGTCGATGTCGAGCCCCGGTCCGTCGCCTGACTCCGGCGCGATCCCGGCCTCGGCCGCCAGCGCCGCGGCGGCGCGCACGACGAGGTTCGTGGCGTCGGTCGGCACGTCGGTGGCGAGGGACCGTCCGGCGGCCGTGGCCAGCCCGCCGGCGAACCGCACCCGCAGCCGGATGCCCGGCCGGCCCGCGACCCGCACCGCGACCGTGTCGTGGAGCGTCACCGGCACGATCAGCGACTCGATCTCGTGGAAGCCGTCGTCGCGCCGCGCGAGCACCGCCAGCGAGAGGTTCAGTTTGGCCGGCGCGCGGACGGCGATCTCCGCCGGAGCCTCGCCTGTCTCCGACCGTGGCGCAGTGACAAGCGGCATGCGCGGACCACCTGCGATACCTGGACGAGCCCCCGCGAGAGCCCGTGGCCCTCGACCGGGCCCGAATCTAACCCCCCGACGGCGGAGGGGTCAACGAGGCTGCGGCGAGGGCTTCAGCGCCAGTTCATGACGAACGCGAGCGTTCCGAGCGCCAGCGCGAGGCCGATCGCGACCAGCACCGCCAGCAGAATCGAGATGCTGCGGCCGGCCCAGAGATCTTCGCGAATCATGTCGGTGCGATCGGCCTTGGCGAACGACGCGTTCCAGACCGGAAAGGCCCGCTCGTCGTAGACCCACTGCGTCCGCTCTTCGAAGTTCTTCTCGCTCATGTGCGTCCGTCGGACCGTCGCGGCTGTCGCCCGGGCGGACGACTATGATGGAAGGATGCCCCCAGAAATGTACCCGGCC
>JBILVO010000156.1:0-8373 GCA_044370415.1 Pirellulales bacterium
CGGCGATCGCGGTCGACGTGAGCGACCGGCAGGACATCCTGCGGGTGTCGCCCCGCTGGCTGGAGCGCATCGTGCGGGCCGCCCTCTCGGCGGAGGGCGTCGAGCGGGCGGAGATCGGGGTCTCGCTGGTCGACGACCGCCGCATCGCCGCGATCCACCGCCGCTGGCTCGGCGTCGCGGGGCCGACGGACGTGATCACGTTCGACCTGTCGGCCGGGGGCGGACCACGGGCCGCGGGGCTCGCCGGGGACCTCGTGGTGAGCACCGAGACGGCCCGCCGGGTGGCCCGCGCCGTGGGCTGGACCGCGCACCGTGAGCTCGCCTACTACGTGGTGCATGGGCTGCTGCACCTCGCGGGCTACGACGACCACGCCCCGGCCGACCGCCGCGCCATGCGGGCCCGCGAGCGGGTCGTGATGCGGGCCTGCGGCCTGCCCGCGCCGCCACGTCCAGCCGGAGCCCCGCCCCCATGACCGACGCGGACACGTTGGGAATCGAATCGGCCGTGCTGTTGCTCGCGGTGGCGAGCCTGGCTGCGGTGCAGGCCCGCGCCGTCCGCGGTGCCCAGCGGCACCGGCTCATGGAACTCTGCCGGCGCGCCGGCCGACCGGAGCGATACGAGGAGATCGTGGCCGGGAGCGAGACGATCGCCTTCATCGCCGCGTCGGTGGTCGTGGTCGCCGCCGCGGTGGCGACGCTGCTGGCGTTCCGCGGACTGCTCGACGTGTCAGGCGGGGTGCTGGTGATCGAGGTGTCGGCGGTCGCCGCCTGGATCGCGCTGGTGTGGCTGACGCTCGTCGTGATGCCGATGCTGCTCACCCGGTTCGCGGGTCCATGGATCGTGGTGGCGACGTGGGGCGTCTGGCGGCCCGTGGTCGGCCTGGTGTCGCCCGCGGTGGCGCGGCTCGGTGCGGTGGCCGCCGCGATCGGCCGGATGGCGACGGGCACGGGGGACGGCCAGGCCGCCGGGGAACGGACACAGGACGAACTGCGGCTGGTGGTCGACGAGGCGCACCGGGAGGGCCGCATCGAGGGGGCGGCCCGCGACATGCTCCGCGGCGTGATCGGCCTCGATGCCGTGCGGGTCGCCCAGATCATGACGCCCCGCACGCGGATGATCGCGATCCCGCTCTCGGCAGGCTGGGACGAGGCGGTGCGGCTGGCCGCCGAGAGCGGCCACACCCGGCTGCCGGTCTGGGATCGATCGGCGGACGACGTCGTGGGCATCCTGCACACCCGCGACGTGCTCAACCGGATGGCCGACGGACTCGCCTCCCGTCCCCAGACGCCTGCGGACGACCGCGGCATCCGCCCGCTCCTGCGACCGCCCTGGTTCGTGCCCGAGACGATGAGCGTGCAGAAGATGCTCCTGGAGTTTCAGCGCGGCAAGACGCACATGGCAATCGTCACCGACGAGTTCGGCGGCGTCTCCGGCCTCGTGACGATCGAGGACGCGCTCGAGGAGATCGTGGGGGAGATCGCCGACGAGCACGACGAGGCCTTCTCCGACGGCATGCGGACGGTCTCCGCGGACGTGTGCGAGGTGCTCGCGCACGTGCCGGTCTCGCGGCTCAACGAGCGGATGGGGGTGGCGCTGCCCGAGGAGGAGGGCTACGAGACGGTCGGCGGGTTCGTCTTCCACCAGTGCGGCCGCATCCCCGAGGTGGGCGAGCGGATCGAGTCGCACGGTGCGGCGCTCGAGGTGCTGGCCGCGACCCGCCGCCGGATCGACCTGATCCGCGTGGAACGGCTGGCCGACCCGGGCCGGGGGAGCGGCGGCAGCGATGGCAGCTGAGAAGGCACGGGCGATCGTGGTCCGCGCGATCCCCTTCGGTGACTCCAGCGCCGTCGTCACGGTGTTCACCCGCGAGTTCGGCAAGCTGCGGGCTCTGGCGAAGGGGGCGTGGCGGCCCAAGGGCGCGTTCGATGCCGCCCTTGACCTGCTTTCGATCTGTCAGGTACTCGTCCTCCGCAAATTCACGGGTGCCCTCGACTTGCTGACGGAAGCCAGCCTCGAGCACCGCTTCCGTGTCGGCGGCAGCCTGGCTGCATTCCATGGCGGCATGGAGGTCGCCGAACTGCTCGACGCACTCACCGCCGAAGGCGATCCTCAGCCGGAGCTGTTCGATGTCGCACACTCGACCCTGCGGATCCTGTCGGCCGCCGGCCCGTCCGCGGAGGCCGACGCGACAGGCCGGCTCTCGGACGGCGCCGTCCGCGCGCTGGTCACGCACACCGAACTGGCGGTGCTGCGGCACGCCGGCCACGCGCCCGGCCTGGTGCGGTGCGCGGAGTGCGCCGGGCCCGTGCCGCCGGCCGGCCGGGTGGCATTCGGCATGCTCGACGGCGGCGTCTTGTGCGACGAGTGCCGACGGGGCAAGCGGGCCGTCGTCTCCGTGTCGGCCGACTGCCTCGCCGCCCTGCGGCTCCTGGCCGGCTCTTGCGACGCCTGGCACGGGATGGCATTGCCCGACACCGTCGATGGCGAGGTCCGCGCCGTCATGAACACCCTGCTGTCCCACCTGCTCGGCCGCCGGCTGCGGGTGGCCCCGCTCCTGCAGCCGAGATCCCGCCCCCGCCCTCCCCGCACCTCCTGAGCCGCGTCGGCCCCATGACATCGTTCCGAGACACACCGGCCCGCCGCATCGGCGGCCTGCGCACGGCACGGGCTGCAGTCCGTGCGGCCGTCGCCGCCTGCCTGCTCCTGCACGCCGGATGCGCGACGTTCAAGCCGCCGACGTGGCCCTGGTCGAAGCCGGCCGGCACCGGCGACAAGGTTGCCGGCGAACTGGGCGAGGACGCCGACTCCTCCGTGATCTCCTCGGAGTTCAATCCCACCGAGCAGGACTTCGGCTGGGACTACTTCAAGGGGGAGAACATCAAGAAGCGGTGGAAGAAGATGGTGGGCCGTGGACCCAACGAGCCGATCGCCCGCAAGTCGCTGGCCGACGGCGACGCCCTCTATCGCGACCGCAAATACAAGGAGGCGATCGCCAAGTACAAGATGGCGATCGACCGCTGGCCCGACTCGGCGATCGAGGAGGACGCCCTCTGGCAGCTCGCCGAGTGCTGGTTCTTCACCGACCAGTACCCGAAGGCCGAGGACTGCTACGACGAGCTGGTGAAGAAGTACGCCAACTCGCGGTATCTCGACCGGATCGCGCAGCGGCAGTTCGTGATCGCGCAGTACTGGATCGCGCTCGACCAGAAGCACAACTACCTGACGATCGTGCCGAATCTCGTGGATCGCTCGCGGCCGATCTTCGACACACGAGGCCGGGCCATCAAGGCGTTCGACCATGTGCGGATCAACGACCCGCGGGGATCGCTCGCCGACGACAGCATCATGGCGCAGGCCAACGCCCACTTCCTCGACCGGCAGTGGATCGACGCCGACTACTTTTACAGCCTCCTGCGCAGCGAGTACCCCGACAGCGACTTCCTCCTGCAGGCCCACCTCCTCGGGCTGCAGGCGAAGATGCGGGCCTACCAGGGCCCGGGCTACGAGGGGGGCATCCTCGGCGAGGCGGAGGTGCTCGCCGACCAGATCCTCGTGCAGTTTCCCGACCAGCTGGCCGGCGACGAAGCGGAGCGGGTGCAGACCACCCGGGCCGCGATCGCCGCCCAGCAGGCGACCCGCCACTGGTCGCGGGCCGAGTTCTACTCGAAGGGCAAGCACTACACGTCGGCCCGGATCTACTACGCGCTGATCGCCCGCGACTACCCGAAGACGATGCTCGCCCAGCAGGCCCGCGACCGGCTCGACTCCCTCGCCGGCAAGGAGGACGTCTCCGACAACCCGTTCCCCACGCTGACGGCGCTGCTCAACCCCGACTCGCTCAAGCAGGCCGAACTCGACGCGATGGCCGAGGCCAACACGGCGATCGCCCGCGGCGACACCTCCGGCGCCAACCCGCCACTCCGCTGAACGGACGAGGTCTCATGGCCCTGCCCGCCGTCAGCCGCCGCCGGCTCAATGCCCGCCTCCTGCTGGCCAGCTGCGCGGCGCTGCTGGGCGGCGGCTGCGCGGGCTACCGGTTCGGCAACAACACGCTCTACGCCCCGAACGTCCGCACGGTCTACGTGCCGATGATCCAGTCCGACAGCTTCCGCACCACCCCGAGCATCGATCTGGGCGAGCGGCTCACCGAGGCCGTCTGCAAGGAGATCGAGAAGCGGACGCCCTTCAAGGTGGTCGGCGACCCGGCCGCCGACAGCGTCCTTACGGCACGGATCGTGGCCGACACGAAGCGCATGATCGTGGAGAGCCCGACCGACCAGTCGCGGATGGTGGAGATGAACTTCCAGGTGCTGGTCACCTGGGCCGACCGCGGCGGCGCGGTGCTGGCCTCGGGAGGCGTGCCGATGCCGGCGGCGAGCGTTGACGTCGGGCAGGCGGCCATGCTCGTGCCGGAGTACGGCCGATCGGTCGCCAGCACCCAGCAGGAGGCGATCATCAAGATGGCCCAGCAGATCGTGGGCCTGATGGAAGAGCCCTGGTAGCCGGCGCGGTCCGGCGGTCGAAGCGGTCTGGTAGAGTGCCGGCATGAGCTTTCCGGGCACACCATCGCACTGGCGGCTGCGGTCCACCCGGCTCGCGCTGCCCGGCACCGACGGCCGCACGCTGCCGCTGCTGATGGGGATCGTCAACGTCACGCCCGACAGCTTCTCCGACGGTGGCAGGCACGCGGCCGTCGAGGCGGCCGTCGCCCACGGGATGGCGCTCGTCGACCAGGGCGCCGACATTCTCGACGTCGGCGGCGAGAGCACGCGGCCCTTCTCCGAGCCAGTGCCGCTCGACGAGGAACTGCGACGGGTGACGGAGGTGGTGCGGCAGCTGGCGGCGCGGGCCGGCGTGCCCGTCTCGATCGACACCTCGAAGGCGGCGGTGGCGGCCCGTGCGATCGATCTCGGCGCCGAGATCATCAACGACGTGACGGGCCTCGAGGGGGATCCCGACATGCTCCGCGTCGCCGTCGCCTCGGGGGCGGGTGTCTGCGCGATGCACATGCAGGGCACGCCGCAGACCATGCAGGTCGCCCCGCGGTATGCCGATGTCGTCGGGGAGATCCACGGCTACCTGGCGCAACGCCGGGACGCCCTCCTGGCCGCGGGCGTGCCCCTCGAGCGGATCTGCCTCGATCCCGGCATCGGGTTCGGCAAGACGCACGAGCACAACGTCGAGCTGATGGCGGCGGCGGGACGCTTTCTCGACCTCGGCACCCCGATCCTCGTGGGCCACTCCCGCAAGGGATTCATCGGCAAGATGATCGAGCGGAAGCTCGGCCGCCCGGCCACGCTCGAGGAGCGGGATGGCGGCACAGCGGGCGCCGCCTGCGCGCTGGCCGACGCCGGTGTGCAGGTGATCCGCGTCCATGCGGTCGGTCTGGTCCGAGCGGCGCTCGAGCTCCACGGCATCGCGCGACGCGGATGACAGCCTCCGCCGGCGGCCGCTACACCTTCGCGATCGCCGCCCGGGCCGCCTCGGCGCACTGGCGGATGTCGTCGAGCGGGTTCTGCGGGTTCTCCTCGTACTCGATCGACAGCGCGCCGTCGGCCGGGAACTTCGCCGCCACGAGCGCCTCCATCACGGCCGGCACGTCCATGTGTCCCTTGCCGAGGATCACGCCCTTCGTCTTGTCCTGCATCTCGGCGAAGTCCTTGAGGTGGACGCCGTAGAGCCTGCCCGCGAGCAGCCGGATCACTTCGACGGGCCGCTCCCCCGAGCGGATGAAGTGGCCGAGGTCGGCGCAGGCGCCGATCCGCGGATCCCGCTTCTCGACCGCCTGGAGCACGTCGATCGCCTTGTTGTAGCGGTGCGTCGGCCCGTGGTTGTGGATCGCCACCTTGACGTCGAACTCCTTCACGAGATCGTCGAGGCTGTCGAACGATTCCGGCGACGGGTCGGCGGAGAGCGTGCGGATGCCAGCCCGCTTCGCGAACTCGAAAATCTTCCTGTTGGCTGCGGCGTCCTTCGAGAAGCCGTTGACGCCGTGGGCCGAGACGGTGAGGCCGAGGTCGGCGAGCTTTTTCTGCATGGCGGCGATCGCCTCGTCGTCCGAGTTGATCGGATACATGCCGGGATAGAACTCGACGAACTTGAAGCCCAGATCGCGGGCGTGCTGGAGCGCCTCGTCGACCTTGTAGCCGCGGAGCGAGTAGATCTGGATGCCGAGGTTCAGGTTCGGGGCCGCGGCGGCCAGGGCCGGCCGGCCGAACGCGGAAAGCGTGGCGCAGCCGGCGGCTGCGGCGGTGCCGGCAAGGAACGAGCGGCGGCTGGGAAGCATCGAGTGCATGGAACGGCTCCTGCGTCGTGGCATGTGGAGGAAACGAGCGCTGGCGGTAAGATACGCGAAACAGGCCCCCTTCGCACGCACCCTTCCATGAGCACGCCCGCACCGAACGCCCTCGCGGCGCACTGCCGCTCGATCGCCGAGCGGGCCCGGCGGGCGGCCATCGATCTGGCGGCCATCCCCGCGGACCGGAAGGCAGCGGCCCTGAAGGCGTCCGCCGCCGCGATCCGTGAGGACGTCGCGGCCATCCTCGCCGCCAATCGGCTCGACCTCGCCGCCGCCCCGGGCTTCGGCCTCTCCGCCGCCGCCGTCGACCGGCTCACGCTCGATCCCACACGGGTGGAAGGGATCGCGGCCGGCGTCGAGGCGGTGGCGCTGCTGCCCGATCCCGTCGGCGAGGTGCTCGAGGAATCCACGCGGCCCAACGGCCTCCTGGTCCGCAAGATCCGCGTGCCGCTCGGCGTGGTTTTTTTCATCTACGAGTCGCGGCCCAACGTGACGGCCGACGCCGCAGCGGTCGCCCTCGCCGCCGGGAACGCCATCATCCTCCGTGGCGGCAAGGAGGCGGCCCACTCGAGCGGCCGGATCGTGGAGAGCATGCGGCGGGCGATCGCGGCCGCGGGCCTGCCCGCCGACTGCGTGCAGCTGGTCGACACGCCCGACCGTGAGGCCGTCGGCGCCTTCCTGCAGATGGACGACCTGATCGACATCGTCATCCCGCGGGGCGGCGAGCAGCTCATCCGCCGCGTCTGCTCCGAAGCGCGGATGCCCGTGCTCAAGCACTTCACCGGCAACTGCCACGTGTACGTCGACCGGGCCGCCGACCTCGCGATGGCGAAGGCGATCACCGTCAACGCGAAGTGCCAGCGGATGGGCGTGTGCAACGCGGCCGAGTCGCTGCTGGTGCATCGCGAGGTCGCCGCACGGTTCCTGCCCGACGTCGCCGCCGCCCTCGGCGAGCACGCCGTCGAGATCGTCGGCGACGCCGCCACGCGGCGGCTCGTGCCCGCGGCCGGCGCCGCAACCGAGGCCGACTTCGCCACGGAGTACCTGGGCCCCAGGATCTCCGTGGCCGTCGTCGACTCGCTCGACGCGGCGATCGACCACGTCAACCGCTACGGCTCACGGCACACCGACTCGATCGTCACCGGCGACCGAGCCGCCGCCGAGCGGTTCGCGGCCCGCGTCGACACCGCGGTGGTGATGGTCAACGCCAGCACCCGGTTCAACGACGGCGGCGAGATGGGGCTCGGCGCCGAGATCGGCATCTCCACCGACAAGCTCCACGCCCGGGGCCCGTGCGGCATCCGGGAGCTGACCACCTACAAGTACGTCGTCCTCGGCTCGGGGCAGACGCGGTCATGAGGCTGCCGCGCCGCCCACGCCCACGTCGGTGGCTCGCCGCCCTCGCCTGCCTGTCCCTCTCCATGCCCCATCCAGCCCCCGCCGACGACGCCGACGATCCGTTCCTGTGGCTGGAGGACGTCGCCGGCGAGCGGGCCCTCGACTGGGTCCGCGGCCGCAACGCGGAGAGCGTCGCGTCGCTCGCCGGCTCGGAGCGGTTCCGCACGCTCGAGACGCGGATCCGCGGGATCCTCGATTCGAAGGAGCGGATCCCCTTCGTCAGCCGGATCGGCGACCGCTACTACAACTTCTGGCGCGACGCGGCGAACCCCAAGGGGCTGTGGCGACGGACGACGCTCGAGGAGTATCGCCGCGCGGAGCCCGCCTGGGAGACGGTGCTCGACCTCGACGCGCTCGCGGAGAAGGAGGGCGAGAACTGGGTCTGGCACGGCGCCGCCGTGCTCGAGCCGGAGGACCGGCTGTGCCTCGTCTCGCTGTCGCGCGGCGGGGCCGATGCCGACGTGGTCCGCGAGTTCGACCTCGAACGGAAGGCGTTCGTGGACGGCGGCTTCTCGCTGCCGGAGGCAAAGAGCCGCTTCGGCTGGCGGAACCGCGACAGCCTGTTCGTGGCCACCGACTTCGGCCCGGGCTCGCTCACCGCCTCGGGATATCCGCGGACCGTCCGTGAGTGGGCCCGCGGCACGCCCCTGTCGGCGGCGGCGGTCGTCTACGAGGG
>JBILVO010000046.1:0-25127 GCA_044370415.1 Pirellulales bacterium
CGACTGCGGCCGCAGCCTGCACGGGGGGCAGCGGCGCGTCGGGAGCGGGCAGCGGAGCAGGTTGCAGTGCGGGCTCCTGCGTCGGCTCCGGCATCGGTGGCTGCGGCTGCGCCGACACTGGCTGCGACGGCATGGCGGCTGCGAGCGTCGCGGCGAATTCATCGACGACGACCGGCCAATCCTGACGCGGCACCGTCTGCAACATCGTCGTGAGGGTGTCGCGGGCCGCGGATGACAGGCCTCCGGACTGCGCGAGCTGCCGGTCGGCGTGGGCCACCGCCTCGTCGATCGTCGCGAACCGGCTGCGGGCGGCGTCCGCGGCATCCTCGTCGGTGGCCACAGCGACGCCATCCATGCCCGTGTCGGCGGCCGGGTCGGCGGCGTCGGCTGGATCGCCGCCCTCGGTCGCGGCGGCGCCTTCCAGCCTGGCGGCGGCTCTGGTCTCCGCGGCGTGCTCGACGGCATCGAGCCAGGCCTCCCGCAGGTAGGCGGAGCCGATCACCGAGCTGCACCCTCCGGCCGATGCCAGAGATGCCGCCGCCGCGATCGCGAGCCAGACGTGTCGGTCCATTGCAGGGGAGGTGTTCATGCCGTCTCGACTGAGTCCGCCACCGCCGCCCCCAGCATTCGCGTGCCGGGATCGTGCGGTCCGGCTGTCCGGAGGATCCACTGACTGATGCGGAGGGTAAAAATTCTCGGGCCTCCGCCACAAGACCAGCCGCGTTGCCCGGTTGCGGCCCCGTTGTTGCCGCGTCGAGACGGGGGAAAACTGCTACACTCCCCGCCGCCGCGGAGAGCCCCGCGGCCCTGCCGCCGCCCCCGACGACCGACCACCAGACCACCCATCCCCCCCATGCCCCGCGTTCCCACCGAGACCGAGCACGTCCCAGCGTTGTGGCCCCACCGCCACCTGCTCGACCTCGAGCGGCTGACGGCCGACGAGATCCGACTGCTCCTCGACACCGCGGCGATCTTCAAGGAGGCGACGGAGGGCTGTCGCCGGAAGCTGGCCGTGCTGACCGGTTGCACGGTCGTCAACCTCTTCTTCGAGAACTCCACCCGCACGCGGACGAGCTTCTCGCTGGCGGCACGCCGCTTGGGCGCCGACGTGATCGACTTCTCCGCCTCCACCAGCAGCCTGTCGAAGGGCGAGTCGTTCATCGACACGGCCCGCAACCTCGAGGCGATGGGCATCGATGCGGTGGTGGTGCGGCACGGCACCCCCGGCACGCCGCACCTGCTCGCGCAGCACCTCCGCTGCGGCGTGATCAACGCCGGCGACGGTCCGCACGAGCATCCCACGCAGGGGCTGCTCGACATCTTCTCGATCCGCGAGCGGCTCGGCGACCTCACGGGCGTCACAGTGGGGCTCGTCGGCGACATCGCCCACAGCCGGACCGCGCGTTCCAATCTCTGGGGGCTCCTCAAGCTCGGCGCCAAGGTCATCCTCTGCGGCCCGCCCACGCTCGTCTCCGACCGCTGGCGGTCGCTGGGGGTGGAGGTGTCGCACGACCTCGACGCGATCGTGCCGCGGTGCGACGTGCTCAACCTGCTGCGGATCCAGTTCGAGCGGCAGAGCATGCGGCCCTTCCCGTCGGTCCGTGAATACGCCCACCTCTACGCGATGACCAGCGACCGCCTGAAGAAGGCCCGCGGCGACCTGCTCATCCTGGCGCCCGGGCCGATCAACCGCGGCGTCGAGATGACGGCCGACGTGGCCGACTGCCGGCAGTCGCTGATCCTCGACCAGGTCACCAACGGCCTGGCGGTGCGGATGGCCGTGCTCTGGCTCACGTGCGGCCCGCGCGACCCATCGGCCCATCCGCCCGCCCGGCCCGGCGTCGCCGCGAGGATCCACTGATGTCCACGCCCCCCGCCACGCCGCACCCCGTGCACCGCGGCACGCTGCTCATCCGCGGCGGCCGCCTGATCGATCCCGCGCAGGGAGTCGATCGGATCGACGACCTGCTCATCCGGGACGGCCGCGTGGTCGCCGGCGGAGCCCACGGCGGCTCCGCCGACGAGACGCTCGACGCGACGGGCATGATCGTCAGCCCGGGGCTCATCGACATGCACGTCCATCTTCGCGAGCCGGGCCGCGAGGAGGACGAGACGATCGAGACGGGCACCCGCGCGGCCCTCGCGGGGGGCTTCACGAGCGTCGCCTGCATCCCCAACACCGAACCGCCGATCGACACGCAGGCCGCGGTGGAGTTCATCCACCAGAAGGCGGCCCGCGCGGACACCTGCAACGTCTTCGTGGTGGGCTGCGTCAGCCGCAACCGCGAGGGGAAGGAGCTCGCCGAGATCGGCCGGCTCATGGAGGCCGGCGCCGTCGCCTTCAGCGACGACGGCGCGCCGGTCTACGACGCCGAGCTGATGCGCCGCGCACTCGAGTACTGCCGCATGTTCGACAAGCCCATCCTGGCCCACGAGGAGGTGCTCGAACTGTCGCGTGGCGGCGTCATGAACGAGGGGCTCGTGTCGCTCGTGCTCGGCCTCGGCGGCATGCCGGCCGCGGCCGAGGAGGTGATGATCGGCCGCGACACGGCCCTGGCGGAGGCCACCGGCGGCCGCCTGCACGTGATGCACGTCTCGACGGCCGGCGGCGTCGACCTCATCCGGACCGCGAAGGCCCGCGGCATCCGCGTCACGGCGGAGGCCTGCCCGCACCACTTCACGCTCACCGACGAGGGGCTCCGCGGCTTCGACTCCAACTTCAAGATGAGCCCCCCGCTGCGGACGGCCGCCGACGTGGAGGGCATCATCGCGGGCATCGTCGACGGGACGATCGACTGCATCGCCACCGACCACGCGCCCCACGCGCCCGAGAAGAAGATGCTGGAGCTCGATCGGGCTCCCTTCGGGATTCTCGGCCTGGAGACGGCGGTGGGCCTCACGGTCACCAGGCTCGTGGCGACCGGCCGGATCGGGTGGCCGCGGATGATCGAGAGCATGAGCACGCTCCCCGCACGGATCCTGGGCGTCGACCGCGGCACGCTACGGCCCGGCGCCGTGGCGGACGTCACGGTGATCGACCCGAACCTGTCGTGGCGGGTGGACGCCGCGGCCTTCCGCTCCAAGAGCGTGAACTCGCCGTTCGACGGCTGGACGCTCCAGGGGAGAGCGGTGGCGACGATCGTGGCGGGCCGGGTGAAATACCGTCTGGGCGCCGACTGACCGCCGCGGCCTTCACCGTCACGGCCGCGCTCCCGTCGGTGGCCGCGCTGGGGCGAGCACATGACGCTGATCATCGACGGCTACAACCTGCTGCATGCGTCGGGCGTGTTCGGCGCAGATCGCGGACCGCGGGGCTTCGAGCAGTCTCGCCTGGCGCTGCTCGACATGCTGGTCGACCTGCTGGGCGACGCGGCCGCCGACACCGTCGTCGTGTTCGACGCGGCCCGCGCCCCCGACGGCCTGCCGGCCCGGCTCGTGCACGGCGGCATCCGGGTGTGGTTCGCCCGCGAGTATCCCGACGCCGACTCGCTCATCGAGGAGCTCGTGGAGGCCGACGACGCCCCCGGAAGCCTGACCGTGGTGTCGGGCGACCGCCGGCTGCAGGTCGCGGCCCGCCGCCGGCGGGCCACGGCGGTCTCGAGCGAGGAGTGGCTGGCCACGATGCGGGAGCAGCGGCGGCGGCGACGACATCCCCCCGACGCCAAACCGCCGGAGCCCGGCCCCGACGACGTCGAGGGCTGGAAGCGGTACTTCGGCCTGTAGCGGCACACGGACCGTCCGGCGCGGATCACCGGCGGTTTGGCCGACTGAAGCACATCGAAGCACATCACGAGCGGGTGGGCACCCCGGACCACCACACGGTCGACTCGCCTCAGTCCTTCGCGGCCCAGCGGGCCATCTTCCGATCGAGCGTCGACCGCTCGATGCCGAGGATCGTCGCAGCCTTCGTCTTGTTGCCCCCCACCGCCTCCAGCGTGGCCAGCACGTGCTTCCGCTCCATCTCGTCGAGCGAAGTGGGCGTGAACGGGGCGGGCCGGCCGGCCGGCGCCACCCCCGTGTCGCCGGGGGACGCGAGCTGCGAGAGCGCGAGGTCGTTGGCGTCGATCCACTCGTCCTGCGAGAGCACCACGGCCCGCTCGATGCAGTTCCGCAATTCGCGGATGTTGCCCGGCCAGTGGTAGGCCCGCATCGCGGCGAGCGCCTCCGGCGTGAAACCGAGCAGCCGGCGGCCGGCCTCCGGGGCGAACCGCTGGAAAAAGTGCGTCGCGAGCGTCTCGACGTCCTCGGGCCGCTTGCGCAGCGGAGGCACGAGGATCTCCACGACCTTCAGCCGGAAGTAGAGGTCGCGGCGAAACTCGCCCACCTTCACCGCGTCTTCGAGGTCGCGGTTGGTGGCGGCCACCACCCGCACGTCGACCTGCACGCGGGCGCTGCCGCCGACCCGCTCGAAGGGATGCCCCTCGAGCACGCGGAGGAACTTGGCCTGGATGGCGGGGCTCATCTCGCCGATCTCGTCGAGGAAGAGCGTGCCCTTGTGTGCCGCCTCGAACTTCCCGGCCTTCCGCTCCGTGGCGCCGGTGAACGCGCCCTTCTCGTGGCCGAACAGCTCGCTCTCCAGGAGCGTCTCCGTGAGCGCGGCGCAGTTCATGCAGACGAACGGCGCGTCCCGCCGGCCGCTCGCCTCGTGGATCGCCCGGGCAACGAGCTCCTTGCCGACCCCGCTCTCGCCGCGGATCAGCACCGTGGCCTTCGTCGCCGCCACCCGCTCGATCTGGCCGAGGATGTTCTTCAGGCTCGGGCTCGCGCCCACCATCCGCGACTCCTCGCCGAGACGACGTCGGAGCTGCTCGTTCTCGTCCGCCGACCGCGCCAGCCGCGAGGAGAGCGCCTCGCGGGCGACGAGGTTCTCGATCGCCAGGCCGAGGGCGTCGCAGACCGCCATCACGAACTCGAGGTCGTCGGGCGTGGCCTCATGGCGGCCGGCATCCACCTCGACGTGCAGCACGCCGACCGGCCGGCCGGCCGACCGTACGGGCGCCGAGATGCCGGCGACGCGGCCTCCCTGGGGCACCGCGGTGCAGGCGAGCACCGCTTCGTCGGTGCCGAGCACCGCGACGATCACACCCTGCGGCACGGCGCTGACCGGCCACTCCGACGGCACGGCGGCGGACCGCGCGAGCTCCGCGTCGGCACGGTCGGCCATCCGCTCCGGCAGCAGAACGATCCCGCGGGATGCCCCGGCCCCCTTCATCGCCGACTCGAGGGCCAGTGCGGCGACGGCGTGGACGTCCGGTGCACGTCCGAGTGCGAACGCGAGCCGGCAGAGCTCGGCGGCGGCGCGGCCCACCCGCGGCGCCGTGCCGGCCGACTCGCGGATGTCCTCGAGCAGCCGCCCCTTTGCGCGGCGGTGTGTGATGGAGGCCTGCCAGGCCTGCATCTCGGGCGACATGGCCGCCTCGGCCGTGCCGGCGACCGCAGGCACGTCGCCCGTCGAGTCGACCGGCGGGTCGCCGTCGCAGACGACGATCTCGACGCGGCCGATCGTCACCACGTCCCCCGCCGCCAGCGGCCTCACGGCGTCGACCGGCACACCGTCGACCAGCGTGCCGTTGCGGCTGTCGAGGTCGCGGATCGACCAGCCGGCGGCGGTGGCGGAAACTTCGGCGTGGAACCGGCTGGCCTGCTCGTCGTGCAGCACCACACGGTTGGTCGGAGCACGGCCGAGCGTCACGCACTCGCCCGGCGCCAGCGGGATGACGGTCCGGCCGGTGACCGGATCGCGGACGAGCAGAAAGGAGAGTGGTGGTGACGCAGCCATGCCGTGAACCGAGGGATCGACGCGGCCCTTCCTGCATGATGACTCACGCCCCGGGGATTTGGGAGGAGGGAACAGCGTCCGGGGCCCATTTCCCTCGGCTCACGGGCTGACTGGCCGAAAAAAGGCATTTTTTCCGCGGGAAACGGGTTTGCCGCCGACTGGTTCCGCCGACTAGCATCCCCTCCGAATCACCGAAGCCCCTGTCCTCGACAGCCATCGTGGCCCGTTGTCGTGAAAGGATCCGCATGCGTTACGGCACGAACACGCCGGGGCACCTCCCGCTCCGGGGTCGACTGATCACCTGCGCCGCCTGGGTTCTCGCCCTGCAGTCCCTCGCCTGGCCCACCGTCGCCCGTGGGCAGTTCGGGCTCGGCATCGGCGCCGTGGGCGGCATCTCGATCGACGCCGACGGCATTGTGAGGAACCTCGAGCCCCAGGCCGCCACCGCGCTGGCCGAGGAGCGGCGGCGGGTGCTGCAGGCCGGCGGCGAGGCGGCGGCCCCGGCCGCCCTTCGCAAGGTGTCGCTCGCGCGGCTCGTCGCAGCCGTGCGCGAAGCCAACGCCGCACAGCGGCAGACTCCCGCCGACGTCGCCTTCATGGGAGGGCTCGAACGGGTCACGCACGTGTTCGTCGACCCGGACGGTCACGACATCGTGCTCGCTGGTCCCGCCGACACGGCGACGGTCGACGCCACCGGCACGGTGGTGGCCGCGACGAGCGGCCGGCCGCTGCTGCACCTCGAGGATTTCATCGTGGCCCTACGGGCCATCGACGCCGCCCGCGCCGGCGGCATCAAGTGCTCGATCGACCCCACGGCTGAGGGCGTCACCAGGCTGCGCGAGTACCTGCGCCGGCAGCGGACCATCGGCCAGAATCCCGACGCGACGCTCGTCTCGATGCAGGAGGCCCTCGGACCGCAGCAGGTGACGGTGGGAGGCGTGCCCGGCAACACCCGGTTCGCCCGCGTGCTCGTCGCGGCCGACTACAGGCTCAAGCGGCTCGGCATGGGACTCGAGCCCTCGGGTGTCGCCGAGCTGCCCAGCTACCTGTCGATGGTGCCCCCCGGCACGACCGCCGCGACGCTGCCGCGATTCTGGCTCGAGGCCGACTACGACCCGATCGCCCGCGATCCGGACGAACTGGCCTGGAGGATTTCGGGGCGGCGGATGAAGTGCCTCACCGAGAACGACGTGTTCGACGCGGCCGGCGAGCGACAGGGCAAGGCCGCGACCGACACGGCTGCGGAGAAGTGGTGCGACCTGATGACCACGCACTACGACGCCGTCGCCGCGAAGCAGCCCGTCTTCGGCGAGCTCGTCAACTGCGTCGATCTCGCGGTCGTGGCGGCGCTGATCCAGGGCCGCCAGCTCGCCTCGCGGGCCGGACTCGATCTCTCGCCGCTGCTCGACGACACGAAGCTGCGGCTGCCCTCCTACGACGTGCCCACCAGCGTGCCCACGGTGGCGCACGGCATGCGGAAGGGCAACCGCTGGGTGGTGAGCGCCTCCGGCGGGGTGCTCTTCCAGCCCTGGGGATTCGCGAGCGACACGACCGACTCCGCCGACGTCGCCGACGTGCGGGTGGCGGCCCTCGCCGGCCGTCCCGCCGCCGCCTGGTGGTGGGACTGACCGGCCAACACGCAGCCGGCGCTCAGCCCAGTCAACGCTCAGCCGTCCCAGGCAGCCCAGCCGATCTCGCCGAGCCCCGCGGCGGCCTCGGGAAAGTGCCCGTCCACCCAGCCCGCCGCCGCGAGCGCCGCGAGCAGGTGCGGCCCGCCGGGGCAGGGGGGAGGCGGCACGCTCTTCACGAGCAGCAGGCCTGCGGCGGCCTCCGCGGCCACACGGGCCGCGATCGAGTCGCTCGTCACGTGCCATCCGGCGGGCAGCCGCGGCGCCGCACTGCGGCCCAGCCATGCCGGCACGTCGAGCACCGCCTTCGCCTCGGGCCCCTCGACGCCGGCGACGAGCGGCAGGCCGACGGCCGCCGACACGAGCTGCGCCGTGAGCCGCATGCACTCGATGGCGAGGGCGTGCATCAGCTCCGGAGGCTGGGGAGCGGCCCGATCGATCGACCGCAGCCCGTCCACGACGCCACCGCCGCCGACGACGATCCGGCAGACGCGACGGTCGAGCGTGGCGAGGAGTGCCGCGAGGCGGGCCGGCCAGCCCGGCCGCGACATCAGGCTGCCGCCGACCTTCACCACGAGACGTCGTGAAGCCGCGACGGCACTGTCGCCGCAGGGGCGGAGCATGCCGCGGCTCCAGCCGTCGGCGGCCGCAGCGGCGGGGGGCCGTGGTGCGGTCATGGCACGGCTCCGCGGGCGATCGCCGCCACGGCGTGCGCGGGCGCGGCGCGGGACACGGCATCGCCGAGGATCGCGGGGAGCGACGTCACATCCGGCTGCCACGCGAGCCGGTCGAGCGCCCGCCGCGTGAGGCAGCCGCCGTGCCCGGAGAGCACGACCTCCTGCGGCAGCCAGCCCAGTGCCGCAGCCACCCGGCCCAGCGCCCCGGCCACCATCCGCGCCTGCCGGTCGGCGCAGCGGCCCGCCATCGCGACGGCCTCGTTGTGGCTGACGTCCTCGGGGTCTGCCAGCAGCATCCGCGCGAGCCTCCGCCGCGCCGCGTCGGCCGTCGCCGGCCCGCCGTCGGCGGTGTCGCGGCACTCTGGCCGCTCGGGCAGTGCTCCGAGCAGGATCCAGGCGTCTTGGGATTGGGCAAAACGCTCGCTGGCCACCGGCCGCATGCGGCCCCGCCACGGCAGCCGGCCGACGAGCGCCGCCACCGGCGTCCGCTCGACGCCCGTGTAGACGAGTTCGCCCGTCGCCATCCGCCCCTGGTCGTCGTGCGCACGCGGCGCCGGCGACCCGTCGAGCAGCGGCACGATGTCGGTGGTGGTCGACCCCACGTCGACGAGCAGGCCGCACCGGCGGCGGGACAGCGCAGCCGCCAGCCGGGCGACCGCGTGCCAGTTCGCAGCGGCCACCCGCAGCGGCGCGGCGACCGCCACCTCAGGCGGCACGAGCGCACCGTCGACCCGGTAGATGCCGACTGACGCGTCGCCGCCACGGGCCGCGGCGACGACGGCGGCGACGATGTCGGCCACCCCGTCCGCCCGCGACGGATAGCAGTCGGCGATCTCGCCGGTCATGGTCGCGACCACCCGTCGGGGCCGGCGGTCGAGGACGATGCGTTCCAGCACACCGGGCAGATCCCGCCACCGCTGCCAAAGGGGAAACGGCTCACTGTGCACCCAGCCCAGGCCGTCGGCCGCCTTGATGTTGGCGCCGCCGACGTCGAAGGCGAGGACGTCGCCCGCGTCGCCTCGGCCGGAATCGACCCGCGGCTCAGCCCGCCCCTCAGCCATCGCCGCACCTCGCCGTTCCCGACGCATCGAACTCGATCGCACCGTCGCCCCCGGTCGGGACGGTGATCGTGCCGCCCGCCGCCGCGTCGAGCAGCAGCCGCACGAGGCTCGCCGTCCGCCCTGCCGCCAGGCCGACGAACGACGTCGTGAGCCGCGGATTCACTTCCAGCACGCGGTCGCTGCCGCCATCCTCGTCGGCGCCGAGCACCATGTCGACTCCCACCCAGCCGGCGGCGGCGGCCTCCCCGCCGTGCCCGCTGGTCCCACCGTGCCCGCCTGCCGCGTGCATGACCGCCGCGATCGCCCGCGTCGCCAGGGATTCGGCCCGACGCCGCCACGGGGCCCGGCCGACGACGGCACCGCCCTGGTACGTCGGCCGCGGCCCGGCGGTGAACCGTTGCCTGACCGGCGGCAGCGGAAAGATGCCCGCCGTCCCGCAGAGGCACGACACGCCGACCGGCATGCCCGGCACGAAGGCCTCGGCCCGCCGCGGCGTCGGCACCACGGCCAAGGCTTCCGCTCGCAAGCGGATGATCGCGAGGCCGTCGCCGCCGACGCCGTCGCAGGCCTTGCACACCGCCGGCAGGTGGAACCCGGCCGGCAGCGGCTCGCCCGCTGCCAGCACGCGGCCCGCCGGCACCGGCACGCCCGCCGCCGCCAGCGCCGTCGCCGTCGCCTGCTTGTCGCCGGCGATGCGGATGAAGCGCGGGCCGCAGGCGGCCGGCCTGCCCCCGGCCCGCCGGACAGCCTCGACCCGCGACGCGAGCAGGCCGGCCGTCTCCGGCGCCACGACGATCGCCCAGTCGGCCCGGGCCGCCTCCGCGACGAGCGCGTCGATCTCGTGCCCTGCAGGCACCCGCCGGATGCGGCCACCGCATCCCAGACCGGCTGCGGCAGCTCCGCATCGACGAGCACCGTGACCTCGAGTTCCGGATCGCGGGCCGCATCCTGCGCGAGGCCGCGGAGCATCGCCACCGCCTCTGCCATCACGGTCGGCACGACGGCCTCCGGACCCGCAGCGACGGCCGTCGGCAGACGCCGGGCATCGGGGCCACGCAGCCCCCCGGAGCAGCACCACTCGTAGAGAACGAGCTTCATCGGTCATGCCCCGTGGGGAGAGTGTCGCGAGCCTGCATCGCCACGCGGCCCCCCCGCGGCACGCGGCACGTGCCCGCGGACTGTGCGGATGACTCCCGCGCCGGTGGCGACACGGTCAGCCGCCGGCGAGCCGGACCAGCGCCGCAATGCCGCGGTCGAGCGTCCGGTCGTCGACGGTGTAGGCGATGCGGAAGTGGCTGTCGGCGCCGCCGAACACGCTGCCCGGCACCACGAGCAGCTTCTCGCGCTCGACGGCCCGCTCCGCGAACGCCTTGCCGGAGCCGCCCGGCGCCTCGGGATAGAGATAGAAGGCGCCCCCCGGCTGCACGAACCGGTAGTGGTCCCGCAGGCCCGCCATCAGCTTGTCGCGCTTCCTGCGGCACTCGGCCAGCGGCTGCTCCATGGGACAGTCCAGCGCCGCGATCGCCGCCCACTGCCCGACCTGCGGGGCGCAGACGAACGTGTATTGCTGGAGCATCGTGCAGGCGTCGACCACCGCCTTCGGCCCGTGCACCCATCCCACCCGCCAGCCGGTCATGGCGTGCGACTTCGAAAAGCCGTCGATGACGACGACCGACTCCGAGTGCAGGGCAGGGGAGGTGAACGGCTCGTCGTAGCAGTAGGAGCGGTAGAGCTCGTCGCTGATCACCGTGACGCCGTGCCGCTCGGCCAGGAGGGCCACGTCGCGGACCGTGGCGGCATCGGCCACCACGCCCGTGGGATTCGCTGGCGTGTTGAGGAGGATGACGCGTGTGGCGGGCGTGATCGCGGCGGCGAGCCGGTCGAGATCGATCTGGAACGAGGGCGCCGTGTCGATCGTCACGCAACGCCCCCCGAGAAACTCGACGAGCGGACGGTACATCACGAAGGCCGGCTCGAAGATGACGACCTCATCGCCAGGGTCGACGAGCGCCATGAGCGAGAGCGCGAGCGCCCCGCTCGAGCCGCTGGTCACGCACAGCCGCCGGTCGGGCTGGCCCGTCTCGCGCCGCACCCGCTCCTCGAGCCGGTCGCGGAGCGGACCGATGCCCTGCGTCGGCGTGTAGCCGTTGCGGCCCGCGTCGATCGCCGCCTTCGCCGCCTCCCGTGCCGCAGCCGGCATCGGGAAATCGGGCTGGCCGATCGAGAGGTTGATCGGGTCCTCGAGCCGGGCCGCGAGGTCGAACACCTTGCGGATGCCCGACGAGTCGAACGCCCCGGCCCGCTTCGAGATGACGCCGCGGGAGGGAGTCACTGCAGCGATCAGCCCTTCTTGAAGAGCTCGTCGAGGCGATCGCCCAGCTTTTCACCCCGCGCGTCGAGCGTGATCACCTTGCCATCCCGGCCGATGAGGACGACCGTGGGAATGCCGGTGATGCCGTAGAAGGTCGCCAGCGGATGCTGCCAGCCCTCGCCCTCCGGCTTCTCGAAGAGGATCGGCCAGGGAATCTTCTGCTCGGCGACGAACTTCTCCAGCGCCTCGCGGTCCTGGTCGAGGCTCACGCCCACCACCTCGAAGCCCTTGTCGTGGTACTTCTCGTACTGTTCGAGGACGTTCGGGATCTCGGCGATGCACGGGCCGCACCAGGTCGCCCAGAAGTCGACGAGCACGACCTTGCCGGCGAGCGACTTCTGGTCGAACGCCTTGCCGCTCAGGAGCGTGCCCTTGATCTCCATCGGGTTGCCCGGGAGCGAAAGCCTCCGCAGCGTGCCGGCGAAGCTCTCACCCATGCTGCGGATCTGCTCGTTCGAGCTCTTGGCCAGCGCCGGCCCGAACGCCTTGTAGGCCGCGGCGGCCAGCTCGTCGCCGTCCGGCATGTGCTCGAAGGCCCCCGCGAGCTGCATCGCCAGGCCGGCCGTCTGCACGTCGTTGGGATCGGCGGCCAGCATCGCCGTCATCCGCTTCACGAGATCCTGCCCGCCCACGACATCCTGCTGCGAGAGCACCTTCTGCGCGTCGCTGACCAGCACGAGCATCCGCGCCTCCTTGGCCAGCGTGGGGGAGGGGCTGTCGACGAGCGACGCCGCATACGTCGCCATGGCCGCCGCCGCCTTCTCGTCGCCGAGGCGGCCGAGCATCATCAGGCTCTCGAGCTTCAGCTTCGCCGCCTTGTCGTGCAGCGCGTCGGCCGGCTTCACCTGCGCCAGAATCTTGTCGGCCGCCTGGAGCGACACGGCCGCCACGTCCTTCATGTAGGCCATCATTTCCTGCCGGTTCGATGGCTGGAAGTTGGCCTGCTTGATCTTGTCGACGAACTGCATCAGCTGCTCGGGCGTGCCCTCGGGCAGGGGCGGCACCTCCGGTGCGCCCTTGCCGGTCTGCTCGCCCGGCGGGAGCTGACGGTTGGTCTTCGCGCCGGGCTGCCGCGCCAGGGCGGCCACCTGCATCGTGGCCACCAGGCCCACGGCGAGCGTCAACAGAACCATGGTCGGTGCGAACAGGGGCCGCGCGTGCACGTGGGACATGAATGCCTCGGAGCGTGAAGTGAGGGAGACCGCCGACGACTTCCGAGATCGTACCGGCGCGGGGGCGAGCGGGGCAATCGCGGGCCACGCTCCGCGGTCGCACGGGTCCGCGAAGGCCGATCCCACGCTGGCCGGCGGCCTCAGTGCACGAGCGTGCGAAACCGTACGAACCCGCCCTCGCCGGGCCGGAACGTGTGGTTGAACCGCCACTTCAGCACCACCGACCCGTCGTCGCCGGTCTCGGTGACGAACTCGGCCGGCTGGTTCGCGGCAGCGGAATTCGGGACGAGTTCGAGCCGGCCGGGGAGGGCGTCGACGAGCACGATGTCGGTGAGCGGACGGTCGCCCGAATTGTGCAGGTAGATCGTGAAGTCGATCTCCTCGCCGACCCGCGCGGTGTCGGTGCCCGCCCGCTTGCAGAGCGTGAGCTCGGCCCGGCCCGGCGACTCCAGTCGCAGCGTGGCCGTGCCGCGGTCGGCGGCCACCACCTCGGCCTGCTGACGGCCGAGCATCACCATGACGGAGCGTGCACAGGTCCAGACCAGCGGCACGTCGAACCCGGTCACCGTCCGCGGCCCCTCCGCGAGCGTCGCCCGCTCCGGCTGGTCGTCCCGCACCCGCTCGAAGGGCCGCTCGCTGCCATCCGACTCGTGGGGCATCCCGCCCTGGTCGACGGCGAGCGGTCCGAGCCGCTCCTCGAGGGCAACGCCGGGCAGCGCCTTCCTCGCGGCTTCCGGCGCGAGCCACTGCGTGGTGCGGCAGACAGGCTGCAGGTCGATCCGCGCCTCGGTGCGGGTGTCGAGCGCCAGGCCGCGCGGGCCGACGGGCTTGGCCTCCTCGTGCGGCTGCGTCACCTGCCGCACCGAGCCGAACCGCGGCGCGTAGACGCACGCGCAGTTGGACGCGGTGACGTGCACCTCGCAGTCGCCGGCGTGATCGTCGGCACGGTAGCGGGCGACGGTGTCGCCGGCGGTGAGGTTCCTCAGGCCGAAGCGGGCCACCGGCATCGCGGCCGCGCCGTGGTCGCCACCGTCGCAGACCAGGCACGGGCCGGCCAACGGCACGGCGACGGCCGGGGCCACGCAGGCCACCGGCGGGCAGGGGCCGCAGCCGGCGCTCCCGCAGCCCGCGACTGTGTCGCCACAGGCGCCGCAGCCCGCGGGTCGATGAAGACACGGATGTGCACCAGGACCGGCACCCGGACCGGGCCCGGGGATGAGACGGGGCAGGGCAGGGCAGGGGACCTCGCAGCCCACCGGCCGCACGGCGGCGTCGACACCGGCGCTCGCGTGATCTCCGACAGTGGCCAGCCCCTCGGCGGCGGCCAGGCCTTCAGCGGCGGCAAGGTCTTCGACGGCAGCCGTGCCCCCGGTGGTGGCCAGCGGCACGACGGCGGCCAGCGGCACGACGACGGGCTGCGAGAGCGAGCGGCACGAGGCCAGCGCGATCGCCGCCATCGCGATCGCCAGCAGCCGCGGCCAGCGCCACGGCCGGTGGTCGATCGCGGCTCGGCCGACCGTGGCGCGTGCGTCGTTCATGGCGTGCTCCCGGCTGGGACCGACGTGACGAACTGGTCCGGCACGCGGTTGCCGATGATCAGCTCGGCCACCGGGTCCCCGAGCGTGGACGCCACCTCGAGGCAATCGCAGCCGGGACGCACGTCGAACCAGCCCTCGGGCACGATGTCGGGAACGTCGGGATCGCAGGCCGTGTAGACAACGCGGCGGACGTGCGCGCCGTCGAGGGCCCTGGAGAGATCGTCTTCGTCGATCACGACCTCGACGGGAAACCGCCACGCCATGCCGGGGGGCGTCGCCAGCTTCGCCAGGACGCGAATCGAGGGGAAGAGTTCCTCCCCTTCACGTCCGGGAATGCCCGCGAGCCGCAGTCTGTAGGGCTGGCCGACGACGAGCCCCATCCGCAGCGGGCCCGATCGCAGGGGCGACCAGCCCTCGGCCGTCTCGATCGCGACGAGCAGCCCGGCAGGGCCGCGAATCTCGACCGGCTGCACGGCGTCGGGCAGCGAAGATTCCGGACGGGGACCGGGCTGCGGGCGCCACGGTGCGCCAATCGCTCCCGGCAGTGTGATACCGACGGCTCGTACCGTTCCGTTCGCGACGGCAGGCTCCAGGGCATCGCCCCTGCCTGCCGGTACGAACAGGACGGCAGCCGTCAGCAGCCCGCGGGCAGCCCACAGCACGGTCCCTGTCCGGATGATCCTGATGCTCTTTGGAAAACTCTGAACACTCTGAACGTATGGTTCGCTTCTCGTTCCGCAGATGCTTCCCGTCATGCCCGCGCCGGAGACGTCAACGCTCTGCACGAGGCGGTGGTCGTTCCGGGTGGCGGTGGATGCGGTCGGTTCGCTGCACATGGCCGGGTGTGGGCGTGAGGGGTGCATGTCCTGGCGACACGTGACGGACGACCTGTCGGGAAACGTCTGCTCTCGATCCTGCTCGTTCTCGAACCTACTTTGACGTGCGACTCACCACGAGCCTGCCGATCGATGGGCCGCCGACGTCACGGCTTCCCGCGACGGCCGGGCGGCCGGACCGGCTCAGGGCTCCGGCGGGCACGGAGCTCCCGGCGGGCAGGCGACCCCGGCGTTGAGGGCGTCGGGATCGGCGCCGCCGTTGTCGACCCACCGCTTGCGGTCCTCGTGCGGCTGCTTGAGCTTGATGTGCGGCACGTCGGACACCTCGGCGACGTAGGCCCGATGGGCGGGCTTCGGATAGCTGAGGCCCGGGTACTGCTGCACGTGGAGCTTGAGGTCGCGGGTCGGCGGCGGCAGGTGCACCTTCGTGTGGTTGGTGATCGAGTGCTTCTGCAGTCCGGCAGGGATGCCCAGCGGGATGTGCGCCGGGCCGGGCAGCCCGATCGGCGTGCCCGTGATCGGCATGCCGTACTGCGGCGCCGTCATCCCGGCCGTGAACGCGGGAGGCACCAGGCCGGGGTCGCCCCCGGTCGGCATGCCCAGGGGCGCCGCCACTCCCACGGGGCAGCCACCGGCACCGGCGCCGCCGGCGCCACCGGCACCACCACCGCCTCCCGACGAGAGTCCGGCACCGGCCATCGTGCCGGGGCCACCCGACTCCAGATCCTTGTTGCCGATACGGATGATCGCGAGGATCGAGCCGCGCCGGTCGGCCTCCACCACCGGATCGACGCCGGGGTCGAGCCGCGTGCTCACGAGCGTCTCGACGCCCGCGACGGCCAGTTCCTGGTAGCAGGGATCGGGGAGGTAGACGACCTTCGTGACGAAGTTGCCCGTGGTGACCTGGTCGATGTCCTCGTCGGTGAGCTGGAAGGGAACGGCGTTGTGTGCGAGGAAGGCGCCGGTCCGCGGCGTGACGGGGGCCACCTCGAGGGATGGATAGAGCTCCAGCCCGTCGGCGCCGGGCACGTTGGTCAGCTTGAGCCGGTAGATCGCTCCCTGCGGGAAGTCATAGCGGCCCGGCGTGACCAGGGGTGTCGAGTCGAACCCACCCGACATGGCGACGTCCCAGCGGACCTGCATGCCATCCGGGCCGATGAACCCGATCTGCGAGGTCGGGGCCGTCGGGCCGGCGATCATGCCGCCGCCGGCTCCGCCGCCACCCGCGCCGGCGGCGTCGAGCGCCGCCTCGAAGGACACCGGGGCGATCACGCCCGGACCGGGGCCGTCGACGCCCGGACCGGGATGCTGCAGCATCGCCGCGGGGGGTGTGACGTTCGTGTGCGGAGTCGCCACCGGACGGATCTGGGCCAGGCCCGTGAGCGGCGAGTTGGCGGGTATGTGGCAGCCCGTCAGCGTCGCTGCGAGCGAGAATCCGACCAAACCCTGCAGACGTCGGTTGAGCATCGCGTCACCTCCGGACCGGGATCTCGTTTTCGAGGCTCGTGTCCCCCATGCCAGCCGGCATGGGCTGCCCGGGCCCCGATCCCGTAGACTCCACGGAGTGCTACGGCAGCGGCGCCACGAGCGAAGACACTCGAGCCACGCATCGTTCTTCGACGCATCGGGACCGGCTTCTTTGGCAAAATCCTCAAAGTCAGCCTGATCGTGAACCTCGCGCGACCACCCAGCTTGCCCCGCCCTCGCCCCCCGGCGACCAGGCCCGCGTACCAGGCATCCGCACATGCCCCCGTCCCGCCCCGCGGCAGGATCCGGCACACGTGGGTGCTCCCGCTGGTCGCTGCCGGCGCGTGTATTGCGGTCTCGGCGCCCCGAGCAGCAGGGCAGGGGACCGCCCCGCCGCCGGCTGGCCCCACCGAGAGCGTCTACCGCAGGGCGGCGTCGGCACCGGCGTCGTCCGCACCGGTGCCGCCTGCGTCCCCGGGCGGCGCCGCACCCACCCGACGAGGCTCGGCTGCGGCCGCGCCGCCCGGCGCCGGCGAAGCGGTGCCGGCGGGCGGCGACTCGACAGCCCAGATCTCGACAGCCCAGATCTCGGCGGCACAGGACTCGGCGGCTCAGGCGGAACGGATCGTGTCGGCGACGCTCGCGGCACTCGGCAGGGTGGGCTCGATCTCGGCCCGCGTGCGGCAGAAGGTCAGGGTGGGCGACCGGGTGCTCGTCGGTGCGGGCCGCTACGTGCAGTCCGGCCTCGGTGAGGATCAGCGGTACAGGCTCGAGGTGTCGATGAAGGCCGACACGGAGACGTTCGACGTCCTCGAGGTCTGCGACGGCCTGTTCGCCTGGTCGTATCGGCGGATCGGCACGCAGCCGCCGCACCTGGAGCGGATCGACGTTCGCCGCGTCCGCGATCGCGTCCGCCAGATGCAGCCCGGGGACGACGCCGCAGTCTCAGCACATCTCGGCGGCATGCAGCGCACGCTGGCGCTCGTGCGTTCCTGGTTCCACTTCGTGGCCGTCGAGCCGTCCAACATCGATGACATGCCGGTCTGGAAGGTGGAGGGTCGCTGGCACCCGGAGAGCCTCGCCACGCTTCTGCCGAACCTGGCCGACGCGGCGACGAGGCCGGACGGCATCGCGCCGGAGGAACTTCCCGACGGCATGCCGTGGAGCGTCCGGCTCTGGATCGGCAAGCGCGACCTGCTGCCGTTTCGCATCGAGTGGCTGGCGATTCCGGGCCGCCGACCGGTGGCCGCGCGGGATCCGGAGCCCGTGGCGGTGCTCGAGATGTACGAGGTGCGGCTGGACGAGCCGGTGGACGCGGCCGCGTTCGTCTACAAGCCCGCCACCGAGGGGCTCATCGACGTGACGGAGTCGCACGTGCAGCGACTGACGCCGCTGCGGCCCTGAGCGGCCAGCCGGCCGCCACCAGCCGCGTCGCCGCGGCGATCGCCGCCACCATGCTCGCGGGATCGGCGGCGCCCGTGCCGACGATGTCGAAGGCAGTGCCGTGCGCGACGCTCGTCCGCACGAACGGCAGGCCCAGCGTGATGTTGACCGCGCGGTGCATCCCCAGCAGCTTCACCGGAATGTGCCCCTGGTCGTGGTACAGCGCCACCACGCCGTCGAACTCTCCGCGGCCGGCCCGCAGGAAGAGCGTGTCGGCCGGCAGCGGCCCGCTGGCATCGATCCCGGCCTCCTGCAGCAGCCTCACGGCGGGCGCGACGATCCGCTGCTCCTCGTCGCCGAAGAGCCCCGATTCACCGCCGTGCGGGTTCAGCGCGGCCACCGCGATCCGCGGGCGACGGCCCGACGACGCGGCCGCCAGCAGCGGCTCGAGCAGCCCGGAGAGCCGCACGCCTGCCTGCTCGATGCCGGTGGTCGTGATCCGCGCCAGCGCCCGGGCGAGCGGCTCGTGGAGCGTCACGTGCACCACGCCGAGGCCGCCCGAGCCCGACTCCGCCGGCAGCCAGAGCATCATCGACACGTCGTCGTCGGCGAGGCCGCAGTCACGGGCGAGCAGCTCCGTGTGGCCGGGCACGTCGTAGCCGGCCGCATGGAGCGCCTCCTTGTGGAGCGGGCCGGTGACGATCGCCTGCGCCCGGCCGGAACGGACGAGCGACGCCGCCGTGAGCACGGCCGCCGCCGCCAGAGCGCCCCCGGCGGCGGTCGCCCTGCCGGGCACGACGTCGCCACGGGCCGCGGCGTGCGGCTCGATCACGAGAAGCTCCTCGGCGGTCGAGCAACTCCCGTCGGTGGCGTCGATCCGCCGGACGCCGAGATGAGGCAGGCCGGACCGCTCTGCCAGCACCCGGGAGAGCAGCGCGGCGTCGGCGACGACCCGCAGCCGCGCATGCGCGTGGAGCGACGCGACGTGCCATGCCTTCACGACCACTTCGGGGCCGATGCCGGCGGGATCGCCGCAGGTGAGGAGCACGATGGGCGCGGCGGCGTGTGGCATGGCGGCGCGGACACGGGGAAAGCGTCACCGGCTGGCGAGCGCACGCCGAGCAGCCTACCATGACATGCTGCCCACCGCGTCCGGCGAGACGCGAGAACCCACGGCGCCGCGACCAACCGAAGAAGGGGCGACTCCCATCATGGAACGCGTGTTCATGCGGGCGGCGATGTTCGCCGTGGCCCTGATGTTCGCCACCGCGACGCTGGGCCTGTGGCTGGGCGACCTGCACGGCCAGACCGATCCCGCCGTGCTGCGGTGGGGCACGGTGCACCGGCTCTCCGGGGTGCTCTCCGCCCTGATGGTGGTGCTCGTCAACAGCATGGCCGTCACCTACTTCATCGGCACCGGCCGCTGGTGCCGGGAGGTGGTCGAGACCTACGGACTCGACGCCGCCTACATCGACCGCAGCCGCGCCATCAAGCGGTCGGCGTTCCCGTTCGCGTTGGCCGGGATGCTCGCCGTGGTGTCGATCGTAGCCCTGGGGGGCGCGGCCGATCCGGCGTCGGGCCGCCCCGGCACCCGCGACTGGGTCACGCCCCACCTCGTCGGCGGCCTGTCACTGGCGGCGGCGATCGCCTGGTGCTTCCAGGCGCAGCTTCCCAAGATCCGCAGCCAGCACGGCCTCATCGAGGATGTGATGGCGGACGTGCGGGCGGCCCGCCGCAGCCGCGGGCTCGACACGGACTGACTTCGGCGTGACGAGGCCGTGTGTCAGGGTGCCGCAGCCGGTTCCACGACATGGCCGTGCCCGTGGGCGTGGGCGTGCGATGACCGCTCCAGCACCGTGATGCCCCAGGCGATCGCCAGCCCGAGCGCCAGACTCGATGTCAGCAGCACACGGTCGTGGCTGTGGAACTGCACCTCGGGCAGCAGGTCGGCGGCGGCGATGCAGACGAACGCCCCGGCGGCGAGCGCCAGCGCCGCGCCGAGCGCCGGCCCATGTTCGCCGCCATAGAGCCGCAGGCTGACGAGAAACAGCGCCGCCCCAGACGGAACCACGGCCGCATAGAGCGCGTTCACGAGCCGGCGGCGGGCGGGAGCGACGCCCGACCGCAGCATGAGCGTGCCGATGATCGCGGCGTCGAACGGCTTGTGGAGCAGCACCGCAAGGAAGGTCGCGAATCCGGCGAGCCAGCCGCCGCCATGTTCCGCGTCAGCCTGCACGGACGCCGCCAGGGCCGCCCCGTCGGCCAGACTGTGGAGGGCGAGGCCGGCAAACGCGCCGCACCAGGCCCAGCGGCCGGCATCGCCGCCATGACGCTGCGTGGAGCGATCCTCGTGACCATGGTCGTGGCTGTGGTCGTGACCGTGGGGATGATCACAGCAGGCGTGCGGCATGGCGTCGCTGTCGGCGGTGTGGTGCGAGTGGCCGTGAAACGCCCTCTCCAGCAGGAACATCAGGAAGAAGCCGGCCACCACCCAGAGCATGGTGGTGTCGATCCGCCGGTCGAACTCGAGGAAGGCGTGCGGCAGCAGGTGGAGCATTCCCACCCCCAGCAGCACCCCGCCCGTGATCGACAGGAGCACCTGCATCCTCCTGTGGCCCAGCGCCAGCAGCGACATGAACGAGCCGCCCGCGAATGCGGCGGCAGCGATGACGGCCAGCTGGACGGCCAGCACCGCGACGGGGGCCGGGGGGCCGGCGACGGCCGGGAGCGGATGCATGGGACCGGTTCGCGGAGGGCGGAAAGCCCGCATGATCGTCGTGCGGCGGCCGCGGGGCAAGCGGCCGCGACGAACCCCGGCCCGCGGATCGTCAGCGGCGGTAGTTCCAGGGTGCCGGCATCGTCTGGTAGGGCCGCGTCGCCTGCTCCATCTGCTGCCTCACGACCGACATCCGCTCCGTCCAGTGGGCGTCACGGGCGGCGATCAGCCCCAGCGCGATCGCGAGCACGTAGGTCACGATGTTCGACCAGAGCACTGGCCCGTGGAACTTGAGCGCCGTGCCGAAGGCCTTCTTCACGCGGGCCCCGAAGAGGCCGTTGCGCACGCTCCAGATCTCGTCGAGCACGAGGTGGGAGAGGAAGCCGAGCACCACGGAGCTGGCAATGAAATAGCGGCGCATCGGATCGTCGTTGCTGAACGCCAGGAAGGTCACCTGCCCGGCGATGGCGGCGGCGGGGACCGAGTGGAACATGCCACGATGCACGGAGTAGTGCTCGAGCAGCCACGTCATCCCGAACCGGATGACTGCGTAGATCGCCGCCCCGGCGAGGATGATCCCCTCCAACGGCCAGCCCATCTGCTGAAACCGGTGCAGCATCGTCATCGGCAGCACCGCCGCGAGGAAGGCGACGGTCTCCTGCATCGGCGGCCCCGAGTCGCTGTCGAGGTCGGGAAGCATGCCCGCCGCGGCGCAGACCGCCCCGCCGAGCAGGCAGGTCACCGGCGGCATGCCACCGACGTACCAGGCAGCCCCGGCATAGGACGCGCCGACGATCGACGAAGCAGCGATGTGCGCCTGGAATCCGGGCACTGCGATCCCCCCGACGAGCCACCTTCCGTCGCGCTCCGCGTGCGGCGCACGACGTGCCGGAGCGGTGGCCCCCAGGGGCCGCCGTCACAGACACGGTAACGCTATCGACACCCGAGGCTGCGGCACGTTTGTCGATTCACCGGCGGCTGCGCCGTCGCATCCCCCCCTGCACCGGCGGAAGGAAAAGGTCGCCCAATCGGCAGTCACGCTGTCAGAAAAGGCCCGGCGGCGAGCGTCATTACGATCACGAGACGCCGGAAGGACAGAGATACAGGGCGCTACGGGCAATCTAAGGGCTCTGGGAAGAAAGAAACGATCAGGGAAAATCGGCGCTTTTTCATGGCGGCACGGCGGCCTGCTTCTGGCCACTTTCACAGCCGCTTTGGCCTTCGCAGCAGCACCGAACCCACCTACACTCCGCCGCCCCTGGACGGGCACACCCGCCGCAGCCGGGACGACCAGCGACCCGCTCGAGGTGCGTCCCGCCCGGCTTTTCCCTGCGATCCTGCTTTTCCCTGCGCTCTGGCTTTTCCCTGCGTTCTGGAGGATGGCGTGTCGCTCGAAGGTTATGACCTCGTCATGCTCGGCGTGCTGGCCGGCGCCGCCGTGCTCGGCTACTTCAAGGGCATGGTCTGGCAGCTGGCGTGGATCGCCGGCATCGCGGTGAGCACCTACGCCGCGTTCCGGTTCGGACCGGCCCTGGCCCCCACTTTCGGCAACCAGGCGCCGTGGAATCGTTTCGCCGCCATGCTGGCGACCTACGTCGGCAGCTCGCTCGGCGTCTGGATCGTGTTCCGGATGATTTCCGGGGCGATCAACGCGGTGCACCTCTCGGCCTTCGACCACCAGTTGGGCCTGCTCCTCGGCCTCGCCAAAGGCGCGCTGTTGTGCGTCGTGATCACGTTCTTCGCGGTGACGCTCGCCCCCAACTACCGTCAGCAGATCGTCGCCAGCCGCAGCGGCCGGCTCGTCGCCGACCTGATCGTCCGCGCCGACACCTACCTGCCCAAGGAGCTTCACGAGACGGTCAGCCCGTTCGTGAAGCAGTTCGAGCAGCAGTTCCAGGGCCTCCCCGACAGCCCGGCCGCAGCGGCCGGCCAGCCGCCCGCGTTTGCCGGTCAGCCGAACCAGCTGCGGGCGATGTGGGATGGCGTGACCTCGGCGGCAGCCTGGACCGGAACGCCCGCCGGGGCAGGGGGGCAGCAGGGCCCCGGGGCCACGGGCGGCACGCCCTGGTTCGTGCCGCGATCGCAGCCCCAGCCCTCGGGCCCCGTGCCGGCCGGTTACGCGGCCCCCGCGAACGTCTATCCATCACAGCCGCCAGCGAGCGTCTTCAGCGCGCCGCAGCAGCAGTTGCCGCCGGCCCGGTCGTTCGGACCTCAGGCGGCACCGCAACAGCCCGTCGCTCCGCAACGGTATCCTGTCGGCGCCCAGACGTTGCTTCCGCCGCGCTGACATCCGCCGGGCCGCGTCTCGGTGCCGTGGCGGCGTGCCGCGGCAGGGGAGCGGGGGCGGTGCGGCCGCAGCGGCAACGCGTCGCGCGGCGGCGAGAGACAACGCTCGGGCCGCGGGAATTCAGGCACCAAACCGCCCTGGCCCGAACCGGACATAAGAGACATTATCGGACGTTGGGGAGAGGGGGCTTTTCCGGCGGCGTTCCCGGACGCGACCGCGACGATTCAGCGACCGCCGTCCTGCGCCCGATCCCTGCTCACGTCCCCCGCCGGCAGGTCGTTGTGCGGAGCGAGCCGTGGCAGCCAGCACGGCACCGCGGCCCGATAGCGGCGATAGCGATCACCGAACCGCTCCTCGAGATCGCGCTCCTCCCACGGCCGGGCGATCCATTGCCAGATCGCCATCCCCACCGCGACGTACGCCAGCCCGGCCGGCGCCCCCAGCCAGACCGCCACACCGATTCCCTGGCTGAGGCCGCCGATCGCCATCGGATTGCGGACGTGCCGGTACGGTCCGGCGACGACGATCTCCCGCGCCGTGTCGAGCGGCAGCGGCCGCGAAGCCGCTGCCCGAATGCTCCCCACGACGGCCCGTTCACGGGTCCGCACACCATGCCAGCCATCCCATCACCAGCACCGCCGGCGCCATGAGGAGCACTCCCGCCCAGCCGCCCTCGGCGCAGGCGGCGGCCGCCGCGGCATGAACGAACGAGCCGGCCACGGCGCCGCCGAGCACCAACCGCACGGCCCGGCGGCCCGGTGCAGCCGTCCACTCGGCCCGGTGCAGCCGTCCACTCGGCCCGGTGCAGCCGTCCACTCGGCCCGGGCGGCGACCAGCGAGCCGATCAGCCAGAAGATCACGTCGCCGGGCAGGAACGCCAGCAGCGACCTGCCGTCGTCACCGAAGGCGAACGACCGCCGCTACGCCGGCGACGCGGCGACGAGCGACCACCATGCCAACGCCGCGACCACCTGAAACGTGAAGGAGGCGGCCCGCCATCCCGCCCGCGACGGAGTCTGCCCGATGCTGTCGCCGCGTGCGTCGCTCGTCACGGCGATGCCTCCTGCAGCGTGTCGAGTGCCGCCGTCCTCGCGCACGCCGCATCCGACAGCCGGCTCCCGCGGTCTGCCACGGCCCGCCGCTGCGGCTTCTCACGCGACGCCTACGACGCCTCTTCGAGGAACACGCCCATCTTCCTGAACTTGTCGTAGCGGGCGGCGACCAGCGCGTCGACCGGCTGGCCGACCAGGCTGCGGAGCGACCGCACGAGCCAGGTCTTCAGGCGTGTGGCCATCTGCCGCGGATGACGATGGGCGCCGCCCGCCGGCTCCTCGATCACGGCGTCGACCACGCCGAACTCCTTCAAGTCCCGCGAGCGGAACCGCAGCGACCGGGCGGCGTCGGCCTTGAATTCCACGCTCTTCCAGAGGATGCCGGCACAGCCTTCCGGACTGATGACGCTGTAGTAGGCATGCTCGAGCATCGCCACGCGGTCGCCGACGCCGATGCCGAGCGCGCCGCCCGAGCCCCCCTCGCCGATGACCACGCAGACGATCGGCACCGGGAGCGTCGCCATGAGGAACATGCTCTCCGCGATTACCTGCGCCTGTCCCCGTTCCTCGGCACCGACGCCCGGATAGGCGCCCGGCGTGTCGATCAGGCAGATCACGGGAAGGCCGTACTTCGCCGCCAGCCGCATCTTTCCCATCGCCTTGCGATACCCCTCGGGATGGGCGCAGCCGAAGTGGCAGGCCTGTCGCTCGGCAAGGGTCTTGCCCTTCTGGTGGCCCACGACGAGCACCTTGTGCTGCTCGAGCTTGGCGAACCCGGTGAGCATGGCGGGGTCGTCGCCGAAGGCCTTGTCCCCGTGCAGTTCGACGAACTCATCGAACAGCAGCGACAGGTAGTCGCTCGTCTTGGGGCGGTTCGGATGGCGTGCCACCTCGACTGTCTGCCAGGGATCCAGGCTGCCAAAGACCTGCTTCTGGATGTCGACGAGTTCCCGCTTCAGCCGGCGCAGCTCCTCCTGCTGCTGCCCGCCGACGGGCGCCGCCTCGAGCTGCGAAATCCGGTCCTCGATCTCGTAGATCGGCTTCTCGAGGGGCAGGCGGTGCAGACCGGACGACATGAAGACCTCTCCTGACCGCGGCGCGGCGTGTCCGCGGGATCACCCCGCGGGCTCCCTGCTGCGGGCTCGTGGCGACGCCTGGGG
>JBILVO010000157.1:0-8270 GCA_044370415.1 Pirellulales bacterium
CCAACGGCGAGGGCAACCGCGACGGCGACAACAACAACTTCTCCGACAACTATGGCGTCGAGGGACCGTCGAAGCGGGCCGACATCGAGGCCCTGCGGGCCCGGCAGATCCGCAACATGCTGGCCACGCTGCTCGTCAGCCAGGGCGTGCCGATGCTCCTCGCCGGCGACGAGTGCCGCCGCACGCAGCAGGGCAACAACAACGCCTACTGCCAGGACAACGATGTCTCGTGGTTCGACTGGCGGCTCGCCGACGCGCACGCCGACCTGGTGCGGTTCGTGACGGAGCTGGTGCGGTTTCGGCTCGGCAACCCCACCCTCCGCCGGCGATCGTTCCTCGTCGGCGGATCGAGCGAGGACGGCGGCCTGCCCGACGTCGAGTGGTTCTCGCCGGAAGGGAGCCACGTCGACTGGTATGCGGCCGATGCCAGCCTCGTCTGCTTCTTCGGTGCCCCGAGCCGCGAGAAGCTGGTCTTGGAGAACGACACTGCCGCCGGCGGCGTCGAGGGCCGGCCGCGGCACGTGCTCATCTTCGCGCACGCCGGCTCGCTGCCCCGGCTGTTTCACTTTCCGCGGCCCGCGGCCATCGCCGGACTCCCCTGGCGTCTCTTCGTCGACACGGGCCGCTCGGCCCCGGACGACATCCATGCTGGCGGCGATGGCCCCATGGTAGACGTGACGAAGCCGCTGGAACTCGCGGAGCGGTCGCTTATCTGCCTCGTGGCGGAGCCCGATCCCGCCCTGCCCCGGCGGCTCACCGTCGGGAGCCTTGCGCCTCCGGAAATTGCACCGTAGCCCGGCGGGCGGATATCCTCGAAGGACCGTCTTGTCCTCGTGATCCCCATGGGGAGACGACGTCATCGCACGCGAGCCATCCCTCCTTTCGCACCTCTGGAATCCATCATGAGCATCCAGCGTCTTCCCGGTTGCCCGAGCCTGTGGCCCGTGCCGGTCCTCGTCTGCCTCGTCGTCCTCGGGTGTGCTCCGGCGGCCCCGCCCGCCCGCAGCGAGGCGGCGCGGCCCGCACGGCCGGCAGCGGGTCACGACCACGACCACGATCATGACCACGCCGCAGAGAAGGCCGCGAAGAAGGACGATCACGATCATGACCACGATCACGCCCACCCGGAGACGCTGGCCGCGGGCGTCGCGGAGCTCGAGAAGATGTGGGGTGGCATCAAGACTGCCCTGAAGGGGGGCAAGCTCGACGAGGCCGACGACCTGGTGCACGAGGTCGGCCATCTGCTCGAGGACCTGCCCGGCCTGCTTGCCAAGTCGAAGCCCGCCGAGGACGTGGCGGAGGCCGGCAAGAAGGCGATCGACGAGGTCTTCGCCTGCTTCGAATCGATCGACACGGCCGTGCATGCAGGCGAAGAGGAAGCGAAGAAGCTCGACCTCGACGGTCTGGCGACCAAGATCGAGTCGGCCTTCAAGTCGCTTTCGGGCCAGACCAAGTAGCAGGCCGCAGTCTGGTGGCCATCCGCTCGGCCGCGGGCATGCTCGCGATCACTCACAGCACTCACGGAGGAACGCCATGATCATGATGACGAAGATGCGCTGGTCGTCGGTGCTCGTGGTCGCACTCGCCGTCACGGTGGCCGTGCTCCCGGCGGCACCCGGCCTAACGCTGGAGATCGATCCGGCGGCCGTCCGAGGGCAGCTGCTGCTGCCGCAGGAGCCGGCGGGGGCGGTCACGCCGACGGCGGCGAAGGAGAAGCTCACGAAGGAGCCGCAGCCGATCGTGCTGGCCGGCCGGATCGGCGCGCGGGGCATGGAGCCGTTCCTCGACAACAAGGCTTCGTTCGTGCTCGTCGAGATTCCGGCCGACGACCATGCCAAGAAGCCGGGCCACAACGCCGACGACTGCCCCTTCTGCAAGAAGAAGCAGGCCGGCACGCCGATGACCGCGGTGCAGTTCCTCGGGGCCGACGGCAAGGTGCTCCCGGTCGACTCCCGCAAGCTCTTTGGGATTCAGAAGGGCAGCGACGTGGTGGTCAGCGGGAAAGCGGTCTTCGACCCCAAGCTGGCGATCCCGATCATCCAGCTGACGGCCGACGGGATCTTCGTCCGGCCGCCGGCGAAGTAACGCACGCGGGCGCCACGTGGAGACGGCATTCAAGGAGTGGGCGGTGATCTGCCGGGCGCTGGCCCAGGGTCGCCAGCGGGTGATCCTCCGCAAGGGAGGGATCGTGGAGCCGGGGGGCGCGTTCCGCCTCGAGCATCGGGAGTTTCTCCTCATGCCCACGTTCCTGCATCAGTCGCCAGAGAGCATCATTCCGGCGGCCCGCGACCTGCTCGCCGACATCGACGCCGATCGGCCACCGGAGGGCACGGTGGTGTTTCGGCACCGAGCCTGCGTCACCGGCTCGGTCCGCGTGACGTCGCTCGGCGAGCTCGCCCAGTTTCGCCCCGATCACGTCTGGTCGGACGCCGTGGTGGCGGAGCGGTTTCACCGCTGGGGCGATGGGCTCGAGGTGCTCGAGGTCGAACTGGCCGCGCTGCCAGAGCCTCTCGTCGTGCCCTGGCGCGAATCGTTCGGCGGCTGCAGGTCGTGGGTGGACGTGACCGTCTGACAGTGTCGTCCATCCACACTGCGGTACGTCGGCTATGGTCTATCGAAGGTCGCACCCCGCCATCGTACCCTGAACTGCCGCCGGCCGACCATGCTGCTGTGGTTTAGAGCGCAGCTGAGCTATGCATCCGAGTCATGTGGAGCGGTCCGGTGGGAGCGATCGCCGCCGAGCCGGCAGAAGTCTCCTCGCGGGATGATTTCGCACAACGGCCCCTCACGCAGCATATGTCTTGGACATGCGAAATCCTCCAAGCTCGTCGAGCTTCCGCCGATCCCGGCTGGCGGTTCTCCTCATCAGCGGACCACCCGCGCCCCGCCGCCCTTGATCTGCTTCGCGGCCTTCGCACGGCCGAGCCATCATCCGCTGCAGCACATCCGAGTCATGTGGAGCGGTCCGGTGGGAGCGATCACCGCCGAGCCGGCAGAAGTCTCCTCGCGGGATGATTTCGCACAACGGCCCCTCACGCCGCATACGTCTTGGACATGCGAAATCCTCCACGCTCGTCGAGCTTCCGCCGATCCCGGCTCGCGGTTCTCCTCATCAGCGGACCACCCGCGCCCCGCCGCCCTTGATCTGCTTCTCCGTTCTCGCGCGGCCGAGCCATCCATGGCCTCGTCCGCTAACGGCCGGCGTCGATGTGGATCGACGCCTCGTGTAGCCGTCCTGGCTGCTCTGATCTAGCGGACCACCCGCGCCCCGCCGCCCTTGATCTGCTTCTCAACCTCGGAACGGGTGGCCATGGAGGTGTCGCCGGGCGTCGTGGAGGCCAGCGCCCCGTGGGCGGCGCCGTAGTCAACCGCTCTCTGCGGGCAGTTGAACTCCAGGAACCCGAACACCAGGCCGCTGGCGAAGCTGTCGCCGCCGCCGACGCGGTCGAGGATCTCGAGCTCCGGGTATTTGCGGCTGTCGTAAAACTTCCCGTCATGCCAGAGGATCGCGCTCCAGTCGTTCTTCGTCGCTGTGATCACCCGGCGGAGCGTCGTGGCCGCCACCTTGAAGTTGGGATACTCCTTCACCGCTGTCTCGATCATGTTGCGGAAGGCGTCGGTCTCGATCGTGCTGATGGAGTGGTCGACCCCCTGCACCTCGAAGCCGAGCGACGCCGTGAAATCCTCCTCGTTGCCGATCATCACGTCGACGTGTTTCGCGATCTCGCGGTTGACCTCGCGGGCCTTCGCCTGGCCACCGATGCTCTTCCAGAGGCTGGGCCGGTAGTTGAGGTCGTAGGAGACGATCGTGCCGTGCTTCTTGGCCGCCTTGACCGCCTCGATCGTGAGAGCGGCCGTCGATTCGGAGAGGGCGGCGAAGATGCCGCCGGTGTGAAACCAGCGGGCCCCCAGCCGGCCAAAGAGGTCGTCCCAGTCGACGTCGCCGGGCTTCAGCTGGCTGGCGGCCGTATTGCCGCGGTCGGGCACACCCACCGCCCCACGGATCCCAAAGCCCCGCTCGGTGAAGTTGAGGCCGTTGCGGACCGAGCGGCCGATGCCGTCGTCGGGCCTCCAGAGCAGAAAGTCGGTGTTCACGCCTCCCTGCATGATGAAGTCCTCGATCAAGTGGCCCACCTCGTTGTCGACGAACGCCGACACTACCGCCGTCTTCAGCCCGAAGCACTTCCGCAGGCCCCGGGCCACGTTGTATTCGCCGCCCCCCTCCCAGGCCGTGAACTGGCGGGCGGTGCGGATCCGGCTCTCGCCCGGATCGAGCCGGAGCATGATCTCCCCCAGCGAGACCTGGTCGAACGCGCATGAGTCCTTCGGCTTGATGGTGAGCGACATGCTGGCTCCGCAGATGATGGTGAAAGGGGGATTTGGATGACGGGAACGGAGTCGGAGCGACGGCAAGGCTGCGACGCGTGCGGCCGGCGTCACGCCACGGGCAGCGCGGCCGGGTCGAGCGGTGGCACGCCGGCCTCGCGGGCGATCTCGTTGAGCGCCTCCACCTCGGCCGTTGAAAAGAGCAGGCCGCCGGCCTTGTCGCTCCGCGCGGCGGCCTCGGCCTCGATCTGGCCGGGCAGCATGCACGATTCATTGCCGTGGCCGAGCACGTCGGCCAGCACGGCCTTCACATTCGCCGCCTGGCTGCGGCCGCCGGCGAAGGCCCCGCCGCTCATCGCCTCGGGATGGATCACCTGGAAGAAGAATGCGCAGCCCTGCTTCTCGCCGGGGACGGCCGCGCGGCTGCGGATCGTCGGCAGCGAGCCGCCGATGAAGCCGGCCACGATCTCGTTGATGAGCGAAAGCCCGTAGCCCTTGTGGTCGCCGAACGGCAAGAGCGACACCGCCTGGGCGGGATCGGTCGTGGGACGGCCGTCCTTGTCGACCGCGGCGTTCGGCGGCAACGGCTTTCCCTCGCGCTTGAGCTGCTGCACCCGGCCCATCGCGATCACGGAGGTCGCCCAGTCGATCACCACGGGATAGCCGACGGCCTCGGTCGTGGGGAAGCCCCAGGAATGGGGATTCGTGCCGAGCGTCGGATAGACGCCCTTGAACGGCACCACCTCGGCGAGCGACGCCGTGCAGTTTGTGTAGGCGATGTAGCCCTTCTTCGCCGCCTCCATCACGTAGCCGCCGCCCCAAAGATAGTGAAACGCGTTGTCGACCGAGACGGTGCCGGTGCCGTGCTTGTCGGCAAGCTTCATGCAGGTGTCGATCGCCTCCCAGGCGACCGCCTGGCCGAGCTTCTTCTGCGCGTCCCAGGCCTCTGCCGCATCGAATCGGCTGGGCAGCCTGCGGATCGTGGCCTTCGGCACGCAGCCCCCGGCCTTCGAGCCGAAGTGCTCGTCGAGGTGCAACGCCTTGATCGCGTTGTGCGTGCGGATGCCGTGCCGGGTGGCGGCCGTGGCGAGCTTGGCGGCCGGCTCGGCCTCCGCGGCGTCGAAGCCGCGGCGGATGTAGGCCGTGCGCACGATCGCTTCGTGGGCGGCGACGGGAACGACGTGGAAGGTCTCGGGCATCGGCTCCTCCGGTGGTGGAAAACGCGTGGGCGCGGTGGGCGCGGCGGACCTGTGGCGCGACCTGCCCCCGGTTGCTCGGCGGTCAGACGACCTTCGTGACGGGGACCTCGGGATTGATCTGCGCGAGGGGCTTCTCGCCCCGCATCGCCCGGACGAGGTTGGTGACGGCCGCCATCGCCTGCCGGGCGACGCTCTCGTACGTACGCGAGCCGACGTGGGGCGTGACGATGCAATTGGGCAGCTTCGTGAGCGGGTGATCGGGCCGCGGCGGCTCCTCGTCGAGCACGTCGGTGCCGTAGCCCCTGACGCGGCCCGACGCCAGGGCCGCCGCCATGTCGGCGGTGTGCACGATTTCGCCGCGGGCGCAGTTGATGATGATCACCCCGGGCTTCATGCGGGCGATCGAGTCGGCCCGAACGATGTCGCGGGTCTCGGGCGTGAGGTTCGTGTGCAGCGAAACGTAGTCGGAGGCTGCGAAGAGGTCATCGAGCGTGGCGGCGCGTGTGATGCCATGGGTGGCCGAGAAGGCGTCGTCCCAGTGGTGGTCGATGCCGATGACGTGCATGCCGAACGCCCGGGCCCGCGTTGCCACCTCCCTGCCGATGCGGCCCATGCCGACGACGCCGATCGTCTTGTCGAGCAGCTCGTGGCCGGTCTGCCGCTTCCAGCCGCCGCCGCGGGTCGAGTCAACCTGGGCGAGGAAGTTCTTCTCCAGCGCGAGAAGCAGCAGGAACGCGTGCTCGGCCACCGTGGTGTGGTTGACGCCCGGCGTGAAGAGGAGCGGAATGCCGAACTCGGTGCAGCTCTTCACGTCGATCTTGTCGACGCCGATGCCGTACTTGCTCAGCACCTTCAGGCGGGGCCGCGCTTCTTCCAGCACGCGACGCGTGATGGCGTCGTCGCCGCAGATGAAGCCGTCGACCTCGCCGACGAGGGCGAGCGTGTCGGCCTCGGAGAGCGGTCCGCGGGCCGTGACCACCTCCCAGCCGGTGTCGGCAAGCACCCTGTGGTGGTCGCCGGGCGTGTCCTGGAAGGAGGTGGTCGTCAGCAGGATGCGGGGTGTCATCAGCGCTCCGAAGCGAGGGGCACGGGTGGGCGAAAAGTACACGTCTGCCTGGGAAATCGCAATTCCTGTGCCTCGGTCCACGGGGCTGGGATCGGGACGGGCGTCACCGAAAAAACTCGTCGTAGTCGGACCGCCGCCGGGCGACGTTCGACAGGATCGCGAAGAGAATCGCCGTGTTCAGGCCGGCGGCGAGCATGCCGTTGGTGGCCTCCATCGGCTCGAGCACGCAGTATGGCGGCACGAGCACGTGCTTGCCGGTGCCGAGGGTCGTGTAGGTGGTGCCGGAAAAGTAGACCACGTCCGCGACCCGTTCGAAGCTGCCGACCCTCCAGAGCACGATCGCCCAGATGCCGATCTGCAGAAACGTCGAGACGATCAGCAGCGCCGTCGCGAGGAGCATCGAGGGCACGACGAGGCCGGCGCCGCTCGCCTGCGGAAACCATCTGCGGAAGGCGACCTGCGAGCGGAGCGCCATGAACATGAAAAAGCAGTGCAGAGCGAGGCACGTGCTGACGGTGAGCAGGCCGATCGCGAACACATAGTGCAGGTGATAATCGATCATGCCATCAGTTCCCGCGGGCCGCGGCCGCTATTTCCGTCGCAGACGGCCGCGAGCGTGGCACAGTGTACCGGAGCGGACGGAAGCCCGTCCTGCCGCGGGCACGCACGGGCGCGGTAGTCTCTGGGCCGGGAGATGATGCCGATGAGCCGTCGCGACGTGGGGAGGAGGGCGAATCCGGCCCGGCAGACGCGGCGGGTCTTCATCGGAGCGTGCGCTGCTGTCGCGGCGGGGCGGGATGCCAGCCCGCGGATCGCCGGTGCTGCCGAGCCCGCCGCGCCCGCCACGATGGATGCCCCCCTGCCGGAGTCGATGCGTCCCTGGTTCATTCCGCCGGCCGATGCCGCGGGACAGCCCGATGCCTTCCGCTCGCCGCTGGTCTGCACCGATGGCCGCCGCGTCGCCTGCGCCGCCGAATGGCCCGCGCGGCGGGCCGAGATCCTCCGGCTCTGGCACGCTGAGATGGGGCCGTGGCCCACGCTGCTCGACCGGCCTCGAACGGCCCTCGGCGAGCGTCGCGACCGGGGCGACGGCGTCGTCGAGCACTTCATCGAGGTTGAGGTAACGCCGGGCGTGATGCAGCACGGCTATCTGCTCGTGCCGCCCGGAGCGTCGCTGCCGGCCGTGCTCGTGCCCTACTACGCCCCGGAAGTGAGCGTTGCGTACGACGGGCCGCGGCCGCACACGGGGCAGGCGCAGCGGATGCTCACGACCGGCAATCGCGGCCGGCATGTCGACTTCGGCCTGCAGCTGGCACGGCGGGGCTTCGTGACGCTTTCCATCGGGTCGCCGGGCGACGACGCCTACCTTCCGCGGCTCGACGGCGCCCGCTGCCAGCCCTTGAGCTACCTTGCGAGCATCGCCGCCAATTGCCACACCGTGCTCACGCAGCGGCCCGAGGTCGATCCGCGGAGGATCGGCGTGATGGGGCATTCCTACGGCGGCAAGTGGGCGCTGTTCGCGTCGTGCCTGCACGAGCCGTTCGCCTGCGGAGTCTGGTCGGATTGCGGCATCGTGTTCGACGAGTCGCGGCCGGCGGTCAACTACCAGGAGCCCTGGTACCTCGGGCTCGATCCGACGGTCACGCGGGCCCGCGGCGTGGTGACTCCGGAGAATCCAC